>NZ_JBKHKK010000010.1:0-193165 GCF_046546555.1 Pedobacter sp. JCM 36344
GCTTGTTCGTGCTTTTTGAGCACATCAACTTTGGTAGCATGTAAAACGCAATCGAGTCGACGTAAGACGGTCAGAGGTAAAATCACTTTCCCATAGTCGCTTTGCTTATAATCGCCACGCAACAAGTCGGCAATTGACCAGATAAAAGTGGCAGTATCCTTAAAGTTTTTCATATCATTTTGAAATATCATGTGCTACTTATCCTTTTTATGAGAATTTTGACTCTCATATTTAAACAAGATAAACGCAAGAATTGCTGTCTATAACTCATAGTTAATAGCAATATTCACGTCTCAAAGATAAAATCTAAATCCATAAAAAAACTAACAATAAACTTTCTTACACCTATTTCGAACGACACATATTGCGTACATAGTAAAGACCTTTAGTTGAGAGTGCTCATTTCGATCAGTTGTTTTAAGTAGTTATACAATTTTTTAAAACTAAATATTAATAAACTAAAGCAAGATTCTAGTAATTGTGATTATCGTATTCGAAGTCAACCAGTATGTCACAAGGTTCGAACGCAGCAAAATTTATGAAAAAAGTTAAGGACAAAATTAAATACTTTAAATACTTGCGTTACCTGGGTCACTCCTTGTATTTCTTGGGGTTTGCAGGCTCAGTGGATTTTAACGTACGGCTACGCTTGAAGAAAGTAATCGAATTCCGTATTAGAAGTTCAAAGTATGACGAGGCCTCTACAAACGCCATCAATCCAGAAAAGATCACCCTGGCCGATGCTTATACGTTAGCGAAACAGAAAACATCAGTCCTGACGGAACAATTGACTGGAACTCATAAGAAACTAAAACATCGAAAAGAAGGAAAAAAAACAATACATGCCACCGATCCTGTAAGCAAAAACCAGACACAATCTCATCCTGACCACCTGACACGCCATATGGAAAAAATCCAGTTAGACGTTAATATTTTAAATGGCCACTTTGACACTACATGATTGGCCAGCATCATTGAAAATTGGCAAGTCAGAATATGTCCGAACTCCTCACTGAATGCCCTGTTTAACGCCGTACGGGAACAGGCATTCTCAAAGAATCTGCCACAGAAAGGCTATCAATGCCAGGTATAGAACCAACAGCAGGAACCAAAACAGGTATCGGAACACCAACCACCACCGCCTTCTTTGCGGCCTCACGCTTCATTAAATCCTTGAATACCCAAGTGTACTTTAAACAAGCCAAAGCAATCCCCAGGTAGCACAATGCCACAATCGGATAAATGATTCTCAGCGAAGTCCTTCTACCCTTTAGTGATTTATCAATATGGTCTTTAAACTCCTTTTCGGGGAGTTGCTCCTTAGTCGCATTCTTCCAATAAAGGATCTCCTTTTTAGATACCGAAATATCCACTATATCAACAATGCTCTGCATAAGAATTGAAAGCAGGTAATATACTGCCAGCCCATAAAACACATACTTCAGCAGGTCCTGGTTCACCAGCTTCTCATTATCAGTAAACTTTGTGAATAGCGTAAAACCCACCAGCACAATCGCAGCCAGTAAATCACGTAAAAAATTAGAAAGCAAAGTCCTGATCTTCACCGAATACAACTCTGATTGCGTGCGGATATCCTTCAACAGTTCCTTCAGCTCCTTAACATACGCATCCTGACGATCAGTAATCACAAAATTATATCGCTCTTTGGCCTGGGCCGAAGCCCCGGTAATGTTCTTGGTCAAGGCCACTAGCAAACAATCCTGCTCATCCCTGTCCAGGCTCAGCCGCTCGTTGAACAACTTGCGCCGCACACTTACCCTGTCCTCATACACCCAACTTACAAGGGAAAGCAACTCAAAATAAAACTGCTCAGTCACCTTCGCCGAACCATCGTCCAGCTTCAGCACCACCCGCTTGATCCCGTCAATCACGACCTTATCATTTTCATAGTACTCATTCAGCAAATACAACGACAAGACTTGACAGGCTTTATACATCAAAATTTCCTTCATCTTTACCGGCCCCGGGCCAAATACCAAAAATACTGCAGGATTCACCTCAATCTCCTCCATCGTAATGAAATGTGTATACTCCCGCAAAGCCTGGCTGCCGGGAAGCTTCAACCCAGAACGGACTGCCTGTTCCCTGACCGTTAAAGCTGGCAGCACCAGTTGTGACGGACTCAGAAACTGCAACATTTCCCCGCCAAAAGCCCCGGTAAGGTCATCGATCAGCACCCTGATAGACTTCAGCACATTAAAGGGGTGTTTTTTGGTCAGCAGGTTACCGCCCGACAACCAATCCTGAAAATGCTGCTTCTTCAAAAACAAATTGTAGTGCCAGCCATCCACATCCTTTTTACTGATCATAGGCAACTTGTTCAGATCAAGCGTCCAGCTGCTCACCACGCTATGCTCATACAGTTCCAGGTCCTCAGCCGCAACTGCAGTTCCGTTTAGCGTCAAACTTAATAGATTGTGAAAACCCAGGGGCACAAACTTACCCTTCAGCTCATTATACCTGACCAGCAGATCCGGAAAAGCACCACCCGAAAGCTTCAGGTGCCCCCAGTTCTCCTCGACAAACGAAGCCTGTCCGGACATCTCCTTCAGAAGCGCAAGTAAGTCAAGGTAGGTAGTCATGGTTTATTTTGAACGGTCTAAGTTCGTGATTCTTGTGGTCCTGATCGTAATGTTATAGTAACCTTCCTCATCAGGCGCGTTTGGAATAAAGATATTGGACTCCTCAGCTTCCCCTTCCCACTCAATCTTCACGTGCTCCGCGGTTTCCCGAACATTCTTGGTCTGCGCTTTTTTAAGCGAACCCGGATTGGGACGAAACTCCTGACCGGTAAGACCGAGCTCATCCATCAGCGCTTTCAGGGAATCCTGCAAAGCTGCTCTTCTCACCGGATCCACATCATAGACAATAGCCTTGATGAATTCCTCAGAATCAAATTTATCCGCCGAATTAAGGTAAGCGATCGCCCTGCTTTTGTACGTAGAAGGCTCCTGACCCGGATCCAAATCCCTCACATTTTCCTTAGCCCATTTGCTGGCCAGCCTCAGCGCCAGCTCGGTCAGCTTTGACGGTGTCGCCAGTTCAGACACATCCAGAAATTTTTTGAAATAATCGGTCACACCGCTTTCGGACCCTGCCGCGGAACGGTCCTTCGCCAAAACGTCCCAAACGTAATGATCAGACACATCAATGATCGCCGCCTTCTGGATGGCCCGCTTATCCTCGGAAAAAGTATCCTTGATCTCCTTAAGCAAAGCCTTGCTTTTACTCACCTTATACTGGTAAACCTTAATGTGATCGAGCTTTAATAAAAAAATCAGGCTGTGCGACCCGTTCACCTTCACCAGCGCGGTAATGAACACCCCGTCTGTAGTTGTGCCGCTATGCAGCTTTAAAAAATCATGGGTGATTCGTTTGGAAGTTTCAATAAAATTGGCATCCGCATCCGCTACAATGTCTGCACATTGCATATACAATGACGCTGTCGCCTTTTCCGGAAAGATGAACTGCGTACCCTCAGAGATCTCTGCAAAACGAGCCTTAAAAAAGTCTTCCTGGGAATCGTTTAAGGTCACCTCATCAAGGTACTCCGGTTTGAAATCATCTCTGAAAATGATGTGAAAAATGAATTTCTCGATCTGAAAAGAGTCCTTTTCTGCCCGGGTAAGAACGCTTTCTTTGGCCATAGATTTTATAGTTTGGTCAGCCAAGGTATCAAATCGCTAGGCAAATCCAAAAAAAATATTTACTCGTAAGTTTTTGCGTCGACAAGCCTAAAGACACTCAGTATAAACCAGTTGAAAGAGAACAGTTAGCACCTGACAGGTACCACATTTAAAATCAACCGGCAAGAAGCCAACAGAAAACAGGCTAGACAAAACAACGAGAAGAAGACAAAAAACGAAGGTTATGGCGATCTTTTCCAAGCCGCCGCCAACACAAACGGCCGGAATAAAACTTATCTTTTAAGAAAGATAACATGTCATCAGATCTGCCCATCGCCAAAATAAGTTTCTACTTCATAAAGATATTAAAAAGCGAAGCGCTGACAAACAGATCATCCTAAACATACGATACCGAGCCCTTACTAACCGGGGTATCCAACATCAGACCAACCTCTCCGGCAGCACTTTCCAAAACCTCCTGATCATCAAACTGAACGGACAGGACTTTAACTTGCTTAACTTCGTCCTCACACGCCACAATTAGCTGATCACCTGCTTTCACCCTAGGCTCATCTTTTAAATCCAGGATGACCACCGTGTTGTTTCTAAAATGCTCTTTAGGCACTCCCAGCAGCTTTTTAGTTTTGGGGATGAAATCAATGTAACCCTTCTGGTAAAAACATTCACGGCCCGCTTCATTAGTGATAATGCCCCTTTCCACCAGCGCAAACAGATTAAACAGTTGCCAGGTCGTCAGCAAACCCCTGTCATCGTTTTCCGCATCACTGATCTGATTGGCATTAAAGGGGGGATTCTTGCGCACGGCAGCCGGTAAATGACGCTGATGGTTCACTATATATAGTGGGAATACGTCAAAGGTGCCGCGTTGTTTCGCCCTGCGAAAACGCACCTTTCCAATCTGGCCGCATTCCGAATCTGTTGAGGTCCCGCCAATACCTTTCACCTCAATGATGATCAAACCTTTTTCGGTCTCGATCTGAATGTCCTCCTCCAGTACACCCGACTCTGATTCGAGCGTATCAGCGTCGATAGCAGAATCAAAGCCCAGCCAGTGAAGAAACTTGATCACAGCCTCCACAAGTACCTTATCCGTCCCGGTTAACAGGTCTTTCAAAAAACTAAAATCCTGGCTGTTCTGCTCAATCTCAGCATCTTTTTCATTAAGTTTCGCCTCAAACCCAGCTACAATTTCCTTTCGCTCCGTTTCCAATCTTTCTTGGTTAGGCATACTGTAACGCTTATCTTCCAGCCATTTTCCTTTTGCTTCATCCGGAAAAAGGGCCGGCAATAGCTCAGGAGCAGCCTGTAAGAAAAATTCTTTCAAAAAAGCCCCTTTGTCCTCAATATCCGGAAAAAAGAAGATTCCTGACTTTCCGTCCAGAATGCAAAAGCTAACCACTTCATCGTCGTGAGAGAACATTAGCGGAAAATAATTTTTTTCGAGCTTTGGTTTACCATCGATATAAGTCTGCGGCAAACTAAACGTCACGTGATATTTCGCGCCCGCCGAATACTTTCTCATCAGATTATAAATCTCGCTCTTCCCTTTCTCGGCCTTCAAAATCTCTCCCTGACGATTGTCGATCCTTGGAAAGTCAGGTAAAAATGAGTACGTGTTGTGCTTGGAATTTGAATCACTCTCACCGCTGAAATGATACTCAATTGTTTCATTTTTGCTGCAAAAAACCACCAGCATTGCCCCCTGGTGCAATGCATTGACTAAATCCCCTTGCAGCAAGCCAAGTATCAAGGCAGTCGGGTCAAACAAACCCTGAGGATTGTGACATTCAATATAATTCCCCCGGTGAGATTTAAGATCCCGTCTGCCGTGATCTTCAGACCTGTAATCCACCACCGAATCAGTTGTCAAATCCAAAATGATCTTACCATACTCGTGAAGATTCCTAGGTACATCGGCCTGCGTGTTAACACGCAAACTTTGTATATACTGCGAATATTTCATGCGCACCTGTTTTCCAAGACTACCTGGATAAACATCAATGCCCTCACGCTTCAGATAACCAACTGTTTCCTCAGACAAATTCAGGCCGCAAATTTTATTCTCTCTCATTTAATGGATGTAAAAGCGTAAACAATAATAAGCTTCTAAGATAAGGCTTTCAAGAAAGAATCGGAATACAAACTGCACCTAACTACCTATTACATACAAGCTTTTACTTCCATTAAGGAGACTCCCGAAAACAATTAATTATTTCGGATCCCTCTCTTAAAACTCATTTCCGGAAATGAGCAGGGACAACACATAGGAACAATAAGTTTGGCGACACTTTTTGATTGCTTGGTTTCAACGTCTGTAACTGGTTGCGTTACTTGCTCCTCCCCTGGCGAAACGGCCGCATATGGTCGATGATCCCATATTCTTTCAGTATGGGAGAACATTTAGTGCAAAATTATGGCACGGTAGATCCATAATTATAGCCGAAATATTAGTCAGTTGGAAAAACAAGTCGCCCCGCTATACATATTCGAACCTTTTTCTTCATGATTTGAGGTTATTGGCCGCTTTAGTGCTGCCTAAACAGATATGACTACATTAAATGTTATCAAAGATTCTAATTTATGATTCCTAACGGGCCGGGTAAAATAAAAAGGATTAAAAATTTTCTTTGAAGCTGATTATAATTAAATTGCTAATTATCAGACTAATATATTGAATATTTAACTTTGAAATGTCCGGTACCGATTTAACGCAGGGATACAGTGTCACTAATGCTGATGAGACCCTTGAAAATAATACACTATCCGCTAGCGCAACTTTGTTGCGTTGGGAACCCAATATTCATGGTCCAGGAGCTTTATTAAATGATCAATTTAAAGGGTCCGATGCATGCTAAACTTCTTTTTCTTTCGCAAGTGGTTTGATTGCCATTAAATACTCCCAGGCATTAAATTTAGCAAATTTTGGCGGGGTAACGGCATGTTATGGGTTGGAAACAGTCAAAGAGAAGTTACACTAATGAAGTTGCTGATCATACTCCCATTAAAATTGTGTTTGATATCCGCTAAGGTAATTTTTTTGAGAGCTTTTCGCTTTTGTACCTCTATCGAATAATTTCATCTTTAACAATTGAAACGCTGCGCGACAAGGAGTATCGCAGTAGATAACCCCTAATCATTGTTGGAATATAGATTATATCTTCTTGAGTGCTGAACAAGTGTGCATACCCCTGATCCCCTTCTCATTTCATCCGGAGTAATTGCAGATTATGGAATTTTGCAAAAGCCATCCGAATGGTGGCTTTTGTCGGTTACTAAACTTCGCAGGCTTTAAATATTGATTCCTTTTTTCTTCCGCAGATCTTTCGGAAAACCATGTTTATCCAAAAATGCTTTAGACTGATTGGCTTTGTTTATGAAAAAAGGCTGATTTCCATAGTCTTTAACATTATTATCAACCTGTAGTTTACTTTTAGATGCTTTATTGATTGTGTTTGCCATGACTACCTCCTTTATAATAATACAAATTTAAATTTTATTTACGAATTACCAAAAACGCTTCGTAGCTGGTGTCTTTCTCAAATAACTCCCACTTTCCCTTGGTAAAACCATAAACATCTAATAATGGATTTATTTCCTCCCAATTGGTCGTAATACCCATTTGATAAAGTCTCGTTCTTGATGGCGTGCTTCCCTGTGCATAAACCATGACATCAGGAAAATGGTCGGTAAAAACAAGGACAGTCGCAGCTACTGTCGCAAGAATTTTGTCCCTGTCATTATTATTTGACTTTGAGAGGTCATCAATCTGGCCTGTCTCAATATTCAGGTCACCAAAACCCAGATTAAAATAGGTGATGCCATTTGAGTTATTAGGACTAAACCTTACCACCTTCTTTATTCTACCGTTGGGCCCATCGCTTTCAAACTCAAAATCTAGAAAGTTATCATTGGTGTAAAATTGGTACTGTTCTATATTCATTTTTAAAATCAGTCGTGTTTGAGCAACAAGTTAGGAAAATTAAATTGTCCCTTTTTATGCATAGATGAATTAGAGTAGTCCAGCTTTAATGGTTGTCTATCCTCACTTACAATAACTCTTTAGTATATATTTTCTCAAAAAAATATTTTGCGAGTTGGCTATTAACTTATCGATTTTAACAATATTCATGGATTTGATATCTCTGAACCCTTAGGATAAAGACGGTGAGTTACGAGGAAATGAAAAAGGACAAAATGAAACTGAATTCACTTTGTCCTCTTAAGTCGGGGTGGCAGGATTCGAACCTACGACCTCCTGCTCCCAAAGCAGGCGCGATACCGGGCTACGCTACACCCCGAACTGGTATCTTCTTTAATTCCATCTTGCGAAGGGATCGCAAAGCTAATTTTTAACTGAATAAAAGCTAACTTTTTAATTAAGGAATATCTTTTGCAATCCTGCTGACATCCTTTAATACTGAGCGCAAAACTAGGAATATTTAACAACTCTGCAAGCACTAATTAAAGAATTTTTGCAGCTAAAAGGCAACAGACTGATCCTCAGACAAACTTTTTCACAAATACCATCCTTCCGTAAAAGACAATGCCCAGCCCAGGAACGAATCCCGAGCTAGACAAGGCAATAAGATTATTTAATACCCTGGGTTCTGCACCAAATATCCCGGTATGTTCGAACCTCCATCTATCGCAGTCTGCGGTATCGGGAAAAGTCTCTTCCTCACATCCGAGTTCTTTTTCTCGGTCCAAACCCCTTCATACTTTCCGAAACGGATCATATCTGAACGTCTTAACATCTCCCAATAAAACTCAAATCCTCTTTCTCTAAATAAAAGATCTAATGTGATAGAAGTTAATGGTGCCGCAGGAGTTGTCACCGTTCTAGCAGCTCTAACGAAGTTAACGTCTGCTAAAGCACTTGCATCGCCTTTCCTTAGCTTCGCTTCTGCACGCATCAAATAAATATCTGCTAAACGCAAGATAATAATATCATGCTCTCCGAAATTCCTTCCACTCACTGAAGTTTTACTAAACTCATATTTTGAAACACGATATCCTGTATTGTAGTTACTTCCAGCAACTGTATAATCTACTGTCTCCGTGAAGTCAACTGGCAATGTAGGCTTGCTACGCGTCACATAGAAAAGCTTGTCTACTTGCATCTTTCCATCCGGACACTTCAAAAAGACTCCGTTCTGTCTGATCAAACCGTATTGTTGTCCACGTAAGATCCCCCGGTTAGTGTTAAATGCAGCAGCATCCACACAGCCAGTTGCCGAAGCCAGGTTTTGCTTAAAGAAACGTGGATCTGCATCAGCAGGATCTACCGCTCCATTCGCAGTTACCCATGTTCTGTAGAAGTCTGAAGTAATAGCCGGACCATCTGTTCCATTTGCACCTGGATAGGCAGGGATCGGAAATTGATCGCCCGATAAAGAGAAGTATCCTAAACGGTTATGCCCGTTCAAATCAGCCCTTTGATCTACCGCGAAAATCAATTCTTTGTTCGTATGGTTGTTATCGTTAAATAACGAGAAGTAATCGTTAGACAAATTGTACTGACCAGAACTAATGATCTTATTACAATATTCTATCGCCTTATCCATATCATCGTTAGTAAACGTTATGGTCGGTGCATAGATATTTCTATATACCGCTGCATTCATATATAGTCTTGCAAGCAATCCCCATACGGCTCCTTTGGTTATTCTACCCGGACCAGTATTCGTCTCCACAATAGGCTCTACCGCTAGTAACTCAGACTTGATATACTCGGTAGCCTCATTACCTCTTAAGATCTTCGACGTTTCACTAGCATCATCCTTCACAAATGCCAACCCATAAAGGTCTAACAATAGCATGTTGTAATAGGCTCTCATACCTCTTGCTTCTGCCGCGAAAAGTTTAGCACTCGCATCTGGATTAGTCGGAAGCGCATTAATAGCCGTCACACTTCTTGATAATCCTATCAGGATATTATTCCAGGTGTTCCTAACGTTAGCATCGGAACTGATATTTTCATGCTGATGCAATTGTAGGTAGATACCGTTATCTCCCCAATCTGTTCCCCCGCGGAAAGGCAGGATCGCCTCATCTGTCGAGATCTCCTGTAACGCGAAGTAATTGGTGTGGGTAAAGACGTCTTCCAATTTAGCATACACCGGCGCAAGTATTCCTTCCGCTTTTTGTTTGTCATTAAGCCCGGCAACTGAAGCTTCGTCCAATACCTTTTCTTCCAGTTTTGAACAACTGTAACTTGCTGTTAAGCATATAAAAGCCAATAGCAGCGTAAATATTTTATTTTTCATACTTATGAATTAATCGTATTACAATGAGAAATTTAAACCGAATATTACTGTCCTTGCTTTCGGATAGCTTAAGAAGTCAATTCCGTAAGAAGACACTCCATTAATCGCTCTATCAGCATTTATCTCTGGATCGTAACCTGTATAATCAGTCACAACAAATAGATTCTGACCAGTCACAGATAAACGGATGTTTGAAAACCATTTGTTGATTCCCAGATCTTTGGTATTGAAAGTATAGCCTAATGAAGCATTGTTCAATCTCAAGAAAGCGCCATTTTTAAGGTATCTTGTCGTCACCGGAGTTGCATTGTTCAGCGACTCATTCGCATCTTTAATAGCTTCAAATGTGGTATTCGTGTTTTTCGCCAATCTCAATTTAGAGAAACTCACATTCTGCGTATAGTCATAGATCTTGTTACCAGCTACTCCATTAAAGTTTACACTCAAATCAAAGCCTTTCAAAGCAACACTTCCATAAAATCCATAGAGGGTATTTGGTATCGCCGTACCTGCCGAGATCCTGTCTTTATCAGTGATCAATCCATCGCCATCTAAATCACGGTATGTGCTCATTCCTGCCGCATCAAAACCAGTGAATTCCTTTAAAAAGAACGTTCCTACCGGTTGATCATTGATGTATCCATTAATTGTAGAGGAAGTAATACCTGCTCCCGAAACCGAGCCCGAAGGGATCACCGAATAGGGTGAATTCTTCACTTTGTTCTTCAGATAGGTTAAATTACCACCAACATTATACGTGATGCCGTTTTCTGCGGTGTGTCTGTAATCCAATTCGAATTCTATCCCCTTATTGGTGATGGTCATGTCTTTTACGTTCGACCATACTTCTTGTGCTGGTTGAACCGGATCTGCCGGAATCACTTGCAGTAGAATATTGTCCGACACCTTATTGAACGCATCTACCGTTCCTGTAAGTGCTCCTTGAAATAATCCGAAGTCTAAACCTATATCTGTTTGTTTCGACGATTCCCATTGGATATCTGGGTTCGGCAAACGGGCATAGGTTGTTCCTGCCGGATATGTTCCGGTTGGGTTAAGCGGATAACTGGCAGAAGCATCCAATCTAAACAAAGCCTGTGTAATTTTTGGTGGGATTTCCTGGTTACCCGTAACTCCATACCCTCCTCTTAGTTTTAACGTGCTGAATATCGAGTTCTTCATGAAATCTTCTTCCGCAATGTTCCATCCCGCAGAGAATGATGGGAAGTAACCATATCTGTTGTTCGCTCCAAACTTCGAAGATCCATCGGCCCTGAAATTAGCAGTAAACAAATATTTGTTATTGTACTGATAGGTTACTCTTCCGAAGAAGGATTGTAACTCATTGATAAACGCAAATCCCCCGGGACGGTTATTACCTAAGGTCAGATCCTGACCAACGCCTGGGTTATAGATCGGATCGCTACCGCCGACTACAAATCTGTTGATGCTATTACTTCTTTGTTGTACAAAGATCTTCTGATAAGAGTGACCAGCCAATGCAGTTAAACTATGCACCGTGCTGCTCCAGTTATAGGTCAGATAGTTTTCAATCAGCGTATTTCTGTTGATGTTATAGAAAGTTTCTAACCTTCCATCGCGGAAAGGAACTGCATTAGGCAAGTTTTCTACATCTCTTGTAGCCGTAGAATTATCAACTCCTACATTCATCTTGAACACCAATCCTTCAATGATCTTAAAGGAAGGTGAAATGCTACCTAACACGCGGTTTGTAGTCGTGATTTCTTTATCCAGATCAAAGGATAATAATGGGTTTCCAATGTTTTGATAAGCTGCCGGATTGCCCTTTTCATCCCTCGCAGGATAAGTCGGGTTATTCACAAGCGCATCGCCTATGATACTCGTAATTGGCGGGCGCTGCTGTTTTGTATTGGCAGCAGTTAGATTAAGGTCGATCACCAATCTATCTTCTAAGTATTTCTGGGTAGCATTGAATCTTCCTGAATACCGGTCGAGGTCATTTCTCTTGATGATACCTTGTTGCTTTTGAATGCCTAGCGAAGAGAAATAAGTCAGTTTATCTGATCCGCCGCTCATGTTTAGATTGTAATTCTGAGTTTTGGCAATTCGGGTGATCTCTTTTTGCCAATCGGTAGAACCGCCTTTATCGTCAAGAGTACCTCCTGCTTTCGGTACTTCCGTACGGAACTCATCTGCCGTTAAAACCGGTAAAGCTCTGGCCAGTTCAGAAACTCCATAGCTGACAACAGCACCAAGTGTTGAAACACCTGCCTTACCTTTTTTCGTAGTAACAATGATTACTCCATTTGCTCCTCTGGAACCATAAATGGCGGTTGCAGATGCGTCTTTTAGCACGTCGATTGATTCGATGTCTTGTGGATTGAGAAAGTTCAATGGGTCACCGCCGCCAGTACCTGAATTGTCCAACGGCAATCCGTCTACCACAAATAGTGGTGAACTGCCAGATCTTACTCCACCAGGCCCCCTAACGTTTATCCCGGTAATGCCTCCAGGCTCGCCGCTAGCAGAGGTTACGTTTACACCTGACACTTTTCCTTGCAACAATTGCTGTGGGGTGTTAATGATCCCTTGGTTGAAGTCGTCACTTTTTAACGATTTTACAGATCCGGTTACATCTCTTTTGTTCTGAGAACCGTAGCCAACTACCACTACCTGAGATAAGCTGGAAGCGCTGGGCTCGAGACTTACTTCTATCCGGGTCCTGCTGCCAACCAAGATTTCTTGATTTACATAGCCGATATACTTAAACACAAGGACTGCGTTATCATCAGGAACAGTAATGGTAAAAGCGCCATTTTGATCAGAGACTACCGCCTGTGAACCACCTTTAACCGATATACCTGCTCCAGGCAAGGGCTTTTTATCTTCGGCATCTAAGACAATGCCGGTAATTGTTTTTTGCTTAACAATTTTCGACGGAATGTTTGTTGCAAATGTATATTGCGGACTTAAAACACAACAGCTAACTATTAACGCCAGGGAAAATAATTTCAGACAATGCTTGAAATAATAAATGTAGATTTTACTCATAGTTCGTGATTTGTTTGGTAATAATATTCGTCGCAAAAAAAGCAAACGAATATTAACACCATGTTACACGAAGGACACCGATGTGTTAACTATGAAAGAAAGTTTTGTTAAATCACGCTTCCCACTACTGCCATCACAACCGCAATAATTACAGCGGGCAAAAAGCCTTTAATCTCGAAATCAGCGAACAGAATATCCGCAAGTTTAATCATCAGCGCAGTTACCACCAACCTGATCACAAATGAAAGCAGTCCAAGCGTAACAATATTCAATGGAAATCTCAATAGAAAGCCTACAGTCACATTTAGGATTCCAATTACCAGGGCCACAAGGATCGCGGTAGTAAAGTTTTTGATCTTCACCGTTGGTAGAATGTAGGTCATCCCCAAGATGATCCCGGCATTAAGTAACAGTTGTAGAATAAAATTCATAATTAAGTTCTTTTAAAGCGTTTCTCGTAAAATATTGTAGTTGATAAGGGGTTTACTCAAGTGGTTTTCACATTGCTCTAAACTAGGTGTTAGCTATGTGTTTCCTTCGGGTGTACCCGAAGCAGACACATAGCTAACACGAAGCAGACACGAACAAAAGACCTAGCTGGGTAAACCAGTAATAAACCAGCTATGCCGTTCACAGTTGTCTAAAGCACATATTTGAAAGCGCGCAATGCTAACACAAATGGGATCGGTACCGCCTTGTTTCCGATACGCAATGTACATAAGGAATTATCAACATTCAAAATGCTCCACTTAATTTATTTTGCAGATGCGAAAGCAAAATCAATGACTTTTACACAAAACGTAAGAATTCCTTGCTGTCGCTTCGTGTATTTCTGAATTAAAAATAGTTTTTATTCGTTGCTAATTGCATGGATCGCATTGACCAATGAAACGCGACTAATAGATGGGATAGCGATGCGCCTTTTTGAGAGGGCCGGCATTGTTGACCCGTTGCTTAAGAAGATTCTGTCTTTTAACCAGTGCAAAGAGTGCGTCTTTAAGCACTTTTTCAGCAAGCAATAATGACTTGATCACCCTTAAAATTGCAGCATCTTCTTCAATCAATTCTAGTCCGATAGTTACCGCACTACCTGCTAACAATTGTTCAATTTGACGTTTACGGGATAATAATACAGTCTTAAGTAGTTTACGTCTTTCCAGAATAAGATTTAAGGCCGCACTGTTCTTCGCTATTTGCGGTAGACTTTCTCTTTGGACCTCTCCCGCTAATATCCGCTTAAAAAGTCTGTTTAGAAAGAACATTTCATCTTCCAGAAATAAGATGTCTGATAACCATTCTTTGTTTTCAAGATATAATTCCTGAAGTTCCGAGGACAATGTTGAATCAATTAGCGTTTTCATAATACATGTTCTTTATACATCAAATATGATCAAAGACGAATAACGGACATGTGATTGTTGTCACTTCTTGTATTGATTCTGGTCACCCTTTACTTGTTATCAACAAACACTTTTTTTATCGCGTTTAAATAGCCATAACCATAAACGTTATCCGGCTGAAGGTAACTCGTTTCCGTCCACTCGTTCCAGCTGTTGATGGTGATCAAAGGCACTTGCTTTGGATGGGCATCAGCAAATTCTTTCGCCATTCTTAAGCCTTTCTCAAAATTCTCTGGGGTGTTGTTGCGTACGACCGCACTGGTACCGGTCCGCGGACTATTGTCCCAGCCTACACTAATGTGCGGATAGTATTTGAAGTCGAAAGCGGTATCTATTCTTGCCCACTCCTTCTTCACGTTCTCCAAGATTTTAAGGTAATCCTCGTTTACGTTGGTGAAATGCGCGAACTGGTAGTGTGTTGCGCTATTGAATCCTAGTTTTTTTACGAAAGCATTCTCGGGATTTTGCGCCTTACCGCCATCAAAGCCACTGTAGTTTAGATTGATACTCCACATGGTGAGTTGCAATTCTAATCCGGGAAAGCCTGCTTTCTTTGTTTCAGCACTGAACCATTTTAGTGCATCCGCCGCCTCCTCTACTCCCCCTAATCCTGAAATCAGTTGCGGCATATCATAGATCATGAATACTGGTTTACCATCTATTTTATAATACTGAGGCAGTTTAAAGTACTTCTCAATATTTCGCTTGCAAATTTTCTCAAACTCTGCTCTGCTTACTTTACCGGTCCAGATGACATTGTTCTCATTGTATTTATTGAGGCGGGTATCCCAGGTATTCACCACATCATGATTCGCCCACATGAGATAAAATTTCATTTTATTTGAATTGTCGGCCTTTAAGAAACCGTTGTCCAGCGTGGTTTCCATGAACGGCCGACCGTCATACCAGTACCAGTCGAAAATGAACACGTTTACCCCATGTTTCGTCGCCTGATCAATCTGCATTCCCATTACCGCTGGATCTGCCTCGTTTAGCGGTCCCCATAGTGGCTTTCTGTTCCAATAATGCCCTGGGAAACGATCCTGCATGTTGAGCACTGTTTCCCACTCTCCATTTCCTTTTGGCCAGAAAGGTCTTAGTCTTGGATCATCACTAGCATAGGCGGGATATAAAAAAGCAGCAATATCGTATGGCTTTTTAGTCGATTTAGTCTGCGCGAAAGTATTCTGGGTTGCGATTACCGTAATTGCAATTAAAAGAAATTGAAAGTATTTGGTTCCGGTCATAGTAATTTGGTCAGCTAGTTTCTTGGTAGCTTACCAAATATAAGTTTTCTTAGTAAAAATAGTATTTTGTAGTGAGCGTTACTGGTCTTAATATTAACGCAAAACAAAAAAACCTTGGTAGTATATCGAACCGTATATCTAATGTAACCATCAATGCTTTCGTATCAGGTAGAGATACGGAAACTATTAAGGGCAAGATAAACGGTGGAGGTATAGATCTGGTCTTTAAATCAAACTTCCAGAATGTTTATCTGAGAACAAAATAAAAAAGGGGAGAAAATGAAAAGGGATGTCGCATCCACGAAACATCCCCTTTTCTAACCAAATATAAACCAGCATGAACTGGATTTCAAAATTTTATGATCCTAGACACCAACTGTCATTTTGTAGATCATTGAAACACACAATTAATTGTAAACCTTTTGTTAAGATTACTAGGTAATCTTAACGATACAAATATACGTTACTTTACTTAGTGTTTTTTGTACACTAAGTAAAGTAACTAAAATATTACCATAAGCCGTAAAAACACTATGTTAAAGCTATCCTTAATTACCTTTTTTTGGCTTAAACGTTGTCTGCTACTTTTGAATTACCGACCTGGTGCTCTGTATTTAATGCAGAAAAATGAATATTCAGATCATCTTCATAAAGTCTTAATCTTCTCTCTAACGCTTTTTTACATCCCTGAACGACATCTGTATTCGCCAGGTTGCTATCATCAAAGTAATTGTGCAGAACTTTAATATGAACCCGATCTTTATCCTCAGCGATCTTGTTCATCATTCCGGATAACCATTGTTTTAAGCTCTGTGATCCTTCTGGAAACTCTACCGCCTTATACAAAGCAGCAATCAATGTTTGCTGAACCAGTTCATCACCCTCTTCCAGATCAGCGGTATATCTCAAAGCAAGTATTTCAAGCTCAGGTTTTAAATGACAAATTTGAACCATTAATGTAGAGATTTCCATAGAAGTAGAGTTAGGTGGATATGTCTCAGCCTGCAAAACGCATACCATTAGCTAGTTGCGATCACCATCCAATCTTTATTTCCATTGCCTTTTTCGATCTGGGCATCCATCACCTTGGCAATCTCTGGAATTGTTATTAATTGCTGCTCCGAATTGCTCGCGGCATCCATCATTAGTCCGGCATCTTTTCTAGCCATCGATAACTCCCAGGAAGGAGAATCAAAGTTTCCCGCAACCATTTTCTCTAGTCTGCCTGTAAGGTTCGTGGCTGGATTCCAATCCTTAAATAAATCAGTGACATCAGTCAATGGAATGTCCAATCCCTTTGCGAGCGACAATGCGTCTACCAATCCCGCGGTTAGAGAAATTAAGAAAAGATTTCCTATGAGCTTTATTCCGGCAGCTTTACCTATTACCTCTCCCAGATTAACCAGTTTACCTGTAATCTTAAAAAGTTCGGGAGTTAACTTAGCAATGAGTTCCTGATCGCCAGAAATGAGCATATTGCCGGTACTTTCCAGCGCATTTATTGGCCCCATGAACACTGGCGCATGAACGTATTGAAAGCCCGCTTCCTCCCAGGATTTAGTACGTGCAATGGCTCCTTCTGCTGAGGTGGTACTGTGGTCGATGATAATTGCACCTGCTTGCAATCCTGGTTTGGCATTAGCGAGCACCTCGTTTACTGCGGCATCATCCTTAAGTGTAAGGTGTATCACCCCCGCTCCCTTTACAGCGTCCTCTACGTTTTCAAATGCTTTAGCACCATCTGCTTCGAGTGCCATAGCTTTCGAATGTGTCCTGTTCCAAACTTGAACCTGTTCGCCTTGTTTCAACATGGCTTTTACAAAATTTGAGCCCAACAGCCCCATCCCTAGAAATGCTTTCATTATGTTTTTTATTTATAAGGTCGCAAAAAAGGTGCCGATCAAGATTGGCCGTTGTTCCGGGAAACTTAGGAAGAAACACAGTTCCCCCAGCTTTTAGAACTACCGCAGTCACCGCTGAAAAGATCAGAATCTTGTCTGGCACCACCACAACTCATTGTATGCGTATAAAACTTAATCCCATCTACATTTGGAAATAGGCGTTTTCTAAAGGGCAAAAATCCTTGAGAATTTTCGGCTGCGTCCTGTGCCGGGATAGTTGCTGTAAAATCTTCACCTTTTAGATAAGCTGTACTGATATTTTGCAGTAATTCCTCTTAGGGGTGCAATAGCCATCGAACGTATCTATCATTTTAAAATCTAACTGATTTTAAATACCAACGCATAGCCCAACTTTGTTTTTTCGCCAGGAACCGTAATAGATAGTCCTTCAGAAGTTTGAACAAACTTCGCTGATCCCATCGCACCCAATAGTTTCACGCTTTTAACGGCATTTGGATATAATTCGCTTCCTTTAGCAAGGCTTTTTATATTGATCTTACCATCGGTAGGCCAACCAAGTGCTGTAGCATATAAAATCTTACCCTTAGTATTGAACCGGATGTCTTGTGCTTCAAATGGCTTTCCCTTACCTTCATTAAAACCCTGGGCACTGAGTGGGGCAGCACTGTCTTTCGCTGGTCCCTCTCCAAAAATCTTCCATGGTCTGGTAGCATAAATAGACTCCTTATTGATCTGCATCCAGTCGCCGATCTCGATTACCACCGCCAGCTCGTCCGAATCTATGGTTCCGTCGCCACGAACTGGAACATTTAACAATAGGTTTCCGTTTTTACTGACCACATCAACAAGGGTATGAATCACTGTCTTTGCTGTTTTGTAATGGTGATTATCAAAAATCCTGCGGTCGTAATGCCAGCTACCGATACAGGTATCAGTCTGCCAGGTGTAAGGTTCTATTTCGTTGCTTTGTCCGCGTTCAATGTCCCAAACCATACATTTACGTTGCTCTTCATTCAAAATTTTACCATTGACCACAGCAGTATTCTTTCCGTTCTTCTTGATACTTTTGTTGTATAAATGTGCGGCTATTCGCAAACCTGCATCACTTAACGGCCATAAAGGCAATACTGTATCATCGAAATAGACGAGGTCAGGTTCATATTTGTCGATAAGGTCTTATGGAACACCAGCCATAGGGCCTTTTTTATCTGAAAGCTGGGCAATTTCTAACCAGCTCCATGCGCGGGCAGCATGAACGCTGACCCCAAAAGGCAATTTGTTTTTCTTCGCAGCTTTCGCCCAACCGCCGACCAGGTCCTTTTTAGGCCCCATCTTTACGGAGTTCCATTCATTTTGATATTTGCTATCGTAAAGGTCAAAATTATCATGGTGGTTAGCCAGGGCTACGAAATACTCCGCTCCCGCCTTTTTGTAAAGTCCTACCAGATAGTCAGGATCCCATTTCTCTGCCTTAAATTCATTGATTACATCTTTAAAACCAAATTTGCTAGGATGACCGTATTTCTCTATATGATATTTATACTGGTCTGAACCCTCTTCGTACATTCCTCGGGCATACCAATCACCTCTTTCTGGCTGACATTGTGGGCCCCAGTGTGCCCAAATCCCAAATTTTGCATCTTTATACCATTGCGGGACAACATACTTTTTCAAGGAGTCCCAGGTTGGGGCGAACGGAACTCTGGCGAACTCTTTATTCCCTGATGGGTCTAAAAAATAACTGGTACGGGCCATTGTTTTGGAAAGAGCCATAGCCGGTAATACCGTCGCAAGTCCTTTTAATAGCTTTCGTCTGTTCATAATTTTAGTCTATAAGTGGTTATTCAAAGAACGTACATTTGTCAACGGGAACATTAAAACAATTAACCACTTTATAAGATATATTAACATTCATCGGAGGATAATATTCCTTACAAATAGGTTAAATTAGTGGCTGTAACTGTTCTGGAATCTTCATTCCTTTACATAGCTAAATATAATCTGTTATCCTCATGTCTGAAGAAAAAAATACGAATACTATAGGTTTAAAAATACCCCCAGTAATTTTTGGTACCAGCAGCCTAGGTAATCTTTATCAGTCCGTTGCGTTCGATGTGAAGAAAGAAATCGTAAACCAGTGTATCATTAATTCGATAGGGCAAACTGTTTTTGACACGGCAGGAAAATACGGCGCTGGGCTTGCACTGGAAACTCTGGGCGAGTGCCTGAAAGATTTAAATGTGGAGCCTGGAAACGTGGTCATCAGCAACAAATTAGGCTGGTTTCAAACGGAACTATTAACCGAAGATCCTACTTTTGAGACTGGCGTTTGGGTTGATTTAAAAAACGATGCGGTACAACGCATTAGTTATGATGGGATTTTAGCATGCTTCGAGCAGGGAAATCAACTGCTAGGAAAATACGAAGCCAGAATGGTTTCGGTGCATGACCCCGATGAATACCTGAATGCAGCTCTGGATGATGCTGACAAACAGAACCGCTATCTCGATATCCTAAATGCCTACAGTGCATTGCTAGACTTGAAAGCGCAAGGCAGAGTTGATTCCGTAGGAATAGGCTCAAAAGATTGGCGGGTTATTGAACGGATAAGTAACGATGTGAAGTTAGATTGGGTGATGATCGCCAATAGTTTAACGGTGCACTCGCACCCTAAATCGCTCCTAGATTTTATCAGTCGACTGCAGTCTGCAGGGGTTGCAGTGATCAATTCCGCTGTTTTTAATGGAGGTTTTCTTATTGGGAGCGACTTCTATAACTATAAAAAAGTCAACAGCAACACCACCACAGGACACGATCTGTATCTTTGGCGTTACCGCTTTTATGCATTGTGCAGGAAATATGGTATCGAACCTGCGCAGGCATGTTTCGATTTTGGATTTAACCTGCCCGGAGTAATCGCTGTTGCGTTAAATACCACTAAGCCTGAGAAAATTAAGACCAATATGGATATGGTTTCCGCAAAAGTTCCGTATGAATTCTGGGAGGCCATGCAAAATGCCCACCTTATTGATTTACCCCTTTACCTTTTAGCAAGAAAAAAGCATGAAAGTATTGATCTGTAAAACCCCTGGCGAATTCGCTTATGAGGAACAGGAAAAACCAAAACTCAAACCTGGTTGTACCATTTTAAAGATCAGGCAGGTAGGAATTTGTGGTACCGACTACCATGCCTTCGAAGGCAGCCAACCCTTTTTCCAATACCCAAGGATTCTTGGGCATGAAATTGCCGCAGAGGTATCTGAGATAAATCCAGATTCTCAATTTAAAATTGGGGAATTGGTGACAATAAGTCCTTATCAATATTGCGGGAATTGCATCGCATGCCGTTATGGAAAAACGAACTGTTGTCAGCATATGCAGGTTTGCGGGGTACATATAGATGGTGCAATGACCGAGTTCTTTATGGTTCCCGACAAATATATCATTAAGGGAAATGGATTGACGGCAGACCAGCTGGTTTTGGTTGAGCCATTGGCTATCGGCGCGCATGGCGTTGCAAGAGCTGGTATCGCAAAAGGTGAATTTGTGCTGGTGATGGGTGCCGGTCCTATTGGGCTAGGAACAATGAACTTTGCGCAAATTGCCGGAGCCCGGGTAATCGCCATTGATGTGAACCAGAAACGCTTGCTTTTTTGTAAGAAAAAGCTGGGAATAGAACACATAATAAATGCGGTAGAGGAAGACGTTATCGCCAGGCTTTTGGAGATTACTTCCGGAGATATGCCAACAGTAGTTATCGACTGCACAGGTAACTTGAAAGCCATCAATAGTGCCGTGTCCTACATGGCTCATGGCGCTAAATTCGTATTGATAGGTCTTCAAAAGGAAGCTTTGGTGATCAGCCATCCGGAGTTTCACAAACGCGAAGGCACCTTGATGAGTAGCCGAAATGCCCTACCCGAAGATTTTAAATATGTAATGGATTGCATCAAAAGCGGACAGGTACAACCAGCGAATTACATCACGCACAGGATTAACTTTGCTGACATTAAAGGCGAATTCACGTCACTCACGGCACCTGGCAACGAGGTAGTGAAAGCCGTCATTGAATTCTGATGAACTTGCAACTATGAAGCCTAAGCACTTAACCATACCAAATCAAGCAGATCACTCCTTTAGTATCAGGAAAGATATTATCCCCAATATTAACAATACTTGGCATTACCATAAGGAAGTGGAATTGATCTGCTTTCATAAGGGTTCGGGTACACAATTTATTGGCGATCATATTAAGTCGTTCTGTCCGGGTGACATCATGTTGGTTGGCAAAGACCTGCCGCATTACTGGAGGTACGACACCAAATATCAAGATGTTAAGGATTCAAATTCAGCCTATTCTACGGTAATACACTTTCTTGACAACTTCATTGGAGAAAAATTTCTGTTCCTTCCAGAAGCTGCCCCCATCAAATCCCTTTTGGAGCGGGCAAGAAATGGCTTGCTGATCACCGGAAATGATGCTATTGTTATTACTGCCAAGATGGAGCAAATTTACCAGTTGGAAGGTATGGAAAAGATTGTTGCACTACTAGAATGCCTAATCACCATTGCAGGTTTCAAGAATCTGCTTTCACTATCTTCCATAGGCTTTCAATATGACTTTAGAGATTCAGAAAAAGAAAAATTAAACAACATCTACAATTTCGCACTTAATAACTTTAAAAATAAGATAGCATTGGAGGAAATTGCATCGGTTGCAGACCTTGTACCGAATTCCTTTTGTAGATATTTCAAAAATAGGACAGGAAAGACCTTCTCTAAATTCCTGACGGATGTTAGAATAGGCTATGCACGGAAGTTAATGATTGAAAATCAAATGGACATCAAGCAAATTTGCTTTGAATCCGGCTTCAATAATTTCTCCTGCTTTCACAAACAATTCAAAGCGATAACAGGAAAGACTCCGAAAGATTATATGAATATTCATGCTGTGGGATACTGATTACGATTCTCTTTCAGGCATCATTATTGATTCATATGAGAAAAACTTATGATCGAAATTAATAATGTTCAACCGTTAAGTCCTGAAGAGTTATTTGACCTGTTGAAAACGGAATTCCCATCCTACCTAAATAATTTACTAGGCAGCAATGTTACTGTCGAATTTGCACATGTGGCTAACATTATAAATATCACGTTTCCTGAAGTGATTGAGGGCAATGCCTATACGCTAACCGTTAGCGATGAGCAAATTGAAATAACTGATCACACTGAAGAAAGTAGTTACAATACAGAATTATTGGAACAGCATCTTATCGCATTTCTTACTGAAATAGCGGAATAGCGCTTTAAATATCCCATAATATCATTGGTTCAATCATAAGCTTTTGAAAACACCCCCACCAGCATGAACTACCAAATATATGATGCAGTTGAATTTCGTGTGTCCAGTTTGTCAAAAAAAATTAGGAAAACAACTTTAATGCAGGTTTGCCAAGACCGTCGGGAGTAGTATAAAACGGCCGTTTCTCTACCAAATAGTTCGTATCTGGAGAGATGCCAAGCGCATGATAAATGGTTTGGTGAACTTGATCTATCACGATTGGATTTTCAATTGTTTTACATGGCCTTTGATCCGCAGTCTTTCCGTAAACCGATCCCTTTTTTATTCCTCCACCAAACATCAACATGGAACCCCCGTCCGTAAAATGACGGTGCATGCCATAGTTTTTTAAATCGTCGATCACATCAGGCTGATCTACCTGCTCTTGCACTTTTGCATCCGGGCGCCCTTCTACCATCATATCCCTGCTAAACTCGCTTGCCAAAATAACCAACGTTCGATCCAAACGGCCACTTTGCTCCAGGTCTTTAATGAGCTGCGCTATGGGCCCATCAATCATTTTTTTCATTGCTACCCCACGTGTATATCCATTGTCATGGGTATCCCATCCTTTAAACGGCTCATACTCTGTGGTCACGCTAACAAATCTCGCCCCTTGTTCAACAAGCCTTTTGGCCATTAAACACCCGAGGCCGAATTTGCCGGTATTATAAACATCGTATACCTCCTTCTTCTCCTTTGCTAAATCAAAGGCCTTGGCTTCCGGAGATTTTAACAGTATATAGGCTTGTTCCATGGAACGGCGCAATGATTCTTTCTGATAATCACTGCCATATTCACCCATTGGACTGTTGCCGATCAACTGATTATATAATTGGTTCCTTTTTTCAAACCGGGCAGCAGACATCCCCACTGGCGGTTGTACAGATTCTAAGCCGGCCGTTGGGTCAGGTATAATAAAAGGGCCAAACTCGTTACCAAGAAAGCCAGCAGTGTGATAGGCTTTTAATTCTTCCGCCTCGCCGAGGTTGAAGCGTTGCCCGATATTGATAAAGGAAGGAATCACCGGATTCAATGGACCCAGTTCCTTTGCTATCCATGACCCGATGTGCGGAACAGAGACAGATTGCGGAGGTTTATAGCAAGTGTGCCAATGATATTGATGCCTGGAATGTAGAATATGCCCCATATCAGCTGCTACATAGGATCTGATCAATGTTCCTTTATCCATAATTCCCCCAATTGATTCCAGCCCTTCTGAAAAATGAATTCCGTTAAGAGCGGTTGGTATTGATTTAAAAGTGCTCAATACACTATTCGATTGCATTCCCTTAGAAAAGGGGGTAAATTTTTTGGGGTCAAAGGTATCTGTGTGTGGCATGCCTCCGGCCATCCATAGCAGGATGACGGAATCTGCTGTCGACTTTGCATTCTTGTAATTATTCGCCCCAAAAACTTTGGTAATAGGTATCCCTGCAGCCATTGCTGCGATAGCAGCGGCGCTTGTATTCTTCAGAAAATCTCTTCTATTCCAATTCATATCATCGTTTTTAACACCTGCTTAATATATTATTTGAAATTCTGGCAGTAGTACAATTGACCAAAACAGATCCTGAATCGCATCTGCATCGGGCAAATCACCTAATGCTTTATCTGCCAGATTCAATTCTTTATCGGATGGAGTTCTACCCAAAGCTTTTAGATAAAACTCATTAATAGCCTGTTTCTTATTTTTAAACTTGGTTTGCCACCTTAAGGCACCTTGTTTTATAGCCTCATTGAACTTAGTTCCATTTGTGAATTCCAATGCCTGGAGCAAGTTAGCCTGCGAATCCCTGCTGGTAGCAACTGTCTCACGATTCGGCCTGCCTAATGATGTCAAGTAGCTGTTATTGGCAACTAATGATGACCGTACAAAAGCAGTGTTCTTTCCTAAATCAGTATAAGTCAATTTTTTGAACGGATTATACCGCAGCTCATTGTCCATAAAAACCGGAAATATAACATTACTTATGGCATCGGTAAATTGCTCTGCTGTCATCCGCTTGCGCAGCATTCCGGTAAATTTATATTTAGGACTACCAATTAGTGCGGCATCTTTGAATCCTACGGAGCGCAGTTGATAGGTATCAGAAGTCGCAATCATGTAGATCAATTCTTTCGTATCAAATTGTTTACTCGTAAAATTATAAGCCAACCAGTCTAATAAGTTCTGATCCCAGGGCTCGTTGTCCATCACATCAACTGGCTCAACCAACCCCCGTCCCATCATTTGCGCCCAGATGCGATTTACAATTGTTCTGTATAACCTGCCATTTATAGGCTTAGTCATATTCTGAGCCAGTTGTTTACGCTTTTCTTCGACACTTGCCTTACTACTTATAGTCCCCAATTCTTTCCAAAGCATTCTGGGATCTACGAAACGCCCTGTGGGTTTATCGCAACGGTTGATTTCCAAGCTGGACTTTGAGAAAACATTAGCAAAAGCATATGCGTCATCAAGTTTCCAATCGCTAATAAAACTGTTGTGACAGGAAGCACACTTAAGATTAAGCCCTAAAAATACCTGAGAAACGTTTTGAGCAGCCTGCATTTCTGTTGTTTGACTTGAATTCACAACGCCCCGCCATTCGATCCCCTGAATAAATCCTTTTGAATCGTCAGTCGGATTTAATAGCTCGCGAACAAACTGATCATACGGCTTATTCGTTCTTATAGCCTGGTACAACCAATTTGTAATATTTGATCTGCCTCCTGTAATATAACCTGTACCTGTATAATCATTCCTTAAGGCATCATTCCAAAATGTTAACCAATGTAAAGCATAGTCATCTTGCCTGTTTAGCAATTCCCTAACCCAAATTGCTCTTTTGTCTTGCCTGTTGTCTTTCGCAAACCTTTCCAAATCATCAGGCGTTGGCAGCAGCCCAATAATGTCCAGATAAATTCTACGCAAATAAATACGATCATCTACCTTCCCGGGCCAAGTAATCTTCCTTTTTTTGAAGTAATCGTTTACCCAAATATCTACCGGATTATTGACTTTTTTGGAACCGGATCCAGATGGTAATTTTGGATTTCTAGGAGCTAACTGGGCAACCCTGAACTCAGGTGCTTTGACTCCTTTGCCACCGCTATCCGGCCATGGGGCACCTTTGACAATCCAGAGTTTAACAATTCCAATATCTCTTTGACTCAGCTTTTTTGCATCTGAAGGCATGAAATCTTTATGGTCGACCGGAAGTGTTATACGTCTGAATAATTCACTTTGATCAGGCTTGCCAGGTACGATTACAGGTCCATCCTCCCCTCCTTTAAGCGCCATGAATTTGCTATCTAACCTAAGCCCGGCCTTCATTTTCTCCGCACCGTGACAGCTATAACAATTATGTGCGAGAATGGCTTTCACCTCCGTATTTAATTCGAGATCTTCAGAAGTTAAATTTTCAGACTTAGTATCAGGCGACTTCGTAATGGCTTCTGACTTTATTAATTGTACTTTTGCGATTCTTGTCGCATCTCCATCTTCAGGCCAGGGTGCTCCCTTACTTATCCAAAGCTTGACGATATCAATGTCTTGATCTTTTAACATTTTCCCTTCAGAAGGCATAGCCTTTTTATGATCTAAGGGAAGAGTGATCCGCCTGATTAATTCACTTCTATTAGGGTTGCCCAGAATAATGACCGGTCCATCTTCGCCACCTTTGAACGCAAACTCTTTAATATCCAATCTTAGTCCTCCCTTTTTCTTATCAGGACCATGACATTTATAACAACTATTACTAAAAATAGCTTGTACTTCTGCATGCAGCGCGATCTCGTTCTCCTTTGTCAGTGGTAAAGAATCCTTTTTTAAAGAGGTTAAATCAAATTTGACTATTGGCTTTCCCTTTTTAATGTTCCATGGAAGGGTCGACGATATGAAATCACCACCGTGAGTTAGCTCAGCGCCAATATGACCAGCAACTGTAACACTAAGGGCAGTAAAAAAGAGCATGCATCGATAAGCCAAGATAGCAAACTTGGTCTTCTTTTTTGTGATTACATACAGTAATAAGGAAGTGCATAAGGCCAATATTGCTGTTGCCAGACCTGTCCATTTATGCAGGTCTAGCTTACTTCCTTCATAGTCGCCGTTTGTCGAAAGTAGCCATCCAAAGATCACAGAAATAGCTGCTGTGCCTACTCCAATGATTACCAATATATTTATTCCTACACGCAGTTTTGAATCATAATTTTTCAATGTAAACAATTCCAAAACGGCTGCTATTATGATTACACTTACGGGAAAATGCACGGTTAATGGGTGCAAATGACCTAAAAATTCTAAAAACCAGTAGGTTTGCTCTTCAATCATACTATTCTTTGGTTATTTATCTATTCATTTTTTATTCATCATTCTCCGCATTATGAATAAATATATGCTGGCTTAGCCGTTTCATCTATACCATATGACCAGGCACGTAACAATTTGTTGGTAACTAAGGAGTTAGCGAATAGCTGGATGGCTAACTCAGCCGATTTAAAACTACCTTTATTCGTCGGCAAACATGCCACTAATGTATTTTACCAAAATAAGTATAATTTTTTAAATGTGAGAAAGCAGCTTTTTGCATGGTTGCACCTTTTATGAGCATAACACTGGCACCCATTTGCAATGTAGCTGTGGGTTCTAAGAAAACCATAAGCTTTTAAGGCATACTTGTCAAGTGTATCGATGAAATTAATAAAGAGCTACAAGACAAAGCTAGATTAACTATTGTGGAAAGATTAATAGAATTTGACAAATAGCATGTGGTTTTTGATTTGGCGGTCGTGTCGTACTCATAAACAACGGGCAATTGGTTTTAATGCGCATACTGGTGATTTCTGTAAAACAAAAAAAGCCTGTAATCATTTGATTCAGGCTTTTAATTCATTTTAAGATGTTATCAAGCGGAGGAAGAGGGATTCGAACCCTCGGTACCGTTGCCAGTACGACAGTTTAGCAAACTGTTCCTTTCGGCCACTCAGGCATCCCTCCGAAATTCTCAAAATATCCCTTTTGAGGTTGCAAATATAGCAATTCATCTATGTTTGCAAAAAAAAATTATAGCGTTTGCTGATAATCTATGCGGACATGATATATGCTCATAAGCATAGTCTTGAATATCAGCTTTATAGTTTCGATATCTTTTAATGTAATATCGCAATTATCTAACTGGTCTTGCTCCAGTTTGTAATCAATGATCCTTTCAACAAGCGCATTTATGCTTTGAGCATCCGGATTCTTCAGACTTCTAGAGGCAGCTTCTATCGAATCTGCCAGCATTAACACGCCTGTTTCTTTTGAGAAAGGAATTGGACCAGGATAACGGAAAATATTCTCATCAACAAACTTTTGAGGTGAGTTTTTAAGGAACGATTGATAGAAGTAATCAACCCTTGTATTTCCATGGTGCGTTCTGATGAAGTCAATCACGCTCTCCGGCAGTTGATTCCTTCTGGTAATTTCTATCCCTTTGTGGACGTGCTTAATGATAATCTGAGCACTTTGCTCGTAAGGGAGTTTATCATGCGGACTAACTGCCGTATTTTGATTCTCTATAAAGTATTGAGGGTTTTCAATCTTCCCAATGTCATGATACAGTGCTCCTGCCCTAACGAGTAGTGAATTTCCGCCGATCTTAAAGATGGCGGCTTCCGCTAAATTTGCTACTTGTAAAGAATGCTGAAATGTGCCAGGCGCTTTGAATGCAAGTTCCCTGAGCAACTTATTGTTAGTGTTGGTCAACTCTATAAGCGCAATATCCGAAGTAATTCCAAACATTCTTTCAAATGCATAAATCAATGGATAGGCAAGCAGGGAAAGTAACACGCTGACAACAAACGGTACAAAGTTGCCCCATTCGATATTTGCAATCGATCCTTCCCTCAATAAGGCAATACCCACAAATGATATAAAGTATGCAGATAAGATGAATAATGCTGAGAGCAACAACTGTTCTCTCTTGATCAGGTTTCTGATGCTATAAATCGCAACCATACCTGCTGTGGTTTGATAAAACACAAACTCAAAACTATTTGGAACAAAAAAACCGGCGATCAGAATTACCAACAAATGCAGGTAGAGTGCAAGTCGGGTGTCAAACAGAATTCTTATGATGATAGGGACAATGCAGAAAGGTATGTAATATAAGCTTGGCAAATTCAACTTAATAGCCCAGGTTAAGGAAAGTAACATGGTAGTGGTTACCAGCAAAATCAGCGTTAGTTGCCTGTTGTCTGCGAAAATATCCTTCCTGAAAAGCTTTAAAAAAACCATTAGTAAACTCACAATAAATCCGACAAGAAGAATCTGCCCAAAATAAACTAGCTTGCTATCTCCTATTGTCTTGGTTTGTGCCTCATATATTTCTTTGAAAGACTGAAGCTTCTGATAGATCTCATCATCAATTACATTATTCTTCGCGATGATTAGTTCTCCTTTTTGAACCATCCCTCTTGTAGTGGAAAGACTGTTAACCGCATTTTCCTGAAGCATTAATGTCATATTTTCATCGTAAATAATGTTAGCCTGAAGATGATCTTCAGCTAGAGTTAAAACCAGGTCTTTAACTTTGAGGCTTACAGCTGTAAATGTGTTTTTATAAAAATCCAGGCCTGTTTGCACAGTAAATACATCTGCAGAATTAAGGATTTTGCTTACATTATTTTGCAGCAGAGAAAAATCATAGTTCTTATTTCCTTTTTGTTGTTTGACGGCGAGCGCAATGATTCCTTTGGTATAAATCGATTTGAGCAGCTTCATAGAGGAACTTTTATAAGCATCCTTTCCGTTATCTGGCAAGCCACTCGCGCGCCATTTCACATCGAATTCGCTTAAGTAAGCTTCCTCAACTCCTTGGATTAGGGCCGTATTAAGTGTGTACACCGGTAAAATATTGGCTAAGGCTTCTTTCCTATCCTGCTCAATCTGGGTTGTAGTTTTCAAGATGGCAAAACTGAATGGAGACACCAGATCTTTATTTTTCCAAGTTTCGCTTTTTTCAAACTCGTATCTAAAGCGGGGTTGTTTGGGTAAAAAAGCGGTAATTATAAAGACCGAAAGTAACATCATCACATATTTTATGTTGGATGAATACTTCCTGTAAAGCACTCTATGAGAATTCTTTTTGATTTTAGCCAAAGTGATTTAGATTGATTAGATCAAAAATAAGATAAATTTTTATCAACTGAAGGAAGTCTTTCACCGCTTGGTGAGAAGCGTTTGGAAATTTCGATTCTTTTAACGTATTTTATGATATTAAAATAATATCACTATGTATCAGGAAAAAATTATCACTCCGCCATCTGGCTACCTAACATTCGCATTATTTCTTGTCCTTTTGATTGGAGGAATAACAGCATTAGCGACCCAACATTATATATTAGGTTCAATAGTATTGTTCCTTAACTTTGTACTGGTCCTGCCTGGTCTTATCATTAATAATCCAAATGAATCAAAAGTACTCACCCTTTTCGGAAAGTACGTAGGAACTGTAAAAACAGACGGATTTTTCTGGGTGAATCCTTTAACTGTTAAAATGAAAGTATCCTTAAAAGCAAGGAATCTAAATGGGCATCAGATCAAGGTTAACGATAAATTGGGAAATCCTATTGAAATTGCTGCAGTTGTTGTTTGGCAGATCCAGGAGACTGCTAAGGCCATGTTTGCCGTTGAAGATTACTTACAATACGTTACCATTCAAAGTGAAGCTGCAGTTAGACACCTCGCAAACATATTTCCTTATGACAACTTCGAAGACGAAGAAGCCACAATAACGTTGAAGGATGGCGCAGAGAAGGTAAGTACGTTACTGGAAGCTGAATTGAGCGAGCGATTATCCAGAGCAGGCATTCAGGTCGTGGAGGCCCGTATATCACATCTCGCTTATGCACAAGAAATTGCGAGCGCCATGTTGCAGCGTCAGCAGGCAACTGCTGTAATCGCCGCAAGAAAACTTATCGTAGAAGGTGCAGTTGGGATGGTAGAAATGGCGCTCGAGCGTTTGTCGGAAAAAAATATTGTCGAGCTTGATGAAGAACGCAAAGCGGCAATGGTAAGTAACTTATTAGTGGTTCTTTGCGGAGACAGAAATGTTCAACCAGTTGTGAATACGGGAACCCTTTACAACTAAAATGGAGTAAAAACGAATGTCTGAGAAAGATAAGAAAGCGTTTGTACTGAGGGTTAAACCTGAGTTAATGAAAGAAATTGAGAAATGGGCGGGTGATGAATTTAGAAGTACAAACGGGCAGATTGAATTCTTACTCCATGAGGCACTCAAAGCAAAAAGAAAACGCAACAAGATTAAAAATTCAGAAGATTGACCTAACTTTACTTTCAACTAACTTATAGATAGCATGAGAGAAGTGGTAATAGTGTCGGCGGTGAGAACACCCATCGGCAGTTTCGGAGGGTCATTGTCTGGATTTTCAGCCACCCAATTGGGTGGCATCGCAATAAAAGAAGCAGTTAAACGCGCCGGTATCAAGCCGGAAGATGTTCATGAAGTTTATATGGGAAACGTGCTGTCGGCTAACATTGGCCAAGCTCCTGCAACACAGGCCGCGAAGTTTGCTGGCCTTCCCGATGTTCCGGCGACTACGATTAATAAGGTTTGTGCCTCTGGTATTAAAGCTATTATGCTGGCCGCCCAAAGCATTGCATCAGGTGGAGCAGATATCATTGTTGCAGGCGGAATGGAGAGCATGAGCAATGTACCCTACTACCTTGATAAGGCCCGCAATGGCTATCGATTGGGTCATGGACAGTTAACTGACGGTTTATTAAAAGACGGCCTGTGGGACGTTTACAACGATTACCATATGGGAGCCGCCGCAGAATTGTGCGCTTCGGAATGTGGCTTTAGTCGGGAAGAACAAGATGCTTTTGCCATCAGCTCATATAAAAAAGCACAGTCCGCACAGCAAGAAGGTCGGTTTGCTAAGGAGATCATTTCCGTTGAAAGTAAAGACAGGAAAGGTGAGGTGACAATCATTGATAAGGACGAGGAGCCTTTTGCTGTTAAGTTTGAAAAAATACCTGGCCTGAAACCTGTCTTCAAGAAAGACGGGACAGTTACTGCGGCGAACGCTTCTGCATTAAATGACGGCGCTGCGGCGCTAGTGTTAATGAGCGCATACAAAGCGGCAGAACTCGGCTTAAAACCTTTAGCGAAAATACTGGCGTATGCAGATGCCCAGCAAGCTCCAGAATGGTTTACTACAGCACCTTCTAAAGCTATTCCACTCGCATTAAAAAGAGCAGGTAAGCAATTGTCAGATGTTGACTTTTTCGAGATAAATGAAGCTTTTTCTGTAGTTTCATTAGCAAATAATAAAGAGATGGGTTTAGATGAAGAGAAGGTAAATATGAACGGTGGGGCTGTATCGCTTGGCCACCCACTTGGAGCCTCTGGTGCTAGAATTGTAGTCACATTACTTTCAATTCTTTCCCAAAACAATGGGAAAATTGGTGTTGCCGGTATTTGTAATGGTGGAGGTGGCGCAAGTGCCATTGTAATTGAGAACTTAGGATAATGAGAAGTAGATTTAGCGGAGCAATAACGGCTGTTTGGTTATGTTGTATTTGCATACCATCAATTGCTCAACACAGTTTTCAATTGAACAATGGGGCGATTATGACTAAGTTTCAGGATTCACTGGTCAAAATTAGTGATGAGGTATTTACTGCCCAAACTACTGGTGCACGTTTCTCCAGGAACGCCGCTTTTATCAAGACGCTTGTTAATTCTTTGAAAACCCCCACCTCTTTCAGCTATCCTTTTGATTCTTTGAAGAGGCTAAGCATCGTCAAATCTCCAGACAATTCATTTCGGATAATTTCTTGGTTTATACCTCTTGACGATGGTAGTTACCGCTTTTTTGGGACGGTACAAATGGCAACAAAGGATGGTAGGCTCAAGTTATATCCGTTGATTGATAATACCGACAATATCTTTGATGCTAATGTGATCGTAGACAATAAAAATTGGTACGGGGCTCGTTATTATGAAATAGTTCCTGTGATTGTGAGTGGTCGGCAACCCTACTATGTTCTTGTCGGTTGGAAAGGCAATAATACGAAAACAACAAAAAAGGTGCTGGATATACTGTCCTTTGAGAAAAATCAGCCTGTCTTTGGTAAGCCAGTATTCGAAGGCCCAAAGGGTAGCGCAACAAAAAATAGGATTGTATTTGAGTACAATAAGCTAAATTCGATGACTCTTACATTCGATAAGACTGTAAATATGATCACCTTTGATCACCTCGCCCCATTCGCTGAAGATATGGTTGGAAATTATCAATATTATGCCTCAGATCTCAGCTTTGATGCGTATCAAATTTTAAATGGCACGCTGAAACTTGTTGAAAACGTAAAACTTAAGAATGAGCCAAATAATATGGATGAATTATACGTTGATCCGAAAGATAAAAAAACAAAAGCTATAAAAAAGCTATAAGTTTGAAAGTTCGCCTCTAGGTAACTATCTTGCACTTTAAACTAACTGAACTAACTGTAATTACTAAAAAACTAAGATGAGTACAACTAATTTGGACACCCCAAATGACTTTTTTGAGAGTAAGGTATTAGGACATCCGGCTGGGCTGTTTGTTTTATTCTTTACAGAGATGTGGGAAAGGTTTTCGTATTATGGAATGAGGGCATTACTTGTCCTTTTCTTAACTTCTTCTTTAACAGACATTAACCCCGGTTGGGGATGGCCAAGAGAGCAAGCGCTTGCTATCTACGGTTCTTACACAGGCCTGGCATATTTAACGCCTATTTTAGGTGGTTATATCGCAGATAGGATCATTGGATATCGTTGGGCTGTTCTGGTTGGTGCATTACTAATGACTCTTGGACATCTCTCCATGGCTATGGAATTTCACCAGGCTTTCATGTATTTAGGTTTAGGATTGCTCGTAATTGGTAATGGATTTTTTAAGCCAAATATGACTTCTGTATTGTCGCAGATGTATAAAAAGCACTCAGATAAAAAAGATGGCGCTTACACTATATTTTACATGGGTGTAAATTCCGGCGCATTTTTAGGGATGCTTCTCTGTGGTTATATAGGTGAAAGTCCGGATTGGGGATGGAGCTGGGGCTTCGGACTTGCTGGTATTTTCATGTTTATAGGAATGCTACAGTTTTATTTCACTCAGGGAATATTCGGCGAAATTGGCTTGAAGCCATTGAAGAATCAAGTAGAAGAGGGTTCCGACAATTTAGAGGAATCATCCAGAAATCCTTTCTCGACATTCGATTCAATTGTGATCGCTTTGATTTCGGTAATTGGACTTGCCTGGATAATCAACGATCCGGTGTCTAAAATAACCTCCGCTAATCTGTTTAACTTTAAGGTAGGAACTCTTGATGGTAGTAACTTCATGATCATGATCGCCTTAGCGCTATTTTTGTTCATCCTGGTTAAGAGGATATCACAATATACCCCTGTCCTTCGTGATAAGATGATTGCTGTTATTGTGCTGGCATTTATTACCATTTTCTTTTGGGCATCTTTCGAGCAGGCAGGTGGTTCTATGACCATTTTTGCGAAGGATTACACGCAGCGGGTTCTTTCCGGAGACTCTAAGATAATCTTCAATGTTGTCAATACGTTAATCACCGTAGTTCCGCTGATAATCATCTCCTATGTGCTATTTAAGTTATTTGCGAAAACCTTTGCAAAATATGCGCTAGGTAATCTTATTTTAGCATCAGGCTTTGTTTTAATTTGGGGTATTGTTATTTATATGCTATCTAATCAGTATAATGAAGTCAAATCAGAAGTTCCAGCCACTTGGTTTGGAATCCTGAACTCCTTGTTTATTATCAGCCTTGCACCTATTGTTTCTAAACTTTGGGAGAGTAAGTACAATCCTTCTGCAACTATGAAAAATGGTTTCGGTATGATTCTATTGGGTATTGGGTTTGGAGCGCTAGCGTACGGATCAAGTTCCATTCCGCAAGGAGCAGCTGTTGCAGCAGTAAGTATGATTTGGTTGATTTTGGCTTACCTGTTCCATACCTTGGGAGAATTATTTATATCACCCGTTGGCCTTTCCTATGTAAGCAAACTAGTTCCCGGCAGGATGATAGCGATCATGTTTGGCATTTGGTACCTGGCAATCGCTATCGGTAACAAAATAGCAGGAACCATGGGTGGGAAGATCGATGAGATTACATCTAAATATTCAATGACTACCTTTTTTCTGATATTCACATTAATTCCGATAGGAATAGGCTTATTGGTAATGATGTTGTCACCAATTATGAAGAAGTTAATGCATGGCGTAAAATAAGCTATATTCATGGCTGAAAATATTACCCTGGAGCAAATCCAGGACTTTAAAGGAAAATATCCTAAGCAACTTTGGTCCTTGTTCTTCTCTGAGATGTGGGAACGTTTCTGCTTCTACGGCATGCGGGGAATGCTCACCTATTTTATGGTGACCAAATTGATGATGAATGACGTAGATGCCAACCTTCAATATGGGGCTACGCAGGCATTTGTTTACGCCTTCACTTTTATCGGAGGGTTGTTCGCTGATAAGATCCTTGGCTTCAGAAAATCCTTATTTTGGGGAGGTATTTTAATGATCGTTGGGAGTACGATTCTTGCATACGATCCCAAGCAATTTTTCTTTCTAGGATTAAGCTTTACGGTAGTTGGAACAGGATTTTTTAAGCCCAATATTTCAACTATGGTAGGGAAACTTTATCGTTCGGACGACATTCGTCGTGACGCAGGTTTTTCAGTCTTCTATGCCGGGATAAACATTGGTGCTCTATTAGGTGGATATGCCTGTATCGCAATCGGCAAACAGTATTCCTGGCATCTGGCCTTCGGATTAGCAGCGATTGTGATGACCATGAGTTTAGTTACTTTCTTGTTTACACAGAAGACCTTGGGACCGATTGGCTTGCCGCCTTCTACCGACGAAGAAGTTGTCGACGAGACTTTTGTCGGTATCGATGAAAGAGTTCAGCCAGAACCCGCAGTAATAAAACGCAAATCGATCAGTAAGAAGTGGTATGACTATGCTGTTTATGTTGGCACCCTATCCGTTGTACCGTTGATCATGATCATGGTTGCCAAAACTCAATACACAGATTGGTTTATGTACACTATTGGACCCGCAACACTGTTTTATTTGTTTTTCGAGATGTCCAAATATAGTATTGCAGAGCGCAAAAAACTTGTTGCCGCATTGGTATTCATTTTATTCTCCATCGTTTTTTGGGGCATCTATGAGCAAAGTGGCGGTTCCCTAGCATTATTCGCAGCTAGAAACCTTGACAATAAGATATTAGGTGTTATAACGGTAGATCCTAACGGAGTTAATAACTCGGCAAATTCTTTGTTCGTTATCATTTTTGCCTTCGTCATCAGCTTCATCTGGATTGGCATGGCAAAGAAGAAAATTGAGCCTAACACGATCATTAAATTTGGTTTGGGCTTTCTGTTTCTTGGCGCTGCTTACTTTATATTCTATTCCACGCGTTACTTTGCAACTCCTGAAGGTATCGCTTCTCTTGATGTATTTACAATTGCTTATTTTGTTGTCACGATAGGAGAGCTTTGCCTTTCACCTATTGGCTTATCGATTATGACAAAATTGTCGCCGCCAAAGCTGCAAGGCGTAATGATGGGAATGTGGTTTTTAGCAAGTGCATATGGCCAATATGTTGCTGGTCTTTTAGGCGCCAACCTTTCTGAGGCTGGAGAGAATGAGAGCGCCTTGCAAAAGCTCATGACTTACACAGACGGATATAAGCAGCTTGCAATATATTCCATCGTCGCGGGAGTAATATTGATTGCTATATCGCCTCTTGTGAAAAAGCTAATGCAAGAAGTGAAGTAAATCCTTAACTTTATGCTTTTAAATCAATATACGTGTCAGATAGTTTAGTAATCATCCCTACCTACAATGAAAAAGAAAATATTGAAAAGATTATTAGAAAGGTTTTCTCTTTAGATTTCTTTTTTGAAATTCTCATTATAGACGATGGTTCCCCGGATGGCACCGCTGAAATTGTAATACAGCTTCAACAAGAATATCCGGCTTTGCATCTGGAACAGCGAGCAGAAAAACTTGGATTAGGGACCGCTTACATCCATGGATTTAAATGGGCGCTAGAAAGGTCACAATACCAGTACATTTTTGAAATGGATGCTGACTTTTCCCACAATCCAGATGATTTGATTAGGCTTCGAACAGAATGTTTTTCTGGAGCTGACATCGCAATCGGTTCAAGGTATGTAAAGGGTGTAAATGTTGTCAATTGGCCTATGAGTAGGGTGTTGATGTCATACTTTGCTTCTATGTATGTGAGAATCATAACAGGCATCACCATACAAGACGCAACCGCAGGATTTAAATGTTACCGTAGGACGGTGCTCTCTACAATTCCAATGGATAAGATAAGATTTGTAGGTTATGCGTTTCAAATTGAAATGAAGTTTACCGCTATCAATTATGGTTTTAAAGTTGTTGAAGTTCCAATTATTTTTACGGACAGGACAGAAGGCACTTCGAAAATGAGCACAAGAATTTTTAGGGAAGCCTTCCTGGGAGTTATACAAATGACGATTTCTAGCTGGTTTAGAAAATACGATCGGCCGGGTACAGATTAAAGTTTTTCGGTCTTGTCTTCCCGCATCATTTCCCCGAAAGTCTGGCCTTTGTCCATAGCTGAGACTATCTTAACAATTCTTTTAGTTCTTGTGGGCTCGGTTTTGGCAGCGTTCAACCAGTTGATATACCAGTTTTGATGAGATTTGGGTAGTTTCAAAAAACTTCTAAGAAGTTCCGGCTCGTCGGATAAACAGAGCTCTAGTTCTTGAGGCATTTCGATCTTAAAGTCTTTATCCTCCTCGAGTTGGACCTCGACAACAGCTCCAGCTTCCTTTCTGAGCTTTTTTCTAAGGCTTGCTTTCAATGCGATAATAAAGTCACCCTCTCCCATAGGTACCGTGGCAACACCCCCTATCTGGACATTGTCTAGCATACCTTTTACTCGAAAACTCTTTTTACAATCTTCTTTAAGTTGTTGAGCAATTGAGGCTGGAATAAAAATATAGCTCCAGCCAGTCTTTTCGCCCATTTCTGCAAACCGCTCGATTTCTGCCTTGAATTTAATCATGGCGGAAATTACTAGAATTTCTCTTCGATTCCCAATCCGAACAATGCAAAATCATATTTCACCGGATCGTCAGGGTCTAGTAATGATAACTGACCACTAAGCTCGACTGCCGTTAGCCAATCCGTTTGTTTTCTTTGAATCATTCCTAATTTTCTTGCTACCCTATCAACATGCACATCACAGGGGCAAATAAGCTGAGCGGGCTTGAGGTGGCTCCAGATACCGAAATCGACACCCCTATTATCTTTTCTAACCATCCACCGTAAAAACATGTTGAGCCGTTTGCAGGTGGATTTCTGCGTTGGAGAAGAAACGTGTTTAATCGTTCGGCCTGGAAAATCCGGTAGGGAAAAAAAATAGGTTCTAAAATGATTTAGGGAACGTTCAATTCTCGGTCTGTCGCCTAGCTCTGGAACAAGAAATGCCGACTCAAGGGTGTCAGACTGTTGGTAATGATGGTTGAAGAAGGCTATAAAATATAGTAGGTCTGTATCGTTGAACGTTCTATGTTTAAATCCGAGAAGTCTCTTCAAATCTTCAGAATCATGGTTTAAAATAAAATCATAAGGAGCATTATCCATTCGATTGAACAGTTCATTACATTTATTGATAATCGTTTTACGCTGGCCCCATGCTAAAATTGCCGCAAAGAATGCGGCAATTTCTATGTCTTGTTTTAAAAAGAATTGGTGGGGTATACAAATGGGATCGTTCTTAATAAAAGAAGGTTTATTGTATTGTTCAACCTTTACATCTAAGAAGTTTTTTAGTTCCAGGAACTCCAATCTACTTCAAAGCTTGTTCAAGATCGGCCAAAAGATCATCGATGTCTTCCACTCCTACGCTCAATCTCAAAAGATTATCTGTCACCCCAACTTTCTCACGCTCTTCTTTAGGAATCGATCCATGTGTCATGGTTGTTGGATGGTTGATTAAAGATTCAACACCGCCTAAAGATTCGGCAAGAGTAAATACTTTAAAGGATGATGCCACACGAAACGTCTCTTGTAAATCTGCATCTTTAATAGTAATTGAGACCATTCCACCAAAACCGCGCATTTGCTTTTTTGCGACATCATGATTCGGATGATCCTCAAATCCAGGCCAATAAATCTTATCGATCTTAGGATGGCTTTTTAAGAAATGAGCTACCTTCTCACCGTTTTCACAATGAGCCTTCATTCTTAGATGAAGTGTTTTTATACCTCTCAACACAAGAAAAGCATCCTGGGGGCCGGGTGTAGCGCCGCAAGCGTTGTAGATAAACCAAAGATCTTTATATAGTTGGTCATCGTTCACAAGTAAAGCCCCCATAACCACGTCAGAGTGCCCTCCAATATATTTGGTTACTGAGTGCATTACAATATCAGCACCCTGATCCATAGGGTTTTGCAAATAGGGAGAAGCGAAAGTATTGTCGACAGCTAGTAGTAAACCATTACCTTTAGTTATCTTCGCAACCCCTTCAATATCGATTATCCTCATGGTAGGATTGGTTGGTGTTTCAATCCATACCAACTTCGTATTTTCATTGATATATGGAAGAATATTATCGGGCTTAGACAGGTCTAAAAAATGAAATTTCAATCCATACTTCTCATAGATCTTAGTGAAAATTCGGTAAGAACCTCCATAAAGATCATTCCCAGTAATGACTTCATCACCTGGTTTGAGCATTCGGAGAACAGCATCTGTTGCACCCATTCCACTTGAAAATGCCAATCCGTATTTGGCATTTTCAAGGGCAGCGAGGCAGTCTTCGAGTGCCTTACGCGTAGGGTTTGTACCTCTGGAGTATTCGTAACCTTTGTGATCACCTGGCGACTTCTGGGCATAAGTTGAAGTCTGATAGATAGGGGTCATAACGGCTCCCGTTGTTGGATCAGGTTCCTGACCTGCATGTATAGCTTTAGTTGCGAACTTCATTTTTTTAAAGGTTTATGGGACTGTGATAAAATAGCAAAGATAGGTTTGTTTCCTTGTCAATAAGCTCTGGCAAAGAGAACACGCTGTGTTGATGCCTTGCCACTGTAGATACAAACACCGTCTTCCAACTTATTGTTCAATGGAATGCAGCGGATTGTTGCTTTCGTTTCTTCTTTAATCTTCTGCTCTGTTTCTGGACTGCCATCCCAATGCGCAGAAATGAATCCTGCTTTGGCGTCAAGTAGCTCCTTGAACTCATCATATGAGTTTGCCTCTGTGATATGATCTGTTCTAAAGTTTAATGCTTTAGTGAATATATTTGACTGGATGTCCTCTAGTAATTGAGCGATGTAGGTATCCAGACCTTCCTGTAGTACCGTTTGCTTTTCTCTGGTGTCCCTTCTAGCCAATTCCACGGTTCCATTTTCCATATCGCGTGATCCAATGGCAAGTCGCACAGGAACTCCTTTAAGCTCATATTCGGCAAATTTGAAACCAGGTCGTTGCGTGTCCCTATCATCATATTTCACCGAGATCCCTAATTTTTTTAGTTTCGATATTAGTTCAAAGACAAAGTTCGATATGTTCTTTAAATCTTCGTCGCTTTTGTAAATTGGAACAATAACTACTTGTATTGGAGCTAGTTTTGGTGGTAATACTAACCCGGCATCGTCACTGTGTGCCATGATCAAAGCACCCATTAATCGGGTCGACACTCCCCATGAAGTTGCCCAAACGTGTTCTATTTTACCTTCTTTATTCGTGAATTTCACATCAAATGCCTTGGCAAAATTTTGACCTAGAAAGTGTGAGGTTCCAGCTTGCAATGCTTTACCATCCTGCATTAAAGCTTCAATACAATAGGTATCAAGCGCACCAGCAAAACGTTCATTGGCGGTCTTAACTCCTTTTATAACCGGAACAGCCATCCAATTCTCCGCAAAATCTGCGTATACATCAAGCATCTGTCTGGTTTCTGAAATTGCTTCTTCAGCAGTCGCATGAGCAGTATGGCCTTCTTGCCACAAGAATTCAGTCGTGCGTAAAAAAAGTCTGGTACGCATTTCCCATCTCACCACATTTGCCCATTGATTGATCAAGAGTGGAAGATCTCTATAGGATTGTATCCAACCTTTATAAGTGTTCCAGATTATCGTTTCAGAAGTGGGACGAACGATTAGTTCTTCCTCGAGTTTCGCGGTCTCATCTACAATGATGTTTCCATTTCCATCATTTTTGAGACGATAATGTGTCACTACGGCACATTCTGTCGCAAATCCTTCCACATGGGAAGCTTCCTTAGAGAAAAATGACTTAGGAATGAATAATGGAAAATAAGCATTACTATGCCCAGTATCTTTGAACTTTTGATCTAAAACCGCCTGTATTTTCTCCCAAATGGAATATCCATAAGGTTTAATGACCATGCAACCTTTAACTGAGGAATGTTCTGCCAGGTCAGCTTTTATAACAATGTCGTTATACCACTGGGAATAGTCTTCGTTTTTACTTGTAATGCCTTTGCTCATAGCTGTCTGGAACGTTTTTTGTGTTAAATCGTTTGTATTGTACGTTGCAAATTTATAAATTTATACCTACAAAAAAATTGGAACACACAAAAGCCATATACATATGAAACTAAATCATTTATTCACCGGGATGCTTGTCGTCACAGCGTTAGTTGTAACTTCTTGTTCTACACCGAGGGTTGCCCAGCAGGGAGCGGTTACCGATGATGTTTACAATAGTAATGCACAAGCAAAAGTTTATGTGCCGGCGCCCGTTAGAACCGTTCAACCGGCTACACAGGAATATCAGGAAGATGATTACTATGGAACAAGTGATCCTTACTACGATATGGATTACTCTTCCAGAATCAACAGATTTTCTTACGGTTCAGCTTGGAGATCTTACTACGATCCATATTTTTACGGTTATAATGACTTTTATGGAGGATTTGGCGGCGGATTTGGCTGGGGAAGCTTGTATTCTCCCTTTTATGGATATAACAATTGGGGCTTCAACAACTGGGGATACGGTAGCTATTTTGGTGGCGGGCTCGGCGGTTACTATGGCGGAGGTTTTCTAGGAGGCGGTTATTACGGTGGCGGTTATTACACTGGAAGAACGACTAATGTTCCCGATTACAAAGCAAGGCCGTATGTTGGAAGGGAAAATGGAGTTGGGACAAATCGTGGCATGGCCAAGTCAACTACTAGAAGATCGGATGTTAACGGTAACCCTACATTGGAAAGAAGTAGATCTGAGAGATATAATCCAAACGATAGAGCTGCAACAGTACCGAGCAGATCGGATCGTTCTAATGCTCCTGCACAACGGCCTACAAGAACGGAGTCAGCACCTGCAAGACCAGCACCAACATATTCTCCACCAACGAGGTCAGAGAGTTCACGGGGCAGTGGCTCGTCATCTTCAGGAAGTAGTAGTGGCAGTAGTGGCGGCGGCGCAAGACCTACCAGGGCGGGTAGAGGATAGTTTGTAAATTAGCGATCGACATACATGAAAAAACTTTTATTTTCCTTGGCAGCTATAGTAGTTGCTTCAGGAACCACATATGCGCAGAGTTATGCACCTGACGCGCTTAGATTTTCACAAACCAATTTTGGAAGTTCAGCCAGGTTTAAAGGCATGGCAGGTGCTCAAATTGGAGTTGGTGGAGATATGGGTTCAATAACATCGAATCCCGCAGGTTTAGGCCTTTTTACTAAATCTGAATTTAGTCTAACTCCCGAATTCGATAGCATGAAGGGTTCTGCAAATTATTTGAATACCAATACCTCATCATCGAAGGAAAGTTTAAATCTTAATAACCTTGGAGTGGTATTGTATAGTCCTACATACAGAGCTAAGGGTCAGGATACACAAACGGGATTGATAAGTTCTGTATTCGGATTTGGATATGCCAGAAACAACGATTTTAGCGCCGACTTTAGCTATGGGGGAACTAACCCAACAAATTCTATCGCAGACTTTTATGCGGAACGTGCAAATGCATCTGGACAAGCGCCAGATAATTTGAGTACTGGTTCTTTAGCAAGAATGGCTTATGATGGCTATTTAATCGGCTATGGGCCAGCGAAACCTTCGGCTCCAGGTTCTCCTAATATTTATTTTCCTGAAACAGACATAAATAACATGCAGAGGAAAAGCGAAATCAGATCTGGATCAACTTCTGAGCTAACTGCTGCTGGTGCACTAAACATATCAAATCAAATCTATCTTGGCGCAAGTGTAGGCCTCGTAAACATTCGATATGTGAATGACAGTGAATATAGTGAAGGAGGTTTTAATGTGACTGAAAACTCCAATTACAGCTTATCCATGAGACAAAATCAGGAAACAACAGGTTCGGGAATAAACGGTAGGTTGGGCATTATTTTTAGACCAGTAAGCAATTTCAGAGTCGGTGCTACATTCCAGACGCCAACATGGTTATTAATTGAGGACAATTATACCATTACACTTGATACCCGAATAGCCACTGGTGCAGCAGCAGGAAATTATGTTAGTGATCCTGAAAACAGTTCATTTAGATATAAACTTCGCACGCCTCTAAAAGGTTCCCTTGGAGCTAGCTATATAGTTGCAGGAAAAGCTTTGCTTACGGCTGATGTTGACTATACTGATTACTCAACCATTCAGTTTTCTAATGACATAAACAGCAGTGATCCAAATAGAATCAGAACAGAAAACGCTAATGTTAGAGCTAACTATAAAGAGGCCTTCAATTACCGTTTAGGAATAGAGTATAAGCTAGATAATGCTTTTAGTTTGAGAGGTGGTTATGGATTAAATGGTAGTGCAATAAAAGGTGACGACAGTGGTTATTTTGATACCAACATTTACTCAGGTGGATTAGGATATAGAATAGACAATTATTATTTTGACGTCGCCTATCAGCGTTTTCAAACAAATACAGAGTTGGCGCCTTATGAGTTAAATGACTTCTCAGAACCGGTTGCTAAAATCAAGACAACCAGAAATAACGTATTTTTAACATTTGGAGTAAGATTTTAATTAATGATTTATACGGAATCCATTCCTAGCCAATATTCTATCCACTCTGTTTTCGACGTTTAAATCTTTTATTAATTCAGGAGCATGATGTGGTTTTTTACGTGCGTCTATTATGATAGGACCATCACAGCCCCAATGTTTATTAATGGTTGACTCAGACACGCCGTAAATGTCTGTAGCTGGATTACTTCTGGTAAAGGTGATCCAAATTAAATTATTGATAGTTGCCGATGTAAACTCAGAATCATCACAAATCACAATAATGGTCAATCCAGATAAATCGTGTTTCTCAAGTGCGTGAGATAAGGTTAACACTCGCGTTTGCGTTGTTTTAGCATCCAGGTACGGACTAGCTGTAATTGTTGCAATTCCGGGAACAGCGATTCTTAGATCCGAAAAATCAGGAGGTAGCTCTGCTACGAACCCAAGGTCTGTAAATAACTTTCGCTTGACCTCTCCTGCCGCCGCAAAAACTACTTTAGATCCGCTATTTAGTCCTTCAGCACTATAGTCAAGGGTATCCATAGTGGTTTGAGTATGAAAGTGCAGATCTTTTCTAAAATCCATTCTACACAAAACATGTTGCAGAAACTCAGATAAGTGATGAGTATCCAGATTTGCATCATCCTCTTGTGCAGCGATGAAAAGATACTTTGCGAGGCTCAATTGATTCTTCCCTAGAATGTGATTGGCGATGGTTAAAATCTCCTGAGGTTTACGTTCTTTAAGATATGGTGTGTAGCGCTCACTTCCTATTGCAAACAAAAGTGGGTGTACGCCTGCCGCATCAACTGCATTTACTTCTTTCAATCCATGGATTTCTTTTGGTAGTGTTGAGCCAGCAATCTCATGAATAAGAGCACCAAAGCTGGTATCTTCTTGAGGTGGGCGACCAACAACCGTAAAAGACCAAATTGCGTCTTTGCGGTGGTAAACGTTGTGCACTTTCATTAAAGGAAAAGGGTGTGTTAGGCTGTAGTAGCCTAAATGGTCGCCAAATGGACCTTCTGGCTTGGTCTCATTTGGATAGACTGTTCCAGTTATAACGAAATCGGCGTCAGCAGAAATACAGAATCCTTCGTCGTCATAAAAGTACCTGAATCTTCTATTTCCTATAGCGCCTGCAAATGTCATTTCAGACAAACCCTCAGGTAATGGCATTACCGCTGCAAGCGGATGAGAAGGTGGACCGCCAACAAAAATACTTACTTTCAAAGGTTGGCCTTTGGCATTCGCTTTTGATTGATGCACACCTATACCCCTATGAATCTGATAATGCAATCCAATCTCCTTATTTATTTCATAATCATTTCCAGAGAGTTGAATTCGATACATCCCAAGATTAGCACTCAGTATTCCAGCCTTGTCAGGATCTTCAGTATAAACCTGAGGCATAGTGATGAATGGACCGCCATCCATAGGCCAGTTAACTATCTTCGGTATGGCATCAATTGTAGTCTTCTGGAATAAAGACTTATTAAATCTTTGTTTTAAAGGTAATGCTGTGAGTGCTGTAAAGGCAATTTTAGGTAGTTTAAAAGGATTTTTAAGGGCCTTAATTGGATCAGAACGTAAGTTCACTAATTGTTCAACTTGCTCAAGGCTATCTCTAAACATAAATTTAGACCGTTCAAGTGTTCCGAAAAGATTGGAGACTGCTGGAAACTTGCTCCCTTTAACCTTTTCAAAAAATACTGCTGGACCTTGCTGGTCATATACCCGCATATGTATCGCGGCCATCTCTAGGTAAGGATCTACTTCTTCTTTAATTCTAATCAGATGGCCGTGTTTCTCGAGATCAGAAACGCATTCGGCTAAGCTCTTATATCCCATGGTTTATCAAAGGTATTAAAAAAGAAAACGTCATGCCGACCTAGCATGACGTATGGAAAAAATATGAATTTAAGATTATTTTTTGCCTGCGAATGACCTTAACATCCACGTAGTTTTTTCTTTAAACTGCATGAATTTGTTCACCATATCATTTGTACCGTCGTCGCCAGCAGTTTCTGAAGCCTCCATAATATCGCGTTCAAGTTGAATTAGCTGAGCCATATCTTCTAGTAACGCATCTACCATTGCGAGATCATTCATTCCGATAGTATTAATTTCCTTGATCGCACTTTCTTTAATATAGTCAGCGAAGCGACTATGTGGTGGTTTTCCGAGAGTTAGCACACGTTCTGCAATCTCGTCAATTGTTAATTGAGCATTTGTGTAAAGTTCTTCAAACTTGATATGTAGAGTAAAGAAGTTTTGACCCTTGATGTTCCAATGGCATCCTCTCAACTTCTGATAATGAATGTGGTAGTTCGCCAAATATTCATTTAGTAAATCTACAACTGGCTTGACAGCTTTTTCACTTAAGCTTATTTCTTTTGCGTCCATAATAATATGTGTTATTTTGTCCCTCGTAGCGAGCGAAATTATAAGGTAAACAACAGGAATCACTATTGGTTTGAAAAATGTTATAGCAGCAAGGAACAATAGTAAAAAGGAAAGTTCGTTTAAAAAGAGCATTCAGTTTGCAGCCACCAACAAACATGCGTTATTTATATTATTCGTATAATTGCCCATTGATAATTTTATTAAACATTAATGTATAAATATCTTAGTCTATCAGCTTTTGCTATCATCATTAATATGAGTTCAATAAAGGCCAGTCCATATCTGATCAAAAAGATTACAAGAGATTCTATTGGCGTAGAAAACAACAACGGAAAAAAAGTTATCATTCATCAAATAGATGCCAAGGATACTTATTATTCAGTCGCAAGAAGATATGGCTCGAACCCAAAAGATATAATGAGCTTCAATGACAGCAAGTTTCTTAAGATTGGAGTTATTATCAAAGTCCCTACAAATATTCCATTTTTAAGATCGTCTGGTATTTCGCAAACCGTTAAAGTTCCAGCATCTACTTCTTCCCCCCTACCAATTATTAAGGAGCCTTTGATCGAGCACGCTGTCGCTAAAAAGGAAAATCTTAATATGCTTGCCGAGAAATTTGGAACAACAGTTGATGAGATTAAGCGAATTAATAATCTAAAGTCTATAAACCTTCAGATCGGACAGATTTTGAAAATACCTACAAAAAATGCCGCAGAAGAAGTTTCCAATATTATCGCTACCAATCCTGAAAAGCCTTTGGCAACCATTATCACAAGTTATCCAAAACCTATCGAGCAGAGTAAACCAGCCGTGACTTCTGATCCAAAATTTGCGGCTAAAGATGATTTCATAGAGCATATCGTTGCCGGAAATGAGACCATGTACTCCATTGCTACCAGTTATAAAATGACAATGGATCAGCTTAAAGCAAAAAATCATCTTAATGATAATTCCCTGCGTGTAGGTCAGAAATTGCTCATCAAGGGTCAATATGCCGTTAAACCTGCATTTATACCTCCTGTTTCAACTCTGGCTATTGACAGTATAAATTCTTTAAAAGACCCGTCTCTAAGATATCCACCTAGCCGATATGGTTTAAACCAAGTTGATGAAAAGGGAACTGCGACCTGGATTGCTGATCAGGATCTCGACCCGACTAAAATGCTTGTTCTGCACCGTTCCGCACCAATTGGAACTGTAATGAAAATAACTAATCCAATGAGCAACCGTACAACTTTCGCCAAGGTTGTTGGTAAATTTACTGAAAACGAATCCACAAAAGATATTATAATTGTAATGACAAAAGCTGTTGCTGATGCTCTCGGAGCTTTAGACAAAAGATTTTATTGCAATTTAACATACGGCGGACAAGAAAATGAACAAAAATAAGCCTTTCATTATCGGCATAGCGGGAGGAAGTGGATCCGGAAAAACCTTCTTTTTAAACTGTTTTCTTCATCACTTCAAAAATGATGAGGTGACTTTGGTTTCCCAGGATGATTATTATATTCCTGCCGGAGAAATGACGCAGGAGGAGAATAAGCTTTACAATTTTGATTTGCCTTCTACGATAGACGATGAACAGTTTTTACATGACATTAAACAACTAGTAAAAGGAGAAGTTGTCTATAAGAAAGAGTACAATTTTAATAACCCACTAGCAGTTGTAAAGATTTTGGAGATAAATCCAGCTCCAATCATAATTGTTGAAGGTCTTTTTATTCTACATTTTAAAGATATCGCTGTCCTTTTAGATCACAAGGTTTTTATAGAAGCTGATGAACCAGTAGCTCTCGCCAGAAGAATTAGACGTGATGGAATGGAACGGGGTTATCCAGAAGACGATGTCATCTACAAATGGGACAATCATGTAGTTCCAGCATACAAAGAGTTCCTATTACCTTATAAATATGATTGCCACCAAGTAATTATCAATAATTTTGATACCCCAGAGGACATTATTAAAATCACAGATGAGATATCAGTTGGTTTTAAAGAACGGCTTGGGGCAAATGAAATTGGTTAGTCGAGGTTCATTTCTGGAACTGAATTCTCTGAAAAAAGCTTTCCGAGGGTCGACGCTCTGATAAAATCAACAGACACTCCTGGAGCACGTTCAATTAGCTTAAAGCCTCCACCGGGTAGGATATCTAATACAGCTAGTTCTGTGACAACTTTTTTAATGCATCTGACTCCGGTAAGAGGTAATGTACAGCTTGGAAGTAGTTTGCTTTCACCCGCTTTATTAATGTGTTGCATAGCTACAATAATATTTTTAGCCGAAGCAACAAGGTCCATGGCGCCTCCCATGCCCTTTACCATCTTCCCAGGAATCTTCCAGTTCGCAATATCTCCGTTTTCAGATACTTCCATTGCTCCAAGAATGGTTAAGTCTATTTTTTGACTACGTATCATTCCAAAACTCATGGCAGAATCAAATATTGATGACCCAGGCACAGTAGTAATGGTTTGTTTACCAGCATTGATTAAGTCGGCATCTTCCTCTCCATCATAAGGAAAAGGGCCCATACCCAAAAGCCCGTTTTCGGATTGCAATACAATGTTTATTCCGGATGGTATGTAGTTAGCAACTAAAGTTGGTATCCCAATTCCGAGATTTACGTAATACCCATCTTTAATCTCTTTTGCTATACGTTTAGCTATTCCATTCTTATCCAGCATATCTTTTAGGATTTATTACTTAATGTTTTTTGTTCTATTCGTTTTTCGTAATTGGAACCTTGAAATATGCGATGTACATATACTCCCGGAGTATGAATATGATCTGGATCAAGTTCACCTACTTCGACTAATATTTCTACCTCCGCAATAGTTACCTTTCCAGCCATAGCCATAACGGGATTAAAGTTTCGGCTTGTAGACCGGTAGATAAGGTTGCCTGCAGTATCGCCTTTCCATGCTTTGACAATAGCAAAGTCTGCATTAAAAGCGTACTCCATCAAATAATCTTTACCATCAAAATTTCTAACCTCTTTTCCTTCAGCGACTTCCGTACCTACGCCTGCTGGAGTAAAGATTGCGGGCATTCCGTATCCGGCGGCCATACACCTAGTTGCTAATGTTCCCTGAGGTATCAAATCCACTTCTAACTCCCCGCTTAAAAGCTGACGTTCAAACTCAGCATTTTCACCTACATAAGAGGAAATCATTTTCTTAACTTGACGCTTTTGAAGCATTAAACCAATTCCAAAATCGTCAACGCCGGCATTATTTGAAATACATGTTAATTTCATAACACCCTTTTCAACCAGTGCGGCAATACAATTTTCAGGTATTCCACACAAACCAAATCCCCCCAGCATTAGGGTATCTCCATCTTTTATATCTTGAATAGCAACTTTCACGTTTGAAACTACTTTGTTTATCATAGCTGTTCTTTTAATTAAAATACACATAAGTTATTCCATCTCCACCTCTATCGGCATGCTCATCTTCAACTCTATTCACCTGACGATATTTTTTCAAATACTCACGTATCAACTTGCGAAGAATACCATCACCCTTACCATGAATCAATTTAATAAAGGGAAAGCCGAGCATAATTGACTTATCGAGATATCTTTCAACTTCATGCAAAGCATCATCGCCTCGCATTCCTCTTAAATCCAACTCTGCATTAAAGCTCGAAATCGCCTCAGATATGCTTCCAGAATAAGAATTATTTTGAACTACTTTTTTTGCCTGCTTATTACTAATTTTATATACACGATTCTTCTTTAACACAGACCGTAAATCGCCAAGGGCTATTACCAGATTATCTCTATTAATCTCCAGGACTTGACCTGTAGTCTCACTGCTATTCAATTGAACCCAATCTCCAACCTCAATTGGACTATTAATGGGATTAATCTTCTCAACTACTTTTTTTTCTTCCCACACTTGATTATCGATGAGTTCTTTTTGTAGGTTTTGTCTTAGTTGCTTGGTCACTGTCTTATCAGCCTGCTTGTCTTTAATTTCTGCAATAGTATTCTCAACCAATTTATTGGCATTCTTAATAATGGATTGAGCTTCTAACTTTGCCGCCTTAATAAGAACTTTCTTATTCTCATCCAAAAACTCCTTTAACTTTTCATTCTCGGTAACAAGATTTTTTACTTTGTTTTGCTGATTCGATAAGTGCAGTTTTGTATCATAAATTTGCTTCTTCTCCCTCTCTAAATCTACCAGCAAACTATCTATTCTATTTTGATTTGTTCCTGTCTTTTCCCTAGCTAATTTTAATACCTCAGGTTGGAGGCCAATATTTTGGGCGATCTCGAATGCATATGAACTTCCGGGATTACCAATCTCTAAAATGTACATTGGTTTCATCTTGTCATTGTCGAACAACATCGAGGCATTCTCCAAGCCAGGCGTGTTACCTGCAAATAGCTTTAAATTTGAATAATGCGTTGTAATAACTCCTCTTACTTTTTTGTTGTTCAATACTTCTAAAACGGCTTCGGCCATAGGACCGCCGAACTGCGGATCAGTTCCAGTTCCAAACTCATCTATTAAAAAGAGTGATTTCGGAGTCGAATGTGCCACAAAGTACTTCATTTTAATTAAGTGTGCGCTGTAGGTACTTAAGTCGCTCTCTATGGACTGGTCATCTCCAATATCAGCAAAGATCTGGTCAAAAATACCAACTTCACTTGACTCATGAACGGGTATAAGCAACCCGGATTGAACCATAATTTGGAGTAAACCAACTGTTTTCATACAGACTGATTTTCCTCCTGCATTGGGTCCGGACACAACTACAATTCTCAAATTATCGTTAATATGGATGTTGAGTGGTACTACTATTTTCTTGTCCTCCCGGAATGATAAATAGAGAAGAGGATGAGTAGCATTGATCAACTTCAACTTGGATTCCCTAATCAAGACTGGCATTTCTGCTTCAACATCAATTGCAAATAAAGCCTTAGCCCTTACAAAATCCAACTTAGTCAAAAAGCCATGGTAAGACAATAACAAAGGCGTATAAGGCCTAAGCTCGGAAGTTAACGCTATTAAAATCTTGATGATTTCTCTTCTCTTATCAAATTCAAGGTCACGCAACCTATTATTCAAAGTAAAAACCTCCTCAGGTTCTATGTAAACCGTTTGTCCACTTGCGGATTCATCATGAATAAATCCTTTAAGCTTTCTTTTATTTTCCGCCAATACAGGAATACACATTCTACCATCACGAATCGTCAAGCTTCCATCAGCAGCCCAGTTATTGCTTAGGGCTTGTTTATATATAGAATCCATTCTCTTCCGGACATCTTGTTCTGCTTTGGAAATATCCCCGATGATCTGCTGTAAAGTAGGCGAAGCATTAGGTTTTATTTTGCCTTTAGGGTCCAGTACGGTCTCGATTTTTTTAAGGATATTTTTTTCTACAGGTAGGTGTTCAAAAAGGGCTTCCAAACTTGGGTAAACTTCTTTGCGTTCTTCAAAGAAACGCAAAACTGAGAATACCGTTTGCAGTGATGCATAGATTTGATGAAGTTCATCTTCTATAAGATAAGTCCCTTCTACCGTTATTTTATTAGCTAGCGATTTGATGTCAAAGAAAGTACTGATCTGCAAAGTCTCCTGGTTTACAAGAATACTTTTGAACTCATAAGTTTGACGTAAGAATTTATTTATTTGATCAAACTTGTTCATTACCTGCATTTTGGCAACCATTTGTTGTCCCATTACGCTCAGGCAATGCTTATGGATATGTTGTCTAACCTCATTAAACCCCAACCGCTCTAAACAATTCTCCGGATATAGCATATTTATACTTTTGCAGGCTTTATTGCCAATGCACGCTTAGAGCTTATGGCCTTCACCTTCATTATTAATTTTGATTTCTTTAAAGAGTCAATTCGTTTCTTTGATTTGACCTTGTTTACTGAATCCGTTTTCTTCTTTAAAATTACCTTTTTAACAGAGTCGGCAGACATAATGGAATCCCTTTTTGCTTTCCGCTTAGCTTGTGCTTGAACTTTAACGGTACTTAGTGAATCTATCTTGATGAGCTTCAATTTTTGTTTTAATAATCCAGCATTAACCCTTTTATAGATACCATCCATAACCGTTGGATTTTTATAATAATATTCCATGCTTTTGTAAAATTTCGCCGAATCGACACCAAACTTTTTATAGATACCCTTGTAAAGTGACGCGGCAATAATTTTGGAGGAATCCGGTCGGACAGTTGTAATGTAACCGTCAACGATGTGTATATCATTCAATACCAAAGCCATATCGTCCGGCTGAATAATGTCACCTGGAATTCCTGGCTTACAGGCAGCACCTAATAGGAAGCAGAAAACTATATATTTGAAGCCTTTCATTGTATTTAAAAGTTGATTATTTCTTAGCCAAAGTTCGCGAAGGTTGTTAATTTTACCAAAAATACTGATAAATGAGTATAGCAGATAACTTATTGAAATATAAAACAGAGCTCGACGAAAGTGGCGTTAAGCTAATTGCGGTATCGAAATATCATCAAGCGAGTGCCATTCAGGAAGCTTATGATGCAGGTCAGCGTGTATTTGGTGAAAACATTGTTCAGGAAATGGTGGAAAAGGAATCACTATTACCAAAAGATATTGATTGGCACTTAATTGGGCATCTGCAAACCAACAAAATCAAATATATTGCCCCTTTTGTCAGGCTGATCGAATCGGTAGATAGCTTAAAGCTTCTAATTGAAATAAACAAACAGGCAACAAAGAATAAAAGGATAATAGACTGTCTTTTGCAGATCTATGTTGCCGATGAGGATACAAAATTTGGACTAGAATATGATGAGGCTATTGAATTGTTGAGGTCCCAGGAATACTCAGAAATGCAAAATATTAGGATAGTAGGTTTGATGGGTATCGCCAGTAATAATGCTCTGGAAAAGCAAACTTTAGATGAATTCATGGAGTTAAAAGTGCTCTTTGATGGTATAAAAGTCAGCTTCTTTAGGAAGGAGGAGTCATTCAAAGAAATCTCCATGGGTATGTCTGGTGATTACAAATTAGCTGTCGGGGCCGGGAGCACGATGGTTAGAATTGGGAGTAATATATTCGGTAAGCGTATAATAAAGCATTATAAAGCAGAGTAAAATGGAATTAAGGATTGCAGAACAGAGCGATTGTCCTCGTTTGCTTGAGCTCATTCAAGAGCTTGCGGATTATGAGAAGGCGCCTGAGGAAGTAACCGTTACACTGGAAGAATTTGTTGACGCAGGGTTTGGAGCTGATAAGGTATGGACTGCCTTCGTTGTTGAAGCCGATGAAAAAATAGTTGGATTCGCATTATACTATACCCGATACTCTACCTGGAAAGGTTGTAGGCTCTATCTCGAAGATTTCATAGTAACTAAAGAATACCGGGGCAGAGGAGTTGGTAAGCTTTTGTTTGAGCGTGTGATGCAGGAAGCAAAAGATAAAAACTACAACGGGATGGTATGGCAAGTCCTGGACTGGAACGAACCTGCAATAAATTTCTATAACAAATATGCCGCACAGATTGAGGAGGGTTGGCTAAACGCATCATTTTCTAAGGCACAAATATCAGAATTATGAAGAGATTAGGAATGGCATTGGCTATTGCAACAATTATCGCTTGTCAGAGCGAGAAAAAAACTGACCAAACTATTGATTCAGCTACCAACGCTTTACAACCATCAACTGATTCTATCAGTTTCAAATACGATTCAGTCAAGGTATACAGTACAAATCCTGTTTCTGCCGATGCCCGTGTTACAGATACAGCGAAGGCGGTGATATCGTACCCGGTCTTCACTGATAGTAAATTGAATGATTTTGTGCTAAAGAAAATTACGGGAACTGTTGATGCTGAAAAAACATACAGTTCGTATGACAGCTATGCAAAAGGCTTTATAAAAGACTTTGATAGTTTTCAAAAAGAGAATCCAGATCGCATACAGACTTGGTTCCTAACCATTAATACAAAAGTTATCAAACAAAATCCGCAATATATTGCCTTTTACACTACTTACATTAACTTTTCTGGAGGTGCGCACCCGAATAGTTCATTTACTTACCAGAATTACAACCCTGTAACCCATCAGAAAATAATCCTTGATTCTTTATTATTACCTGGATCAAATGCTAAGCTGAACGCAATCGCCGAAAATATCTTCAGAAAAAATGAAAAGCTAACACCCGATCAAAGTCTTAAGAACAGTTATTTTTTTGAGAATGACACCTTCAAATTAAACGACAATTTTACAGTTACTGACGAAGGTTTACTTTTTTTGTATAACCCTTATGAGATCAAAGCTTATGCCTTTGGCATCACCAAATTGCTTATCCCGTTTAGCGAGCTGAAAGATATCGCAAAGCCTAAATCGTTAATCAGCCTTAACAACTAATGGAAGTATATAAGTTTGGCGGGGCATCTGTGAAAGATGCCGAAGGAGTGAGAAATTTAGCCGGTATCGTAGGAAATGCCAGGGACAAAAAACTGCTTGTTGTGATTTCTGCAATGGGTAAAATAACAGACAAGCTCGAGGAGCTTACCAAAGCTTACTTGTTCGGACAACCGAACGCCCATGATATCTTCGACGAAATTAAAGAATTTCATTTTAACATCATTAATGAGTTATTTTCAAACAATAACCACCCAATTTACAATGATGTTGCCAATTCATTTGTAGAAATAGAGTGGCTGTTGGAAGAAGAGGCAACAGATGCGCCAGATTATATCTATGATCAGATCGTATCAATAGGAGAAATCATATCTACAAAGATCGTTTGCGCTTTTTTGATAGCATCAGGATTGGAGGCTAAATGGCTTGATGCACGCAATTTTATTCATACAGACAATACCCATAAGGAAGGGAAAGTTAACTGGGAGAAAACAGAGCTGGAGATTCAAAAGCGTTTGATCCCCCTGATTGAGGATAGCATTGGAGTAACCCAGGGATTTATTGGAAGTACCAGTGAAAACTTTACTACAACATTAGGCAGAGATGGCTCAGATTACTCAGCCGCAATCTTTAGCGCTTGCCTCAATGCCGAAAGCCTGACGATCTGGAAAGATGTTTCAGGCGTTTTGAATGCAGATCCAAAGTGGTTTGATCAAACAGAAAGAATTCCTCAACTCTCCTATCACGATGCCATTGAGCTAGCTTACTATGGGGCAACCATCATCCATCCTAAGACGATCAAACCCTTGCAAAACAAGAATATACCACTATTTGTCAGGTCTTTTCTAGACCCCAATGCTGAGGGTACAAATATAACTACCATCAAGAATCATATTCCGATCCCTTCGTTTATATTCAAAGTTAACCAGGTACTAATCTCTATATTTCCAAAAGATTTCTCCTTTATTATTGAAGAAAATCTTAGTGAAATCTTTAATCTTTTTCATAAGCACAAAGCAAAGATCAACACAATGCTTAATTCGGCCATAAGTTTTTCCGTTAGTTTTGATCACGATGCGCAGAAACTGGAATCATTAATTGCGGATCTTTCTCAAGATTATAAAGTGAAATATAACACTGGAATGGAATTAGTGACCATCAGATATTATAACCAGCAAACAATTGATCGGGTGACAGCAAACAAAAACATCATCCTGGAAGTCAAAAGTAGAAATACCTGTCAGATTGTGATGCGTGATAAGATTCTTTCAAACTGATATAGACTTTGAATTATCATATATTAAAAGCTGAGGCTCAAGACTTTATTACTAAACACCTCAATGATGATGTGCATAAGATTGCTTTGTCTAAAAGCTCCATTAGTGGTATTAATGCTAAAGAACTTGCAAATCAGATAGCCGCTAAGAAAAAATCTCAGAGAAAACTTCCTACATGGTTCAATACTCCTCTTGTCTACTTTCCGAATGTGCTGTCAATAGAACAGACCTCATCAGAAGTCACGGCAGCCTATAAGGCTAAACTGACAGTCGGAAACACACTTATTGATGTAACAGCTGGCTTTGGTGTGGATAGTTACTATTTCTCTAAAACGATGAAAAGTACCGTGCATTGCGAGATCAATGAAGAATTACTTCAGATAGCAGCCTATAATGCCGGAATATTAGGTCAGAAAAACACAGAGTTCGAAAACATAGATGGACTGACATTTCTTAGAGAAAACGACACTCATTTTGATACGATCTATATAGATCCTGTAAGACGTGGTGCAACAGGAAAAGTTTTTATGCTAAGAGATTGCAGTCCTAATGTAGTGGATAATGCAGATTTACTCCTGGAGAAATCCAATCGTGTAATTGTTAAAACGGCGCCAATGCTGGATATTACTGCGGGACTTAACGAGCTTAAGAATGTTTCAGAAGTCCATATTGTGAGTGTTCGTAACGAAGTGAAAGAGCTGCTTTGGATTTTAGAAAAAGGTAATCATCCATCGGTCAAGATTATCGCAGTAACGATAAATGATCAACTCAAGACTTTTTCATTCGACAAAGATGAGGAACAAGAGCTTATTCTTCTTGATTCTGAGCCAAACAAATTTCTGTATGAACCTGATGCAGCGTTATTGAAAAGTGGCGCTTTCAACCTGATTGCCAAAAGGTATGGTCTTAAAAAATTACATTCACAAACCCAGTTATATGCATCCGATGTAATCAATCCAGTCTTCCCTGGTCGTATTTTCCAAATCAATAGAATCATTTCGCCTGGAGAACTTAAAAAGGAAAGACAACTTTTTGGGAATGTGATTGTAAGAAACTACCGCGATACGCCTGAAAATCTGATAAAAAAATACAAGATCAAATCAGATGACAAAAGATTCCTGATCTTTACAGAAACTAAGCAGTCAGGCTTCGTCATACTGGAAGCTGACATTATTCAACACTATTAACTACTTTCCTCTAAGGGTTTACATAAAAATTAAATGTTAAAATTTCTATTTTAACATTCTTTAACATTTCACAAAAACCTAATTTTCAATGTTTTAGTTATGTTTGAGTTACCTCTAATAAACTCAACATGATAAAAAATTACCAGAAACTAAATAACATTGTCGGTCTAGTGCTATTTATAGTTGCTGCGTCGGTCTACTTTTTAACCATGGAGCCAACCGTCAGCTTCTGGGATTGCGGCGAATTCATCGCAGCATCTTACAAGCTTCAAGTAGGTCACCAGCCTGGAGCACCGTTATTTTTAATGATCGGCAAATTGTTTTCAATGCTGGCAATTGGCAACACAGCTAAAATCGCATACTGGATGAACTTTAGCTCAGTTTTGTTCAGTGCTGCCACGGTGACCTTCCTCTATTGGTCAATTACCATGCTCGCTTCAAAAGTGATTCAGTACAAAGGAACGACCTCTAGTACCCTTTCGGTTATTTCTGCGGGGGTTATTGGAGCATTGGCTTTTACATTTTCAGATACTTTCTGGTTTTCTGCAGTTGAGGCGGAGGTATATTCCTTATCACTATTATTCACTGCTATAGTATTCTGGGCAGCTCTTAAATGGGAAAGAAACCTGGACAATCGCTGGCTCGTCCTGATTGCATTTGTAATCGGACTTTCCATTGGTGTACACCTATTGAGCTTACTGGCAATTCCGGCTATAGTACTCGTTTATTATTTCAAAAAAACGAGCAAAGTCACTCTAATGGGTATCTTTAAAGCGATGGGAATTGCTGCTGCAATATGGATCACAGTTCAGAATATCGTGATCCAGTACTTTGTTCTAATGGCAGCAAAGCTTGATATCTTCTTTGTCAACACACTAAAAATGAGCTTTGGTACAGGAGCAGGCGCTTTTCTGCTGGCAATTATAGTGACTTTAAGTTACGGCATATATTACTCCGTAAAACATAAAAAATACAATCTTAATCTTTCCTTGACCTGCCTGACCTTCGTAATTTTCGGATTTAGTTCCTATTTCCTAATTATTATAAGAGCGAATGCAAAAACTACTTTAAACCTATCTAATCCAGACAATGCTTTGTCTCTTTATAAATATCTCGGACGTACTAATTACGGAGATACTCCCCTGCTTTACGGCCAAACATTTGATGCAGATGTAGTCAACTATAAAGAAACTGGAATCGAATATAGGACAGGTGAGAAATCCTACGAAATATCTGGTAAAACCTCCAAACCGGAATTTGACAAAAACCTCCTCTTTCCAAGAACCTATAGTCAAAAGCCAAATCATAGTGAATTCTACAAAGATTGGTTGCATCTGGAACCGGGCCAAACACCAACTTTTCTTCAAAATCTAAGCTTCTTCACTAGCTATCAACTGGGTTTTATGTACTGGCGTTATTTCTTCTGGAACTTTGTAGGAAGACAGAATGACATTCAATCGTATGGTCCCTCAAATGATGGAAACTGGACATCAGGCATTAAACCCTTAGATGCCATCAGATTAGGAAACCAAAGCAAGCTACCTCCCAGCATTATTAATAATGAAGGCCACAACAAATTCTATGGTCTCCCTCTGGCTTTGGGAATCATGGGTATCATTTTTCTATACCGTAAAAACCGCAATGACCTGGCAATTGTCGCAACATTGTTCGCCTTTACCGGACTCGCAATAATAGTTTATCTAAATCAGGATCCTATGCAGGTTAGGGAGCGAGACTACGCATATGTGGGTTCATTTTATGCGTTTGCAATCTTTATTGGTCTTGGTGTACTTGGGATTGAATCCTTTCTATCAAAGCTAAATATGCCGAAAGTAAGTCTTGCAATGGCGTCTTTAACTTGTTTGTTTGCAGTACCATTCCTCATGGGAGCAGAAGGCTGGGATGAGCATGACCGCTCTAATAAGACTACTGCGTTAGACTGGGCTAAAAATTATTTAAACTCTTGCGCACCAAATGCAATTCTATTTACAAATGCAGATAACGATACCTTTCCGCTTTGGTACGTCCAGGAAGTTGAAGATTATCGCACTGATGTACGGGTAGTAAATATTCAATATCTGTCGGATGGCAATTATATCGAACAAATGTTGAAACAGTCTGGTAAATCTGCCCCATTGCCAATCAGATCTGACCCGAAAAAATATATCAAAGGCAACAGAGAATGGATGCCCTACATGGAGTATGGTTTTACTGATAGTGTAGAATTAAAGGACATCTTAGCAGTCATGACCTCAGATGCTCCCGAAGACAAAGTCCAACTCTCTGATGGTAGCATGGAGAATTTTTTGCCTACTAAAAAGCTTAAGCTGACTATTGATCCCGCCCAGATAATTAAAACGAAGACGTTAGCGGTAAAGGACATAGCAAAAATAGCGTCCACAATAGAATGGACATATAGAGAAAATGTAGTATTTAAAGCCAACTTGGCAATCTTTGATATCCTGGTTAGTAACAACTGGGAGCGGCCAATTTATTTCGGAACCAGTATCAGTACTGACAGCTATGTAGGTCTTGAGAAATACTTATATCTTGAAGGTTATGCCTACAGACTATTACCTGTTAAATCTTCTGTTCCTGATAAGGAATTTACAATGGAGGGACAGACCAACACTGACGTAATGTATGACAACATGATGCAAAAACTGGATTTCCAAGGTTTCAAATCTGCTAAATATCAAGATCCTGAGAGTAGAAGAATTGCCGGTATGACAGCAAAGTACATGAACAACCTCAGTGTAAATTTATTAGAAGAAGGGAAACCTGATAAAGCTAAGCAGCTGATGAATAAGGCTGTAAAGCAACTTCCTTATAAGATTTATTCAATTGAAGACACGCTGATAAAAGTTTACACAGTTAATAATCTATATGCTGTAAAAGAAAGTAAAACTGCCAATACGTTGTCGCGAAATACGGCAGCATTTATAGTCGATGAACTATCCTATATCGCATCGCTGGATTCTAGAAGAAGAAATTCATATGGCAGGGAGATTCAAATTGGAGTGCAGGTACTGGCTAGCTTAGATAAGATGGCTACTGATAACCATCAGGCAGATCTAAGTATTTACCTAAAACAGATTCTTGAAAAGATACAGACTCAATTTGGATAATAACTTCAAAAGCAAAAAGCCTCCTGAATGTATTTCGGGAGGCTTTACATTATTTATTCGGTTGAGGTGTGGTACGAAGATAAGGCTTGATTACCTTATGACCTTTTGGAAACCTTTCCGGAATATCCTCAGTTTTAATACTGTTCATAACTACGACATCATCACCGTCATTCCAATCTGCAGGTGTTGCAACGCTGTACTTTGCAGTCAACTGTAAGGAATCAATAACTCTCAATACTTCATTGAAATTACGTCCAGTGGACGCAGGATAAGTTAGCATAAGTTTAACTTTTTTATCTGGAGAGATCACAAAAAGTGAACGAACGGTTAGCGTTTCCGAAGCGTTAGGATGAATCATATCATATAGATCAGCGATCTTCTTGTCTTCATCAGCAATGATCGGAAACTCTACATTTGTATTTTGAGTTTCATTAATATCCTTAATCCAGCCTTTATGAGACTCGGCAGAATCAACACTCAAAGCCAACACTTTAACGTTTCTTTTCTCAAATTCACCTTTAAGTAAAGCCGTTCTTCCAAGTTCGGTAGTACAAACAGGCGTATAATCCGCAGGATGCGAAAACAGAACGCCCCAGCTATCTCCTAGAAATTCGTAAAAATCAATATCTCCAATTGAAGTTTGTGCTTTAAAATTGGGAGCAGGATCCCCTATTCTTAAACTCATAATTTTATATTTTAGTTGTTAACGATAACAAATACAAAGTAAATAATAATGTCTACAATTTAAGTATACTTATGTTAAAATAATTGTTCCTGATTTGTAATATCTCCTTGGTCACTCAGGAATCTAATCTCTGGTATATTTGCACCAAGGTGTTTGTTGAATTGCTGGATAGTGTAATTTGCCAATATTGGTGTATCCTTCTCATCATGTTGATGGAGAAAAAAATACACCTTATTCAGGCCCTTGTCCAACCAGTTTTTTATTCGGAGAACCCATTCGTCTACTCGTGCAAAATCTGAAGCCTGATACGCCATTCCATTACCAACAAATCTTATAAATACTTCAGGGATCGTTAGTTCCATGTGAACGCAATCCCTTCTACCACTTGCATCAGTGATGATGGCACCTTTTTTAACCCTACTCAGCATCTCAAAAAGTTGTGCTCGGTATAAGGGATCTGAAAACCAGCTTTGATGTCTCAACTCTACAAAAACTTTCAAGTCTACAGGTAAAGTGCTCAAATAATTTTCAAGAATATCAAAGTTTGCCGGAGAGAAGTTATCCCCTAATTGAAGAAAGCAAGGGCCTAAGTATTCGCCAAATTCATAGATACTGGAAAGATATAGGTCTGTAGCTACATCGGCGTCCTTTAGCCGCTTAATATGACTTATAGTACGTGAAAACTTTGGGCAAAACAAAAAACCATTGCTTGCATTTTCATCCGCTTTAGCCTTCCATTTTCTAATGAGATCAGCCTTTGGAATACTGTAGAAAACTGCATTGAGTTCTATTGAATTGAAATGCTTGACATATTCGTCAAGAAAATTTGCCTCCTTAACTTTAGGCGGGTAGATCATATTCAACCACTCCTTTCTTCCCCATTTGGCACAACCGACGTAGAATTGAGGGTTCTTGTCAGTGATCAAGCCACCTAATGTTATACTGGTTTGAGCTCCATCTGGCGGTAAAGTAAAGTCAACACTGATTAGTTGTTCATCAGTTAATTTTCCAAAATCCATAGCCTAAATTTATAAATTATCTTCAAATATTTTTTAAAGATGTGAAGATATAATTCACACTATGATGGTTTGCACTTGACTTAGATACCCCGATTGTCACCGGGACAACGGTACATAATGTACGTTACTTATAAACTTTTACCATGAAGATAAAGTCCTGCATTTTCTCTGCCTGGCGGGTTTTAGTAAGCCCCTGTAATGAATTCTTCTTGTTGAACTTAACCTGTCCTCCTAAGGAATCATTAGGGATCATGTTAAGGATTTCTTGAATATATCTACTTTTTACTGCAAATGTTGCACCGTCAACTAGTTTTAATTTAGCTGTAATAACTCCGACAATGTTTCCATTCTGATCAAGTAGTGGGCCACCGCTATTTCCAGGATTTACATCGATAGACACTTGGTATTGCGTTGAGTCTGTTCCACTATATCCCGTTTTAGAACTCACGTAACCTTTAGCATACACCGCATCATCTTTAGGAAATCCTAATGTGTACACATCTTCGCCAATACCAATCCCATTTTGTTTTAAACGATATGGTAATGCAGGAAGCTTAAAAGACTCATCAATAATTTTGAGGATAGCAAGATCATATTGTGTATCTCGTCTATCAACTTTAACTTTATATTGGTTGCCTTGCGTATCTTGAACATAAACAGAATCTGCACCATCAACAACATGTAAATTTGTTAAGATATACCCGTTGGTTGTTAAAGCAAAACCTGTACCTCCGAAGTTGGCAGGTTTCAGATTTTTATTAACAGCGGTAGAGTTTATTTTTCTAATCAGGTTGTTATTGGAGTTTTTAAGAATTGCTAAATCGCGTTTTACAAGTTCTACACTACCAATTTGCTGTGTATTCTGCTGAATGGAATAAAGCATCACCAAAGTTAGAAGTATGAATGATGCGGCCACACCAATTGCTGCTCTGTTTTTACGCCATATATTAATGATGAAGGAAGGATGAGGACCTAATTTACGGCTAAGACCATCTACATCGATCTTCGAATGTGCCACATTCATTTTGCCCTTTAAATCAATCATCGCTGCATAATTTTTTAGCGATCCCAAGAAAGCCTTATGAGCTACAACCTTATGATCTACGCTGGGATCATTAGCACGCATTTGCTCAAAAGCCTGTAATTCGGCCTCATTAAGTTTACCAATTAGGTAATCTTCAATTATACTTTCTAAATTCATTTCGTTCCTCATCACCTTATGACTGAAAAAATAACTTTTTTAATCTCTGCAAGCATTTGTATTTTTGAGTTTTAGCGTTATCGGTATTAGTATAGCCAAACTTTTCAGATATGTCGTGCATCGATAAATTGTTTAAATAAAAATCCTGAATAATTGTTTTACATGGTTCTCCAAGATGAAGGAGGGCAGATTGCATTTTGTCAAATTGCTCCTCTTTTTGCTCATGATCATCAATATCAACGTCAGTAGCGATTATATCCTCAAAGTCTGAAACGTTATTGGTTTTTTTGCGTTGCTGGGCAAGCTTCTTTAACCAAATCCTTCTGCAAACTGAGTATATATAGGTTTTTAGTTTACTACTTAATTCAAAATCTCCGCTTTTAACTTTATTGTATAAAACAATAATTCCTTCCTGGTAAACATCCTTGGCATCATCTTCGTCACCGTTGTTATTCAGGATAAACTGTAGTATCATTGGGAAATAACCCACATACAACTTGTTTAGCGCATCATCCGAATTGTTTAAGATCCCTAAAACAACTTCTCTATCCGTTGGAACTGAACTGCTTAACTTATTACTCACCAATTAATACATTTAAACGTGAATGGTAACCCAATAATAAGGAAAATAATATTTTTATTTTTTTAAAACTCTTGGGTTACCTTTTAATATTTTAGGTATTAATCTGTAAAATTAATTAATTACTTTAAATAGAATCAAAATGAAAAATGCGTTTAAATTTGGCTTTTTAGCTTTAGCAATCACTTTGTCAGTAGCAGCTTGTAACTCAGAAAAATCTGGTGAGTCAACTGATACTTCATTGTCTGATACTGCCACAATCACTACTACTGTTGATACTAACATTACTGATTCAACTGTAAAAGATACTGCTATCACTGTAACTAAAGACACAACTAAATTGTAGTCTTAGTTTAACCAGTATAACAAAAAGAGCGTATCCAGCTATTGGATACGCTCTTTTTTTGTGCCAAAAATCTTACCTTTGCGGCTATCAAAACCAATCTCATGAATCTTTCTTCACTACAAGCAATCTCCCCTATCGATGGTCGTTACAGAAATACCACTAAAGACCTCTCAAAGTACTTCTCGGAATATGCGCTAATAAAATATAGGGTATTTGTTGAAATCGAATACTTCATTGCCCTTTGCGAACAAGGACTCCCTGGGCTTAATAATTTCGATAAATCAAGCTATGCACAACTCAGATCAATTTATGGATCTTTTAATGAGTCAGATGCTCAGGAAGTAAAAGACACAGAAAAAGTCACTAACCACGATGTCAAAGCTGTAGAATATTTTTTAAAAAAGAAATTTGATGAGCTTGGGTTGACAACATATAAAGAATTTATCCACTTCGGCCTCACCTCTCAGGATATCAACAACACTGCTATTCCATACACTTTTAAATTATCATTAGAAGAGGTTTACTATCCAAACATTACGCTTCTTGTTCAAAAAATTAGGTCATTGGCATCTGATTGGAAAGATGTTCCACTTTTAGCGCATACACATGGACAGCCTGCATCTCCAACAAAGTTGGGTAAGGAATTTTTAGTTTTTGCAGAGCGGATTGAAGTTCAACTTAAAAATCTCAAAGCATTACCAAACAGTGCAAAGTTCGGCGGTGCGACCGGAAACTTCAATGCGCACCACATCGCTTATCCATCTATTAATTGGGTAGAATTCTCGAACAACTTCGTAAACGAAACATTAGGACTAGACCGTGCTCAACATACTACCCAAATTGAGCATTACGATCAATTTGCTGCGCAATGCGATGCTCTAAAAAGGATCAATAACATTATCATCGATATGGATCGGGATATCTGGGCCTACATATCTAAAAATTATTTTAAACAAAAAATTAAAGAGGGTGAAATAGGATCATCTGCAATGCCACATAAAGTTAACCCTATAGATTTCGAGAATGCTGAAGGAAATGCTGGTATGGCTAATGCTTCATTTGAATTTTTTGCAGCCAAACTTCCTATCAGCAGGTTGCAAAGAGACCTTACAGATTCAACTGTGCTCAGAAATATCGGAGTACCAATCGCCCATACCCTGATCGCAATAAATTCTACGTTACGTGGCCTGAACAAAATTCTTCTGAATGAGGACGCCATAAACGCAGATCTTGAAAATAACTGGGCCGTTGTAGCAGAAGCTATACAAACGATATTAAGAAGAGAAGCGTACCCTAATCCATACGAGGCGCTGAAAGATCTTACAAGAACCAATCAAAAGATAACGGCAACCACAATGGCAGACTTTATCGATGGACTGAATGTGACCGACGACCTTAAGTCTGAACTAAAAAATATCACTCCATTTAATTATACTGGGGTGTTTTAGTTAAATGACCTAAAACAGACACCCTCATGGACAATTGAAGAATTGAATTAATTAATTTTGTATCAAATTAAAGGACAATGACTATTAACGTATATACAGAACAGACCCCTAATCCTGCCACAATGAAATTTATGGTCAATAAGTTATTGATCAACGGAAGTGAAGATTTTCCCACCAGAGAATCTGCTGAACAGTCTCCATTCGCTAAGGAATTGTTTAAGTTTAATTTCGTTAACGGCGTCTTCTTTGCAAGCAATTTCGTAACTATTACCAAAACTGAAGATGCAGAATGGGCTGATCTTGAACCTATCTTAAAAGAGTTTGTAAAAGGTGCTGTAGAATCTGAATATAAAATTAAAGAAGAAACCAGTGATGAAGTTGCGGCTTTTGAGGGTTCTGACCTGGAGATCAAAATCCAGCAAATTCTACACGATTATGTCCGCCCGGCTGTAGAGCAAGATGGTGGTGCAATTAGCTATAAGTCTTTTGATGAAGGTGTAGTTACTGTAGAACTTAGAGGTTCATGCAGCGGCTGTCCATCTTCCACTATCACTTTAAAATCAGGTATCCAAAACTTACTACAAAGAATGGTTCCTGAAGTGAAAGAAGTCGTATCAGAATCGTTATAGAAAATAAAAACTTAAGGTACATGGAAAGCTAGCATTTAAAATTGCCGGCTTTTTTTGTGTACATTGGATTAATAGTAGCTAAAGGGTTACCTTTAGCTGAAGTTAATAAAAGCTCTTAGTGAATATTCAGTAATATTGCAAAAAGCTTGGGTTTTGCTTTCCTCGTCGTCGATCCCTCTTCAATATATCCCAGGCTCCTCGTCGCTTCAGAGCCGACTAGAACACGATGAGATAGCGAATATAACCCCAATAGGAAATGTATAAAGCCAAAGCTCAGTCTGAGTTCAGTACCTCGTCAACCTGAGCTCACTGCTAACAGACTATAAGTTTGAGTTGAAGTGTTCCTCCATCATGTCAAGGATTTCTGTATGGATCAATCCATTTCCTGCTAAGATTTCCCGGGTTTGCAAGAATTCATCGCCTCCTGTAAAATTCGTCACTGAGCCACCGGCTTCCTGAACCAGGAATGCACCGGCTGCTACATCCCAGGAATTTAAGTTATACTCAAAAAATGCATCAAATCTTCCGCAGGCGACATAAGCCAAATCAACTGCAGCAGAACCAATCCTTCTTAATCCGTGGCATTTCTGCATTAAAGTAGAAAACAGTTGCATGTACTGGGGCTGCTTATCGAATTGGTAATATGGAAATCCGGTAGCAAGAAGGCATTCAGAAAGCGATGTTCTTTTGGAAACATGAATGGCTTTGTTATTTAAAAAGGCACCACCGCCTTTATAAGCTGAAAACATCTCTCCACGGTTAATCTCATAGACAACCCCAATAACGGGTTTTCCATCCTCGTATAATGAGATGCTAATTGCATATGTTGGGATTCCATGAATAAAGTTGGTTGTGCCGTCTAATGGATCAATGATCCAATCGAACACTTCGCCTTTGGTGTTAATCGTATCTTCCTCAGTAGTAAACCCAGCTTCCGGTAGTATCTTAGACAGGTTTTTCACAAGTAGTCTTTCTGCCTGTTTATCAACGTAAGAGACCAAGTCATTCAGACCCTTAAACTCTATTGAATCGGAATTAAAGCTTAAAGATTCCTTTCTGATAAAGTTTCCGGTTAGACGGGTAGTTGCGATAACTTTTGCACACAGTAGTTCGTAATCCAAGGCATCTAAATTTTAGTAACTGGCTAATTTTTCTTTGTTCTTAACTGCATTAATTACGAGAAGTAGGCCAGATAGAAATAATAAACTCGAAATTAACTCCGCCTGCGTAAATGGAATTCCTGCGACATTATAACGTGAGTTAACTCGGATTAGCTCCACGCAAAAACGTTCTACACCGTTCATCATAAGATAAATGCCGAACATCATTCCTGGTGATTTTAATAAATGGCGGATTTTCCATAGAATCAGAAATAGGATGAAGCAGACAATTACTTCATAGAGCGGTGTTGGGTAAACGGGCTGGGCAAGTTCACGACAAAACTTACCTACGCAATTTGCGATGGGTTCCCCCTCATTTGCAACGTTATTAGGATAAGTATAAGCCCAAAGCCAGTCTGGTAACCAAGTAAATGGCTTAGGGTTTAGGTTAGCAATACCCCAGTCACCATCTCCGGACATATGGCAACCTATCCTTCCAACGCTGTATGCGAGCATCATTCCAGGGCCACCAATGTCTAGCATATGCAGCGGTTTGATGCCATTTTTGTTAGCTATGTACAATACAGCTGCGCCACCGCAAATCAAGCCTCCGTAGAAAGTTAATCCGCTAAAGGACAATAAGCTTCCAATAGGGTCCTGTATAAACGTATCCCAGTGCTCCAGGTTATCAAATATCTTTGCACCTAGAAATCCCCAAACGGCAGCCCAAACGATGAGGTTTCCCATTAATTCATAAGGATGCTGCGTTACCTCTACTGTCTTAGGCGCAGGTAATTTATGTGCGTTTTTTTCTTTATAATCCCAGTAAACGAAAAGAGCGGCAAAGATAATTCCGCCAAAGAAATTACCTTTGAGGGATAGTAGAACTGTTTGGGCATCACTAACAAAGAGCTGATAGTTTAAAAGCGCGTAGACCAGCTTGTAGCCGATCAGGAACCCAAATATACCATTGCCAACAAGTTCTCCAGCACTCGCGGGTTGGCCAATAACTACTAATTTTCTGATTGAATGGAGTATCCCTAAAGCTTCCTTCCTTTTGAATTCCTGCGTAAAAGCCCAATATCCAGCCACGAAAGCAAGCGCAACAAAAACCCCGAAAGTATTGAATGGCAGAGGGACCTGAACACCAAAAATATATTCTATAAAATGAGATACTGTGGGAAACATACGGATAAAAATTTATGCGAATATATGATTAATGCGCTAAAAATTTTTCTGTTTCGGTAACTTCTACCTCGCCATCCGCAGTAAGTGAAACAAGATTTACGGTTTTAATTTCGTTAACCATCACTGGGTCATATTTGGCTTTTACTTTCACATAATTTTTAGTGAAACCATGCATAAAGCCATTCTTTTGATCATCTTCAAATAATACTTCTCCGATAGAGCCAAGTTGACCTTGATAAAACGCCCTACGCTTTTTATCTGATAAGATGTGCAGCATCTTGCTTCTATCTGCTCTGGCACTACCTGCAACAACACCTATCATCTCTGCTGCTTCAGTTTGGTCACGCTCAGAATAGGTAAATACATGTAGGTACGAGATGTCTAATCCATTAAGAAATTGATAGGTATCGAGAAAATCGGAATGTGTTTCACCAGGAAACCCAACAATTACATCTACTCCAATGCAGCAATTTGGCATGACTTCCTTGATTCTAGCAACACGCTCCGTATATAGATCCCGACGGTACCTTCGCTTCATCAATCCAAGGATCTTATCTGAGCCGGACTGCAGGGGAATATGGAAGTGTGGAACAAACCTTTTCGAAGCTGCTACAAATTCAATAATCTCATTACTCAACAAATTTGGTTCAATAGAAGAAATACGGATTCGCTCTATGCCTTCGACTTCGTCCAGGGCCTTAACAAGGTCAAAAAACTTATCTTCTCTGTTCCCATCCCTGATTCCGAAATCACCAAGATTCACCCCAGTTAAAACAATCTCTTTGACACCACTTCGTGCGATCTGTCTTGCCCTGTTTAGCACGTTTTCTATGGTATCACTTCTGCTTCCACCCCGAGCCAAGGGAATAGTACAATAGGTACATGGATAGTCACAGCCGTCCTGAACTTTAAGAAAAGTCCTGGTTCGATCTCCAATAGAGTACGCTGCAATAAAATTATGGTTTACTTTCTCAATGTTCTGCTGGTGAACTATAGCTTTTGGTTGTTTGGTCAGATCAGAAATGTATTCAACAATCCTAAACTTTTCCGCTGCTCCCAACACCATATCCACGCCCTCAATGTCAGCAATTTCAGCAGGCTTCAATTGTGCATAACAACCCACGATTGTTACATACGCATTTGGAGCGTATTTTAACGCCTCCTTTACCACTTTTCGGCATTTCTTGTCAGCATGTTCAGTAACGGAACAAGTGTTAATCACATACACATCGGCCCCATCTGTGAAATCTACAACTGCATAGCCGGCATCCGTAAATAACCTCCCGATAGTTGAAGTTTCTGAAAAATTTAACTTACAACCTAATGTATAAAATGCAACTTTCCTCATTGAATAGGCAAAGTTAAGAAGAATTTTGATAATAGTAGGACTAGCATCAAGTCGCTACTCATTCCAGCGGTAAGCATCTTGCTCGAGGTCTGCTAGATCAATAATTCTACTTATTACAGTTTGTGCTACGTCTTCCAGATTTTTAGGGATGCTATAAAATGAAGGATTAGCTGGACAAATAATACCGCCAGCCTCAGTAACTACCTTCATATTGTTGATATGAATAAGGCTGAAAGGTGTATCCCGAACAACGGCTATCAATTTTCTACGTTCTTTAAGAATCACATCTGCGGCGCGTGAAATAAGGTCATTGGATATCCCATGTGCAATCCGTCCAAGCGTGCCCATCGAGCAGGGAATAATGATCATTGTATCGAACTTCGCAGATCCTGATGCAAATGGTGCATTGAAATCCATCTTCTGATAAAAGTCAAAAGGATAATTCGCGTAGGCCGTATCTCCCAACTCAAAGCGCCAAACTTCTTTAGCATTGTCTGACATTACCACTCCGACTTTGTCAATTTGATCTGTTAGCTTCTTTAGATTATCGAATAGCACTTTGGCATATATTGACCCGCTTGCACCAGTAATAGCGACAATGATTTTCTTCTTTTTCATAGCGCCATAAAGATACGGAACGTTGCCAATAAAAAAGGGCCGAATATAAATATTCGACCCTACATCTACCTATGAAAAACATACCCCCTAAAGGGTAAGCTCAAATATAATTATCTTTTTTGATAAATGAAAGTTTAAAGGATCTTTTTTTAACGACTTAAATGTAGCTATTGGTTAAATACGAGAATTATACAGCCAAATTAGTATTGTGCGATATTGTCATAAATCCTAGTAAATAATTTAAAATTGTGTATTAATTAAAGATTTTCTATTTTTAGATTTCAGTAGCTAACCAAATCAAATGAAACCGCAACTTTTAAAAGTATCGAATAACCCGGTACATTCATTTAGTGTCAGACGTGATGAGGTTCCATACATTAATAACAGGTGGCATTATCATGCAGAAGTTGAGTTGATCTACTTTAAAAAAGGAAATGGCACTCAATTTATTGGCGATAGCATAAAAAGATTCAGCTCTGGAGATGTGCTATTAGTCGGGGCACATTTACCCCACTATTGGAGATTTGATGATGTTTATTTTAAAGAGGATAAGAAAACGAGTGCAGACGTCCTTGTGGTTCATTTTAACGAAAATTTCTGGGGAAATCAATTCCTTGCTCTTCCAGAAAACAAAATCCTAAAAACAATATTAGAAAAAGCACAGCGCGGAGTCCAGGTAAATGAGAAGTCAAAAAGACATATCGGCGACTTGATAGAATCCATTTTGCTTGCAGAGGGCACTAAAAAGATAATCAATCTGATGGAAGCACTTGCGGCAATAGAAAACTCATCCAATCTTACGCAGTTATCCTCTATGGGGTTTAAACATGATTTTGAAGACACCGAGAACGACAGGATCAATACCATTTACAATTACTCATTGGCAAATTTCAAGCGGAAGATCCAGATGGAAGAAATGGCCGGAGTGGCTAATATTAGTCCCAATTCTTTTTGCCGGTACTTTAAATCGAGAACCAGAAAGACTTATACTCAGTTTATTAGCGAGATCAGAGTAGGCCATGCCTGTAAGTTATTGATTGAGGACAATATGAATGTCAAGCAAATCTGTTATGAAAGTGGCTTTCATAATTTTGCAAGTTTTCACAAACATTTTAAAGTAATTACTGGAAAAAGCCCGCTGTCGTATCAGAAAATATATTTAAACAAAATATAATAGATCTTATCTACCCATCCAACCACCGTCCACAGTCATCACATGCCCATTCATATAGCTGGAGGCATCTGACGCTAAAAATACAACTGGTCCCTTGAAATCAGAAGGCTCTCCCCATCTTGCAGCAGGGATTCTTTCCATGATTGAGAAACTCCGATTCTCGTCTTCCCGCAAAGCAGTCGTATTATCTGTCGCGATATAACCTGGAGCTATAGCGTTAACATTAATGCCTTTAGCAGCCCATTCATTAGCAAAAGCTTTAGTTAGCTGTCCAATTGCTCCTTTACTAGCAGCATAACCCGGCACATTAATCCCCCCCTGAAAAGTCAGCAGCGAGGCTGTAAAGATAATTTTCCCTCTACCACGCTCAATCATCCCCTTCCCAATTTCCCTTGCCAAAATAAATGGAGCGGTCTGGTTGACTGCAATCACCTCATCCCAATATGCATCAGGATGATCCACAGCGGGCTTTCTTAATATAGTCCCAGCGTTATTTACCAAAATATCTATAATTGGATGTTCTTTTAAAAGCAACTCCGTAAATGAAAGCAAAGCAGGTCTATTACCGAAATTACATTGATAAGCATAAAACTTTCTCCCAAGTGAATTTACCTGAACCGAAACCTCGCTTCCTTCGAACTCTAGATTGGCAGAAACGCCAATTATGTCCGCTCCAGCTTCTGCTAAAGCTTCAGCCATCGCCTTCCCTATACCCCTCTTACAACCGGTGACTAATGCTGTTTTTCCTTTTAAACTGAAGAGATCTAAAACTGACATGGTATTAATTGATTTTTATCTCTAACGGAGAATTAATTGTGCTTTTATATAAATTCAAGTAACGGAACCACTCTTCAGCAGTGCTGATAGCTCCTGCTTTATTCCAGGCCGCTCCAGTGTAATAAATAACGGCTTCTCCATTTTTAGACATGGTTTCCTGCAGCAAATGCGTTTCTGTTTCTATACTTTTATTTGAAGGACTAAGCATAATTGTGCCTATTCCCAAGACCCCGTCCAGCCCGTGCTCTGGCTCCCAATAACCTAAAACTCCATTGTTATTAACAATTGAGGATATTGTTCCTTTTTCCTTTCTTTTTACGATACCTACGACCACTGGTAATAAGCCATTGCCATTGGAGAAAGAAAAGGTTGCTTCTACCCTATTAAGCTGAGAACCTGCATCCAAGCTAAATTGTTTAGTAACTTTTACCAGGGTGCCCTCAACATCCCATTCATCATATTCTAATTGAAAGCTAAAGCGTAAAGGTCCCTGGTCCAGTATTTTCCATTTTCTGTAGTTTTTAGGAAAGGCTATTTTTCCTTCAACATATGGAGCAACATCACCAGCACCAAGGGTGAATCCAACATTGTAATAATCAAGGCCATCACCATGATCTGCATGATAATCTCCAGACTTGTACCACTTATTAAGGATTAGTTTATCAGTTCGCTTAGCCCAAACATCAATTCCGTATGCATTTTCATTTGTAGCCTCTAGCGCTTTACCATACATTCTAAAAGCAACTTTATCATTTTCCCATGCAAAATCATCCTTTCGTTCAGGAACATATCTACCAAAAACTTTTGGAGTCAAGGTAACGGGTTTTCCATCTACAATTTTCAGCTTTAGTACTTTTCCTGCAGAAATGGTAACCTGGACTAAAAGATTCTGGATAACAGGCAAACCCTTGTATTCCAATTGGAATGGTAGTTCGATATTATCTTTTCCTAAAACTTTGAAGTTTTCAGACTTTATTCCCGGGTATTTTGAAACGATATCATTCCATTTAATGCTGACAATCTCCTGTAAACGAACTGACGGTGTTAACGGACTTTTAATTACTATCGTGAGGCCCTGCCTTTTTTGAGCTATTGTTACAACATAACTCAGCAACAAAACAATTAGCAGCGATAAATACTTCTTCATAACAATTATTTAAGATCAGTTATTGCACAATGGTCCATATCCCCATAATCCAAATTCTCTCCCGCCATGCCCCATATAAAAGTATAATTGCTGGTACCTGCACCAGCATGAATCGACCAATTTGGCGAAATTACTGCCTGTTCGTTTTGCACCCAGATGTGTCTGGTTTCCTGGGGCTCACCCATAAAGTGACAAACACTTTGTCCAGTAGGGACTTCAAAATATAGATACACTTCCATCCGTCTGTCGTGGGTATGCGCTGGCATCGTGTTCCATACACTTCCAGTTTTCAGTTCAGTCATTCCCATTTGGAGCTGGCAGGTTTGAATTACACTATTTACCAATAATTTATTGATTATACGATGGTTAGCGGTCTCAAAAGTACCTAACACCACTACTTCGGCATCATTCCTAGTAACTTTTTTTGTAGGATATGCATGATGCGCTGGCGCAGAATTGATATAAAATTTCGCCGGATTAGCTGAATCTGTTGAACTGAAAAATACTTCTTTATTTTCTTTACCTAGGTACAACGCCTCTTTAAACGCCAAGTCAATGCTAAGTCCATCTACAATTACAGCACCTTCTCCACCAACGTTTATAATACCCATCTCCCGTCTTTCAAGAAAATAGTTTGCCTTAAGGTAATCAGGATTAGTGAGTCGTACGATATCTTTAACCGGCATGACTCCACCGACAATGTACCTGTCGTAATGAGAAAGGGTCAAGTTAATTTCATCGGACTCGAAAAGATTATTGATCAAAAAGTTCCTTCGCAGTAATGACGTGTCCATTTGTTTCACTTCGTTTGGACTCACTGCAAATCTACTTTCTAACATATTGCTCATTTTTTTAGTCTCAATTAGGATTTTTTACTTACTGGCAAGCTAAACATTATTTGAGAACTTTAAAATACCAGCCTAAATACTAATGAAGCATTCCTGTAAAAAATCCACAATCATTTGGAAATAAATCAAACTTTTTAAGTTTTATACTTCTTATATTTACTGCATGACCGTCGGACTATTTGTACCCTGTTATATTGACCAATTCTATCCAAATGCGGCTATTGCCACCCTTAACCTTCTCCAGAAGTTAGGCGTAAATGTGGTTTACCCAACAAAGCAAACCTGCTGTGGACAACCAATGGCCAATTCGGGTTTTGAACATTTAACTAAAAGCTGTAACGAGCTCTTTATAGACAACTTTGCTGAATTTGATTACATCGTATCCCCTTCCGGAAGCTGCACATTGCATATCAAAGATCACCTTCATTCAGATAAGAGAGAGCCCGAAGCAACAGGGATTCGTAAGAAAGTTTATGAGCTCACAGAGTTTCTAACGGATATTTTGAAGGTAGAAAAGCTCAATGCTAGCTTCCCCCACAAGGTTGGTGTACACCAAAGTTGCCATGGACAGCGTGGACTAATGCTAGCACAAATGTCTGAATTAGTAGCCGCGCCGTTCTCCAAGCCCCTTCAATTATTAAATATGGTTGACGGTCTGGAGATAGTTCCCTTGAACAGACCTGATGAATGCTGTGGTTTTGGAGGTACCTTTTGCGTTGCTGAAGAAGCTGTATCAGTAAAAATGGGTAAAGATAGAGTCGAAGATCATTTAAACAATGGCGCTGAATTTATAACGGCAGCAGATATGTCTTGCCTTATGCACATGGAAGGCATCCTAAAAAGAAAACAGAGCAATGTAAAGGTCATTCACATCGCCGAAATATTAAATGCATCGCAATAAATGGGAACTACGACAAAAGACCACGCTGAGCTATCAGATATTTTCAATAAGGATGAAGACAGGGTAAACTGGCACGATGAAACGCTTTGGTTTGTAAGAGCCAAGCGGGATAAGGCTGCTCATAACATTCCTGAATGGGAAGACCTTCGGGAAAATGCCTCACAAATCAAGGATAATGTATTATCGAATCTGAGTCAATATCTGATTAGCTTTGAGGAAAAGGCTCAAAAGAATGGAATTATAGTCCATTGGGCAGCTGATGCTCAAGAGCATAATAAAATTGTACATCAAATATTGACTGATAACGGTATCAATCGAATCGTAAAAAGCAAGTCAATGCTTACGGAAGAATGCCACCTTAATGAGTACCTGGAGCACAATAACATCGAGGTAATTGATACGGATTTGGGAGAACGCATTGTTCAACTAGCTAAAGAAGCCCCCAGTCACATTGTGCTTCCATGTATTCACAAGAAAAAAGAAGAGATTGCTGAACTTTTCCATCAGCATCTCGGCACACCAAAGGGGGAATCCGATCCAATATTTTTAACAGCAGCAGCAAGAATTCATCTAAGGGAAAAGTTTATAACTCGTAAAGCTGCCCTGACAGGCGTTAACTTTGCTGTCGCAGAGACAGGAGAGTTTGTAGTTTGTACAAACGAAGGCAATGCAGACATGGGCGCTCATCTTGCCGATGTTCATATTGCCTCCATGGGCATAGAAAAGATCATTCCCAAACGCAAACACTTAGCAGTTTTTCTGCGCATTCTGACCAGGAGTGCTACCGGACAACCTATCACAACCTACTCCAGTCATTTTAAAAAGCCAAGACCCGGGCAACAAATGCACATTGTTTTAGTAGATAATGGCAGAACAACGCAGCTAAGCCGACCAGATTTCCGCAGTTCATTAAAGTGCATCCGTTGTGCCGCTTGTATGAACACTTGTCCAGTATATCGCAGAAGTGGTGGACATAGCTATCATACGGCAATTGCTGGGCCTATTGGATCCATACTTGCGCCAAATCTGGACATGAAGGAGTATGCTGATCTACCATTCGCCTCGACGCTTTGCGGATCCTGTTCAAATGTTTGTCCGGTTAAGATAAACATTCATGAACAGCTCTATAAATGGCGCCAGGTAATCGTTAAAGAAGGATATGTGGATCCCAAGAAAGCAATGGCAATGAAAGCAATGGAGTTCACGCTCTCGAACCCGGGTGTTTACAAAACTGCAGGCAAGGCAGGTCGTTGGTTTATGAAACATTTACCGTTTACCGTCAATAACAACATCAATTCTTGGTACAAGCAACGTGATATGCCCGAAGTACCGAAAGAATCTTTCGGCGAATGGTTTAAAAAGCAAAATGATGACAAGTAGAGAACGTATTTTAAATCTGGTAAAGGCAAATCAACCTGATTTCTTGGAGCTACCCGAGATTTTTCCATCATGGAAAACGGAGTCATCATTAACAGAATCATTCAGTGCAATTCTAAAGACTATTGGTGGTACGATAGTTCCGTTAAATAATCTTGAAGAAGTTGCACTATACATATCAGCACAGTTTGGCGAAAAATTCCGTATCATATCAATGCTACCGGAACTTGCTGATGTAACAGAATCTGATTGGAAAAATAAAGACCCACATAAATATGAAAACGTTGATCTTGCGATTATAAGTGCTCATTTTGGAGTAGCAGAGAATGCTGCTGTCTGGATTACAGAAGAGTTGATGCATCAGCGGGCAGTTCCATTTATCTGTCAGCAACTAGCAGTGGTTGTTTCCGCGAAAACATTGGTTCCTACGATGCACCATGCATACGATCTTATCGGCGAGGCAGACTATGGTTTTGGAACTTTCATAGCCGGTCCATCAAAAACAGCCGATATCGAACAGTCTTTAGTGCTAGGGGCCCATGGGCCAAAAAGTATGATCGCTTTTTTACTTCCTTAAACTGAAGTATTCTTCAGCATTGTAGTAACAAATATCACTGATTATTTTGCCTATCCATTTGTGGTCATCGGGCAACAATCCGCTTTCCATTTCCGAACCAAATAGATTACAAAGAATTCTTCTGAAATACTCGTGTCTTGAATACGATAAAAAGCTTCTTGAGTCCGTTAGCATTCCAATAAAATTACTTACAACTCCCATATTGGAGAGTGTATTTAATTGCTGCTCTATCCCATCTTTTTGATCTAAAAACCACCAACCGGAGCCAAATTGTATCTTACCCTTCGTGCCACCTTCGGCAAAATTACCTGTCATCGTTGCAAAAAGTTCGTTGTCTGCCGGATTGAGATTGTATACAACAGTCTTTGCCAACTGGTCTGTCATACTTAGGTTACCTAAAAAAGCAGACATCCGCTCTGCCTGTTTAAAATCGCCTATTGAATCATAGCCTGAATCCGCTCCTAGTTTGCTCAGCATCCCTAGATTGTTATTGCGTATAGCACCTAAATGAAACTGCTGAACCCAGCCTTTCTGATGGTACAATTTGCATAATGCCGTGAGTATATGACCAGCAAATGCATCTGGATTAGAGAAAGTAGTATTTTCACTTTTTAGAAATGAACGGAATTCTTGCTCTTCTTTCCCAGTTAGTTGTGTTTTTAGGGGCAAGGAAGATAGCCCATGATCTGAAATACTGCAATTATTTTGCTCAAAATAATCTAGCCGTTTAGCCAGGGCAATTAGCAAGGTATCAATATCCTTAATCTCTATCTCAGAGATACGGGAGAGTTTCAAAATATAATCACGAAAGCCCGGATTTCCGATCATTAGAGCCTTATCAGGCCTAAAAGAAGGCTTAACAACCACCTGAAAATTAGATTCCCTAATTGCAATGTGATGTTGGAGATCGTCGCATGGATCATCTGTAGTACCAACCATTTTCACATTGAAATGCATTAATAAACCCTGTGTAGAGAAAGCAGGTTCTTTAAGCAATTCGTTACAAGACTCATAAATACGCTCTCCAGAATCAGCATTAAGGTAATTATTGATCCCAAACGGATTCTTTAATTCCATATGTGTCCAGTGAAATAGTGGATTTCTGATGGTTGAAGGTACAATTTTGGCCCAGGCCGCGAACTTATCTTTATCTAACGCTGATCCGGTAATGTACTTTTCTTCGACACCCAACGCCCTCATCCCGCGCCACTTGTAATGATCGCCCTTTAACCAGATTTCAGTTAAACTACAGAATTGTTTATTGGCCGCAATCTCATCGGGAGGCAGGTGATTGTGGTAATCAATGATTGGCAAATGCTTTGCGTAGTCGTTGTAAAGCAATTCCGCAGCTTTATTAGTCAGCAGAAAATCTTCCGCGATTACGTTTCCTTCTTTCATACAAAATTCGCATTTATGATTCCAAATTCCAGACCTCTCAGTTCAGCCAATCCTTTTAACCTTCCAATACCTGAATATCCAGGGTTGGTATTCTTGTTTAGGTCATCGAGCATCTGGTGACCGTGGTCAGGCCGCATTGGCAAACTAATTTTTCGACGCTGTTGAATCGAAAGCAATTCCTTTACTACGCCGTACATATCCACATCACCTTCCAGATGGTTATCCTCATAAAAATCTCCATCTTCATTCCTCTTTGTGCTTCGCAAATGGATAAAGTGAATCCTATCTCCAAATGCTTTCAGCATCTCAATAAGATCGTTATCTTCTCGAACACCAAATGATCCAGTACAAAAACACAAACCATTTGCAAGAGAAGGAACCGCACTAAACAACCGTTGTAACATATCGGAAGTGCTCACAACTCTCGGCAAACCAAATAAAGGATATGGCGGATCATCAGGATGGATGGCTAGCTTGATTCCAACAGCTTCTGCAACAGGTGTGACTTCCTTCAAAAACGAAATTAGATTACCACTTAACTGATTGGCATCGATGTCATCGTAAGTATTCAATGTTTCCTGAAACTGTGTGAGTGTAAAACTTTCTTCACTTCCGGGGAGACCAGCAATGATATTTCTCTGAAGCAACAATTTTTGGGCTTCATTCATCTCATGATAACTTTTCTTACCACGTTCTAATTCCTCTGCAGTATAATCGCCAGTCGCACCTGGTCGTTGTAGCATAAAAACATCAAAAGCAACTAATGCGGCCTTCTCGAACTTCAGTGCCTTAGCCCCCGTAGCCAGCTCAAAACTTAGGTTCGTTCTCGTCCAATCCAATACCGGCATAAAGTTGTAGGTCACCACTTTTATACCGCAAGATGCAAGATTTGAGATGGACAGCTTATAATTTTCAATATAAGCTTCAAAACCCGCCGCATGTGTCTTAATAGATTCGTGAACAGGAACACTCTCCACTACGTTCCATTCAAGCCCGGCCTCCTCAATCATCTGCTTACGTAGCTGAATTTCGCTTACAGTCCAGGCCGCGCCATTAGGAATATGGTGTAAAGCGGTTACCACTCCACTGCAACCAGCCTGTCTGATATCACATAATCTCACGGAATCCGAAGGACCGAACCACCGCATAGTTTGCGTCATGCTATAAATCTTCTTTACTTCGCTCATTCCATTATTCTACTTGTGCAAAAAAGCAGGACTAGATGTCCTGCTTCAGTATTTAAAGATAAAATATGTTTAATTGATTCCTGTCATTTATCGTCGAAAACGTTTGCGCCAAGTTTATATTATTTAACCTCGTATCTGAAAATCTGGCGACCTAAGATACCCTCTGCATTTATGCCTTCAACCAATACGCGATGTGTACCAAGTCCATCTGAATTAAAAAAGCTAAACTTCGCTTTCCCATCCACACCAGTCATAACGGAAGGATTCCAGTATAATGTCGACCTTAAATCCGCAACGCGGCTATCATTTCCGTCATTTTTGTAAACCGGAGAATAGAATTCCCTAACAATATTATAACCTCTAGGACTTATGTTAATTACATTAGGCGTGTAAGTTGTACGCAACATACCTACCCCTCTCCTGGTAGTAAATGAAAGTGCAGCTCCACCAATCATATTAATTAATGCCTGATTGGTACGTACAATATCTAACCGATCAATGTCAGCCGGATCTATTTGGAAGAAATCCTGACTCTCGCAAGGACTAATCGGTCGTCCATCGACCAGAATTTTCATGACCTCATTTCTACTAACAGCTACGAAAATCAGACCACATTCTTCGGAATCATCCTGTCTGAATTGAATATTCGGAACCCGGAATTTTAACCATTCCAAGAGATTCATAAAAGTTACATCACCTTGTTGAAACCTCACGGTCTGATCAGCATGGCCGTCCATAATCATGTCCAAACCGAATCTCCTCTTCTTTTTACCAGAAGTAATCTTCACTTCCTTCAGCTGCTGCGTACGACCTAACATTCCACGTTTTTGAATATCTTCCTCTTGCTTCTTGCTATTGTCAAAGGACGCTTGTAAGGTTTTGCGAAGGTCAGTATCCAAATCACCACGATTCGGATTAGGGGTCATTATTTCCTGTCGCACCTTATCTACTGAAATTTCCACATTTTTACTCCCTTTTTCACTTAGACCGCTCACCGTGAACTTGAGCTCATTAGTCATCAATAAATCGCTGAACTTGAAGCTACCTGTTGCATCTGTGATTTGTGTTCCTATCAACCCTAGCTTATTGTTCATTAGCACCACTTGTCCCCCTATTACCGGAAGTGCCTTTTTATTTAAAGTCACCAGTTTTCCTTTGATCTCGGATGTAAGCTTCTCCGCTTTAAATGGCAGGTTCATTGGATTAGCAGACATAATGTCTTTCCAGGCAAATCTTCTGTAGCCCTGAGTCATCATCAAAATATCCAAATTAGTTTTGGTATCGATTGAAGGATTGCTAAAATAGTACCCTGGTTTTTCAATATATCCTTTAATGTCTGAGCTCAATAGTATATGCGATAAAATACTCGACTCTTTAGTTTCATCAACTGGCACTGATGCTTCATTAATTACAGACACGGAAAAATCACCTCTTAGAGGCGTACTTTTCTGATCTAGGGCCTCAAGCGTAACCTCAATTTTTTCTTTTGGTGCATATGTTTGTTTAGTTGTAGAAAGCTTCAGATTCATTAGATCATTACTTTGCACAAAAGCAATTCTTTCATTAATTGGATCTCCAGCTGCAGAGAATAAAGTAAACTGTACTATTCCCGAAGGAAGTTCCTTAGTAGGGATCATTATGGAAAAAGCTGGTTTATTAAGAGGGATTGCACTAGCATAATGTACACTTCCACCGGTTTGCGCCACCAGGCTTAATGATTGTCCCGCAGCTACTGCAGCTTTGCTTGCGTTTACCCTTACTAAAATAGTATCTGTTTCAGGATTATTAAATACGCTCAATACGTAACCATTGTCAATTGCAGCAGGAAGCTTAATTATCTTTTCAGAGCCATCAGGATAAGTTACTTTTGCCTGGTAGCTCTTTCCAGCCTCAGGTTGCAGTCTGAAGTACCCCATACCGAAATTAGCAGCTTCAAATTCAGCTACCGTAGTATTAGATTCGTCAGTAACAATCCCCTTTACAGGAACTCCTATGCCCTGAGGTCCAGTCGCCTTAAAAGCTACGCGACTTCTTAGGCCATTAACTAGCGGTCCACTTTCAGGGAAGAATTGCACATCAGTTTGAGAAGAAACCGCATTAACCGCGAAATCCTTAACAATAACCTCTTTATCTATCGTATTAATTTTGGTATGTATTACAGTACCATCTATCTTTCCAGATTTTCCGGGTTGTAATACCACTCGCACAATGCCCTCACCATCTGTCTTTTTTGACTGACTAGTAATCACTTCATAATTTTCCAACAAGTCGTAATTAACACTCTTGTTGATCATAGGCTCACCTTTGTCATTGGTGTAAGTCAACACAGCGGTTACCACATTCTTAGCGCCGTCTTTACTAAACTCGTAGTCAATCTTAGCGAATACGGGGTTGGTAACTGAATTACCTATACTGAACACTTTATCGTAATAATAGCTCGATCCAGCATTACGCATCCACTGGGTATAAGCTCTGATTCGGTAATTACCCTCCCTAAAACTGCTATCTGCAAGCACGAAATTGCCTTTACTCTTCCCTGCAGTAATAGGTAGTTTTAAAGCAGTAGCAAGGGAGTCCGACTCGGTAATGAGGTCAACAAACAAGGCGCCACTCATTGCAGACAATTGATGCTTGTTACCTATAGTAACATAAGCCTTAAACCAAATGGTATCTCCCACTACGTAATACGGTTTATCAGTCTGTAAATAAACTTTTTCCTGAGGATTGGTATCGTTCCACTTTTGCAACGCAGTTACAATGTTGTCTACAGGATCTACGCCTTTCTTAATAAAAGCGAATGAAATTAACGAAATAAGGGCTAATGCGAGAACTGAGCGTTTAAAATTCATAAAGAGAGAATAAGTGAATTGGTTAGAAGTATCTAATATAAAAGAAAAATAAACTATCTACCAACTATTTAATCGTAAAGATTTCCTTTAACACACCGCTAACTTTAACTATATCTTTCCTTTGGACAGCTGATTTTATTTTATAGGAGGTAACTAAACCGTTCTTTAAGGCAAAATCTGTACTATAATTCACCCTCTCCGGGAGTCGGTATGCTTTTCAGTTTGTCCTCCGATTCACCAAAGGCAGGGTTTTCTCCCGCTTTTTTGATCGAGCACTGTATTCCAGTTTCAATGGTCTTTTTTGTCCCAGACAAACAATGGCTGAAAAGCAAGACAATGCTGCAAGAGTTAAAGTCTTTTAAACATCATCGTATTCCAAACATTAGTTTGTAGCGCTAAAACTGTAAGACTTACCCGCCTGTGTTTTAAAGCTATATATAAAGTCCTTTCCAGATTCCTTTTTTGACAATATGTTGAAACCAGCCTGAACGGAATTTAATGTGCGGATCTGGCAATCATTTCCTGAAAGCGATTTGATGGTCAGCTTCGCCAACATGCCATTTTTCCATTCCAGGTCTGTGATTTCAAAATTACCACGCGCAATCAACCCTTTGACACTGCCGTCTGCCCAAGCTGTTGGCAGAGCAGGCAAGATCTGGAGATCACCAGTATGACTTTGCACAAGCATTTCTGAAACTCCGGCTGTGTATCCAAAATTCCCATCAATTTGAAAAGGGGGATGGGCGCACAACAAGTTAGCGTAGATTCCGCCACCTTCATTGTAATTTATGGCTGATCCACCTACTGGAGTGATAAAATTCTTCAAAATCAGGTAAGCATGATCGCCGTCCTGTAAACGTGCCCAGAAGTTCATCTTCCATGCCATCGACCAGCCGGTGGATGCATCGCCACGAGCCAGCAAGCTAGTCCTTGCAGCCTTTGCCAATTCAGGTGTGTTAATCGTCGTGATCTCTCTACCGGGATGCAAGCCAAATAGGTGTGAAACATGGCGGTGTGTATCTTTAGGATCATCCCGATCGGTTTCCCATTCTTGCAATTGTCCCCATTTACCAATTTTCGGTTTAAGCAAGTGTGTTCTCAAATCCGCAATATGATCTCTGTAAATTTTGTCAACTCCTAAAATATCCGCCGACTCAATGTAGTTTGTGAACAGATCATAAACAATCTGCTGATCATGACTGACTCCATCTTCTGTAGGTCCATGCTCTGGCGACCATCCCAATGGCGAAACTAAGGTCCCATCCGGTCTGCGCTTCAAGTGGTCATCCCAAAACTCAGAAACTTCTTTAATAATTGGGTAAGCAAAATTCTTTAAATAAGCTTTGTCCCTCGCGTAAGAATAGTGCTCCCAAAGGGCTTGAGCATACCAGGCGCTTCCAGGAGTATTCCACAGATAGCTTTCCCCTCCAAACAGATTACTTTCGGTTCTCAGCGTCCAGCCCCTAACACCAGGATATTCTTTTTGCGTATTGATTTTCCTAACTTCTCGTATTGCGTTAATATGATCCAGATAAGGTACAGCACATTCAGATAAATTGGTTGGCTCTGCCAACCAATAGTTCATCTGCAAGTTTATATTTGTATGGTAGTCACTTCCCCACGGTGGGTTATTAGTGTTGTTCCAAAGCCCCTGAAGATTGGCTGGTAAGCCACCTTTTCTGGAAGAACTGATTAATAGGTATCTGCCATATTGAAAGATCAACGATTCTAACTCCCGATCGGGTGTTTTCTTATAATTCTGCAATCTTTTGTAAGTCGGCATAGCTAGCGTTGCAGCACTGCTTTTACCAAGATCAAGAGTTACACGGGCAGATAACGACTTATAATCCTTAACATGGGCATCCATCAACACAGTAAACTGCTTTCCAGAAGCAGCTGCCAGAATCTTTTTATTTTTCGAGTCCGGTAATTCCCCTTTCCACTTTTTACTACGATCATTAAGGAAATCTGTACCCGCTGCAAGTAGAATGATAAAACTATCTGCATTTTCTATCCGCAGTTGGCTTCCTCTTTTTCCATCTGATTCGACTTTTACTGAACCGCCTTCCGTTTTCACCATTACATTGGCCTGATAAAGCATCCCATTATCAAGTTTACCACCTATCTGTAGTGTTTTTCCATCAGTACCAGAATTGTTTACCAGACCACCATGCGCATCTTTTAACGTCAGCACTCCTGAATAAGCGCCTTTCTTATCGGCAGTAAACCTCAGCACCATGACCTTATCCGGAAAGCTGCAAAAGTACTCCCGTTTATATTTTATGCCATTAGCGGTATAAGTTATCTGATGCAAAGAATTATTGAGATTAAGTTCCCGCTTGTAGTCGACCGGAGCAATTGAATCAACCTTCACAAAGTCGACATAGAGATCGCCAAAGGCCTGGTACATCCCACGTTCAGTTTCATTTCCGGTCCAAAGTGTATTGTCGTTAAATTGAATATGTTCTTTCTGCGTACCTCCAAAAATCATCCCTCCAATGCGACCGTTACCAATCGGATACGCATCTTCCATCCAGGTTTTAGCCGGACGATTATCCCATAATTTCAGGTGAGTTGTTGACGCTCCTGCCTGCTTCTCCTGGGCATTTAGCTGCAGTGCAATCAGAAAAAATAATCCTGAAAGAAAGTTGATTTTTCTTGTGTTCATATTTGGTAATTTTTGTGGTAATTAATTACCGGTCATTCGACGGATATTTCAAATGTAATGGCTTGAGATTATAATCCAATTTAAAAAACCTTAAATTGATGGATAGTTCTATGCTTTGAATATATTGCTTAATATTATGCTAAATAATTAGATGGCATTAATTAATAAAATCCCTGACCTATGAATAACCGTAGAGACTTTTTACAAAAGATTGGCGCTACTGCCTTAATGTTGCAGCTTGGGAATGCTAGCGCTGCATGGTCCAACACCCCCGGCGAATCAGAAGCACCTTATGAAGGACCAGTACTTCGCGTTGCAATTATGGGTCTGGGCAGCTATGGAACTAGAGTTGCCCAGGCCATGGAATCCTGCACCCGGGCAAAACTCGTTGGCTTGATTAGCGGTACGCCTTCAAAAATTAAAGATTGGCAGGAAAAATACAACATCCCGGATAAGAATTGCTATAACTATGAAACGTTCGATCAGGTAAAAAACAATCCTGATATCGATGCAATTTATGTAATTACCCCAAATGCGTTACATCACGATCAGGTCATCCGTGTCGCCAAAGCCGGAAAGCACGCCATCTGCGAGAAGCCAATGTCTTTAGACGCTAAAGAAGCACAGGAGATGATTGATGCCTGCAAAACAGCAAATGTTAAATTGTTAGTTGGATACAGAATGCACTTCGAGCCAAAGACGCTAGAGATTATCCGGATGAGAAAGGCTGGAGAATTCGGAAAGATCAAATTCTTTCAGGGTCTTTGCGGTTTCACTTCAGGTGACCCAAAACAATGGCGCTTAAATAAGCAACTCGCAGGTGGAGGCTCCATGATGGATATCGGTATTTACGCATTGAATGGAGCGAGGTATATGATAGGTGAAGAGCCAATTTGGGTTACCGCACAAGAAACAAAAACTGATCCGGTGAAGTTTAAAGAAGGTGTGGACGAAACCATCCAGTTCCAACTTGGCTTCCCCAGTGGAGCAGTCGCCTCTTGCCTATCCACTTACAACATGAACAACCTTGACCGTTTCTTCCTTACAGGTGAAAAGGGCTTTGCAGAGCTATTGCCTTCTACCGGATATGGCCCCATCAAAGGCAGAACGCACAAAGGGGTTCTGAACCAGCCAGAACCAACGCACCAAACTGTACAAATGGAAGAGATGGCCCAGATCATTTTGGAGGGCAAGGTACCTGTAGTTCCTATAGACGGTGTGGAGGCATTGAAAGACATGAAAATTATCGATGCAATCTATTTGGCCGTAAAGACAGGAAAGAAAGTTGTTTTAAAAGGCTAACAGATTCTAATCAATTTGTAAATCATACTTCAGGAGTAAACCAGCAAGTCCGTTTGTAGAAAAGCGGGCTATTTTTTATGCGGAGGGCTATTTTAGCACATTCGTTATTCTGAACCAACGCTTTAACTCCGTTTAATTAAAAAAACTTTATAATTAGAACAAAGGATATATCTTTGAGCTCAAATTTTTACAAAATATTTTATGGCAAAGGCTTCAGACATCAAAACTGGTAATATTTTACGTTTCAACGGAGAATTGGTTACCGTTACAGAAATCCTACACCGTACACCGGGTAAAGGTGGCGCTTTTTATTTAGGTAAATTCCGTAACATTAAGTCAGGCAAAATAGTAGAAGCCCGCTTAGCAACCGATGAACAGGTAGAAATTTGCCGCGTCGAAACCAATGATTACCAATATCTATATGATGAAGGTGATTATTTCGTGGTAATGGATAACATTACATTCGACCAGTTCAATATTCCAAAAGCGCTATTCGGCCCTGCAGCCAAATTTCTAAAAGAAGGAATGGATGTTGTTGTTTCTTTGGAAAGCGAAGAACCGATCATGGCACAAGCACCTAATTTTGTTGACCTGGAAATCACCTATGCTGAACCAGCTGTTAAAGGTGACACCTCATCTGGCGCGCAAAAATACGCGACAACTGAAAATGGTATAGAAATCAAAGTGCCTTTGTTTGTAAACGTAGGTGACAAGATAAAAGTCGATACCCGCACAGGCGAATACATAGAGCGCGTCAAATAATTCAAATTAACAATTTGTTACCGCTGCCCTAAGCTGCAAACTTAGGGCAGCTATAGTTTCCATCAGGCTCTTAGAACTCTCAATTTCCTTAGGCGAAAAGCATTTCATATTTCCAGGATCAAAAGAAGCTGCATTTTTCGTAGCAAAATCTATATTCGCTAATGCCTCATTAAGGATCGGTTGTATCGATTCCGTATTGCCCGGCAGCAAACTAATATTTAGCGCGGTCGTCATCGCGTTGATCCTATAACTCATCACCTGTATTTCATAGAGCATCTGAATATTTATCCGCTTCCGCTGAGGTTCTTGTAGAACATGCTGGATGGCTTCAGAAAATCCAGCAAGAGTATTATCGGCTATTTTTCTCGCCAACTTTGTAGAAACATCCAGTTTCTTTATTCCTGATTTCGAGGCTAAAACTGTTTCGAGATATTGATAGTTCCCAGACAACAACCTGGCAAGCACCGGCTTCAAAGTATCGCTTTCCCATATTGGAAAAAGGTACGCCGCTGCGAATGCTATCGCACAGCCAAGAATTGTAAATAGACTTCTTTCCAACAATATCTCAGTGGAATAGCCCTGCAGGACACTAAGCGCAATTAAGGCACTCGGTGTAATGCAAAATACACTGATTGCATATCTGGGGCGATTGAAAGTAAAAAATCCAGTTAAAAAGATCGCCGACAGTATTAAAAGAATAAAACTATTCTTAATCAAAAGCAACATTGCCATACCCACGACAATGCCGATAAAAGTCCCTACGAGTCTTTGTATGTTCCTATTCCAGCTGACTGAAAACCTTGGTTTCGCTATCACCACAACTGTTAGCAAAACCCAATAATTATACTTAGCGTTAGGAAAAGCGAAGCCAATAAGGCAGGCGGCAAGACAAAGAATTGACAGTCTTAATGAAAATCTAACTGTCGGGGAGCTCAACGTAAGTTTACTAACGATACGATCAAATGTTGCAGGAGGTGCAACAAAATCACTGAACTTGATTTTCGCAAATTGATCTTCAGCCTCAGAATCGTTAACCTGATGAACGTAGATCCCTACTTGCCTTAGGTTCAATTTGATATTTAGTATAGTTTCCCTGTCACTACTTTTGCAACCATTAGCGGCATGCTCCAGATTTTTTAATAGATCTTCATACGACCTATTCGCAGTTATCGATCTTTTGGAACGCTGTAGATAACTCACACTCAATTTCTTCAAATCTGATGCGAGGTATTCAATTAATACAATTACCGTCTCCAATACACCTGTGCCAGCGAAACGCCGGCGCAAATCATCGTAGTTATAATGTATCGCAGTTACCTGCTCATAAAGTGAAAAGGTACTATTGACAATATTTAGCAAGCGCCTCCCCTTGGCATTTGTTGGCTCCATTGCGTGCTTATCTGTAAGCAATAAGTTTCTTATCAGTTCCTGTTTCTCAAAAACCTGCTGATGCTGAAATATAGTTTCCTGGTAGCATTCCTGAAGATTGGTTGAGGGATCGTAGAACTTTGCTTTTGTAAGCAAAAAACTAGCTGTTGCCGACAAACATTCATGAATCGCCTGATGGGTTGACCTGAAAGGTAATATGGCGGTCTGAATCAAACTTACAGTGTAATACCATGCTCCCCCGGCCATTATCATCAGACTAAAAAACAGGTTGTCTCCAGGATGCAAACCCAACACGAAAACTGCAAGGATGATACACATAGTACCTACTACTGATTCGCGAGTTCCAAGGGCGCTCATCATCGCGTAGATGAACGTGAGGAAAAAAATACAAAAAGCAGTGAGCCACTGACTGGAAAAAGATAGGCCGACAAGGAAAGTTGTGATAAAAAACAGAACAACACTTAACAATGCTGTTTTAAGCTTGGCTGTTCTGTGACCTGGGAGATCTGTGAGACTGATAACTAAAGCCCCTAGTCCAATTCCAATAGCAGCTTGCTTATATCCCAGCATGAAAAACAGCGCAACCGGAGAAACAACACATAACGTATTTCGCAACGCATCTTTAAAATATTCCCCGTAAAAAAATTCAATGAGTAATGATCGTAACTGGTCAATTTTATTCACTTGCGCAATTTACCTGAATTTCCCTAATTGTTCTGTCATTTAAAGGCTACTTAAGCGATAAGAATAATAAGCAAGATTTTGCCGCATTTGAGCAAATATTTGTAGATTCATTGTATGAAAAAAAGGCTACTCATCTATGCTATAACCCTCCTTTTAACTGCTCCAACAACGCTCTTTGCTCAACGTAAATATTACTTTACCAAAGCGCTTACGCTACGTACCAGCCTGAAGTACGGCAGAGAAGCAATCTACACAGATCCAGTCGTCTATGCGCTATATACCAACACACTTACCCCAGCAATTGAAGGGAGTAATTTTGGAAAGGATAAGGACGGAAAGGAGATCAGCTGGACAACAATAATGAGCGATACTGCTGGACAGTTTAGGGCTCGCGGCGGCACTGGCAGTTACGTTTATTTGGAATATATGTCTTCCAAATCTGAGTCCGCCATATTAAATATCGTTGGAAATGCTGCTGTATTTATAAACGGTCAACCACACATGGGAGACCCATATGCTGCTGGTTGGATGAACATTCCGATCCAATTAAAGCAAGGAAAGAATCAGTTTTTAGTCAGAGGCCTTTTTACTCAGGCAATGTTAACCTTCCCTACCAAAAAGATTTCATTAGACTTAAGAGATGCCACCCTCCCGAGCATTGCGCTCCCTTTGACCAGCCAGAAACTCCAGGCAGCTGTAGTTGTTGTCAACACCTCTCCTAACATTTTAAAAGACCTCAAGATCAAGAGCAGCCTCCAAGGTAAAGAATGTACAACTTCCTTGCCTCCAATTCCAGGCTATGCAACCAGGAAAGTTTACTTTAGTTTTGACCCACAACAAGTGACGGTTAAGGCGCAGAACGAATGCAAATTAACGCTATCATTAAAGGGGAAAGTACTAGACGAGCAAATCCTGAAGATTGAAAGCGTAGAGAAAGGTGACAAATACAGTAAAACCTTCATCAGCGGTATCGATGGAAGTCTGCAATATTACGCTATAGCACCTCAAATTGGCGGCGAACGCAAAAGTGCTTCCTTGTTCTTTTCTGTGCATGGTGCAGGTGTGGAAGCAATTGGACAAGCCAGAGCCTATAAATCGAAAGACTGGGGCACTTTGGTTGCGCCAACCAATAGGCGACCAAGAGGATTCAATTGGGAAGATTGGGGTAGATTAGATGCACTTGAAGTGCTGGCACTTGCAAAAAAAGATTTGCAACCTGATCCGGAGCGCATCTATTTAACTGGTCATTCCATGGGTGGCCATGGGACATGGTTTCTGGGTGCTACCTATCCGGATAAATGGGCTGCCATGGCTCCTTGCGCAGGATATCCGACTTTAAAAGGATATGGCTCGGCAGATGGCCTCATTCCCGATACCAGTTCATCAGCCGTTGGGCAGGTGCTGCTACGTAGCAGCAATCAAAGTGATGTACCAAAGCTAGCCTATAACTATAAACAACTAGGCGTTTACATTTTGCATGGAGATGCAGATGAAACCGTTTCTGTGAATTATGCCCGACAAATGAAAACGCAGCTTGCAAGTTTCCATGCAGATATGAGTTATTATGAATATCCTGGTGGCTCACATTGGTATGGAGATCAAAGCGTAGACTGGCAACCACTGTTTGATTTCTTTAAATGGCACACCATTCCCGTATCAAAGGCCACAAATGTGATTGACTTTACGACAGCGAGTCCGGGTATTTCGGCTTCCAATCATTGGATCAGCATCCATCAACAGCAGGTACCCTTAAAATATAGTCGGGTGCAACTTACCAGAAATCTAGAGACGGGAACAATAAAGGGTAGCCTCGATAATGTAGCGCTACTAAAACTGAATTTGTCGGATTTCGCTAAAGAAAAAACCATCACCATTACCCTGGATAGCTTGTCTCCTATTGAATATAAGGTCACTGAAAGCAACGACAGCCTATTTCTTGAAAAGCAAGCAAATAGCTGGAAGATTGTTAAAGCGCCTGGATTAGAAGTGAAAGGTCCACACCGCTACGGAACATTTAAGGAAGGCTTTAATAAGAACATGCTTTATGTCTATGGTACGGGTGGTTCCAAAGCCGAGCAGGAATGGAGTATGGCAAAGGCGAATTTTGATGCCGAAAGCTGGTATTACCGGGGTAATGGGGCTATAGATATTATTGAAGACAATGCATATTCCCGCAGCAAGTATCCAAATCGAAATGTGGTTTTGATTGGGAATTCCAATACCAATTCTGCCTGGAAAACGTTACTCTCAGACTGTCCAGTTAAGGTTGGTAAAGACGAGGCAAGTATTGGCAATAAGAACTGGAAAGGTGATGATCTAGCAGCCTACTTTATCTGGCCGATTTCCGGAACAGCTGCAAATACAGTTTCCGTAATCACCGGAACCGGTTTGCCAGGAATGAATGCAGCAAATGCCAATCAGTATTTTGCGGGGGGTAGCGGCTTTCCCGACATCATGCTCTTCCGATTAAAAATGTTGCAATCTGGCGTAGACCAAGTTGAATATGCTGATTTTTACGACAACAACTGGGAAATAAATAGACAGAAAACGAATCCATAAAATGAAAGTCATGATTTTTATACTATTTGCATTATTGCAGAATAACTCGGATCAAAGAGTATTAGACGTTTATGCCATTAACAAATCTGATAAACTATTTCAGGAGCAGCTGAAGGTGTTAGCTTCAGATCCAAAAGGAATTAAAGTCAGGGATATCAGTATAAAAGAACATTTTGGTAGTACGGCCTTCAAGATCACCCTCACCGGTAAAGACGGCACCAAGAAGCTCAGCTCTAAGTCAGTGCTAACACTCAAAAAGCTCTATGATACCATAGATGCAATGCCAATGAGGAAAGCGGAAATGAAGCAATAATTCACCAGGGAGAAGTTATTTGTAGCGTAGGCGATGAGCTGATCATCAAAAGTTGGAAATATTGATCGACATATCAACTTCCTTTCGAGATGATCAGCTTTAAGCACAACCTACAAAATCTTTACTTCAAATCGAACCTATCCAGGTTCATCACTTTAGTCCATGCAGCTGTGAAATCCTTCACAAACTTGTCATGCGCATCTGCGCCGGCATAAAGCTCTGCAATAGCCCTTAGTTCTGCATGGGAACCAAACACAAGATCTGCGCGGGATGCTGTCCATTTCGGTTGACCGCTAATGCGATCCGTTCCAAGATAGCCTTCCTTATCATCTGATGTCGATTTCCAGACAGTGTTCATATCAAGCAGATTGACAAAGAAATCATTGCTAAGCTTGCCAGGTTGCTGTGTAAACACCCCATTTTTTGACCCGTCTGCGTTGATATCCAATACACGTAACCCACCCAACAATACTGTCAATTCCGGAGCGGTTAACGTAAGCAGATGGGCCTGATCAACCAATAATTCTTCTGTTGAAACGGAGAACTTTAATCGGCGATAATTACGGAAACCATCAGCGATCGGTTGCAGATAACTGAACGATTCTACATCTGTTTGCTCTTGCGAAGCATCCATCCTACCTGGTGTAAAAATAACACTAGCAGCGTGCCCTGCATCATAAAATGCCTTCTCGACCGCTGCAGTGCCAGCCAACACGATCAAATCTGCGAGCGAGATTTTTTTACCAGTTGCATTTAAACCGTTAAAGTCAGCCTGAATACCTTCCAGTACTTTTAAAACTTTCTGTAGCTGTACTGGCTTATTAACCTGCCAATCCTTTTGCGGAGCAAGACGAATTCTAGCACCATTTGCGCCACCACGTTTATCTGAGCCACGGAAAGTAGACGCCGAAGCCCAAGCAGTAGAAACCAGTTCTGAAACACTCAAACCCGATGATAACACTTTTGACTTCAACGTAGCAATGTCAGATTCATCTACCAAAGGGTGATCTACAGCTGGTATTGGATCTTGCCAGATCAATACTTCTTGCGGAACATCCGCACCTAAATACAGCTCGCGTGGCCCCATATCACGGTGTGTTAATTTAAACCATGCTCTAGCGAAAGCATCAGCAAATTGATCCGGATTTTGTAAGAAATGTCTGGAAATCTTTTCATATGCAGGGTCGGCCCGCAGTGCGATATCAGTTGTAAGCATTGTCGGAAGGTGTTTTTTATTGGCATCAAAAGCATCCGGAATAATTTCACCCGCATCTTTTGCCACCCATTGTTGCGCACCTCCAGGACTCTTAGTCAATTCCCATTCAAAACCCAGTAAATTCTCGAAATAGTTATTGCTCCATTGTGTAGGCGTTGTTGTCCAGGTTACTTCCAAACCGCTTGTAATGGCATCTGAACCTTTACCCGAACCAAAACTATTACTCCATCCAAACCCCTGCGAAGCGATATCCTCTGCCTCTGGCTCGTTACCAACATGATCTGAAGGCGCTGCACCATGAGTTTTACCGAATGTATGTCCGCCGGCGATCAAGGCAACTGTTTCCTCGTCATCCATAGCCATGCGACCGAAAGTATCGCGGATATCTTTTGCAGAGGCAATTGGATCGGGATTTCCGTCTGGACCTTCAGGATTTACGTAAATTAATCCCATTTGTACAGCAGCAAGGGGATTTTCTAAATCTCTGGAATGGATGTTGCCATCGGCATCGTCATCAGATACCAACACGCCATGATCTTTTGGCGCCCCATCAGAACCATGTCTGTATCTTAAATCACCACCTAACCAAGTAGTTTCTGAACCCCAGTAAACGGATTCATCTGCTTCCCAGGCATCCTGACGACCACCTGCGAAACCAAAGGTTTTGAAGCCCATAGATTCCAAGGCAATATTGCCGGCAAGGATCATTAAATCTGCCCAGGAAATTTTACGACCATATTTTTGTTTGATTGGCCAAAGTAATCTTCTTGCTTTATCCAGACTCACGTTATCGGGCCAGCTGTTAAGCGGTGCAAAACGTTGAAGACCTGCACCTGCCCCACCACGACCATCACCCACGCGATAAGTACCTGCACTGTGCCATGCCATGCGAATAAATAATCCTCCATAGTGACCAAAATCTGCTGGCCACCAGTCTTGAGAATCCGTCATGAGGGCATGAAGGTCGGCTTTTACAGCTTCCAAATCGAGACTATTGAAAGCATCAACATAGTTAAAATCTTTGTCCATTGGATTAGACAAAGATGAATTCTGACGTAAAATATTAAGTTTCAATTGTTTTGGCCACCAGTCGTTATTTCTGGTACCGCCGCCACCGACATTGGCCTTCAAAGCTCCATGATTTACAGGACATTTACTGATATCGTTTGAATTGTTTTCCATGCTAATAAGTTTTAGTTCTCGTTTAATACGCCAGCCGGGTTTATCAATGGCTGTTACGTATAGCTATAAATTTAAGGTATTAAATTATGGAAACACAATCATTTAATTCTATGAAATGATAGCTAAAATCTATAACAGGTTTGTACGATCAATAATCTTATGAACGAAAAATGTTTTGGTCGATATGGAGTTACCTCGGAAGAGTTTTAGGTAGTTTTGAATACGTACTTCCAGTATGTTTCCTATGTCTTTTCCGGTAGCAAACACATTGCTAACACGAAGCCGAGACATAGCTGGGAAAACGCCATATCAACCAGTAACATGCTTCGGGGCAAAATTATTTAATTTATTTTCAGTAGACAAACAGCTTAATTTTTGGGAATAAAAATTGCTTGTAAATAGGCTGATGTCCCAATTATCAGTAGATATAAGATGATTTAAGAACCAACACTAAATGTATCGTTATTCTGTGGATTACGATTTCTGTTTTCTGATTCAAAAACAGTATCAATAGTTTGGGCTGTCTTATTTTTAGAAGCTGCCACAGCGAGTTCGTCGCAGCGCTCATTTTCAGGATGATTGTTGTGACCTTTTACCCAAACAAATTTGACGTTGTGCAATTTGTGTACGTTAAGGAACATCAACCATAGATCTTTGTTCTTTTTCCCTTTGAAGCCAGTTTTTAGCCAGCCGAAGACCCATTTCTTCTCCACAGAATCTATGACGTATTTTGAATCGGAGAAAATGGTTACCTCCTGCCCAGGTGTTTTCAGGGCCGTTAAGCCAACAATGGTTGCCAATAGTTCCATCCTATTATTGGTAGTCATACGGAAACCTGCGCTGAGTTCCTTGTAGTGATTTCCTGACCTCAAGATCACTCCATAACCCCCCGGTCCAGGATTTCCACTAGCAGCTCCATCAGTATATATCTCGATCATACAGTGGCAAATCTATGTTTTTAACGCCAATAAGCAATTTAAGGGATAGAATTTCTATCCCCCTGTAAATTCAAAAGGTTGAGATTGAAAGGATTAAAAGATAATGCGTGTGAAACTTTAATATTATTTGATTAAAATATTTTAAATCGTACTTTTGTAGCGTTGAAAAACACATGGTGGTTTTAGCTCAGTTGGTTAGAGCATCGGTTTGTGGTACCGAGGGTCGTGGGTTCGAGCCCCATATTCCACCCATCGTTGGGGAAAAGAATCTTTTAAAGATACTTTTCCCCTTTTTTTTGTCTCTGTAACTCTTTGTTTTTTAGGTATGTTATCGCGGCAATGCTGTTGAGATTTGTAGTTTGATACTCATCTTTGCCATAAATCAACATTCCATTAAAAATTATCTTCACTAGGTGTCTTTTGTCCTCAAAGTAGGTTATCAACCAGAAGTGCTTTCTAACAAAGATACGCTCAATCAATTATTTGCCAGAAGCAGATAACTGCTTTTCAAGCATCATTCAAAATGGATAAGTATACAAAGCAAACGTGCTGAACTTTTGTTTGAAAGATATCCAGAAATGAAGATGCTTATGATCTATTTTTAGGGCTGGGGGATATCTTTAAAGTCTGCAAGAGTAAATAACAGGCCTTTAAAAAACTCGTAATATGGTACAAGCGGGTTGAGGGATTGAAGCTTTCCGGACGGTGGCCAGATCAATACAATTACATTACCTTTCAATATTAAACTTCTTCATCAATAGAAGCATAAATGCATTGGCTGAATCTTTCAATGCTAAAGTCAAAGCGTACAGAGCTACCCCCATAGGGTTAGAGACATCAATTTCTTTCTTTTCAAATTATCAAAAATCTATGCTTAAATCCTTCCTCCCAAGAATTCCGCTTGATCCTTAATCACTGCTCCACAGCATTTGGCCTTGATTATGTGATTTTTATTCCATTCCTTCAAAGCAGGACGCGTTAGTAAAATTAATGGTACAAGTAACCTCGGGCCTTTGGCGGTATGTAAAAGCTAGGCTGGAGATAAAAAACTTCGTATTGAAGGCAATGTAAATAGCCGATTGGTTTGCACCATCAGTCAATTATTTTTGAGAAGGTTTTAAGGCGTGTAATTTGTCTTTGCTCACAGTTTCTATCTTTACGTTCTCGCCTTTAAAATCAACGGAAGTGACTGCACTTTCCTCTATTAATGCGTCGTACGAATTAGTATTAGGAATGGTACTTCCGTCTACTATTAGACCTTTTTGTTTCCAATTTGTTATTTTTCTACGTTTATAAAAATCTTCGAGACTAATAAGCTTAACATTCGGGTTTAGTGTTACAACAGCAACTACTAAGTTTTCTGAATTTGGGAATCTTTTTGTTGTAGCCTGAGAACTCAAAAAGTCAAAACTTTTTACACTAGAAAATGGCGCAATTAAGGCGTGAGTTATAACCTCATTCGAAGAATCAGACCTTACAATAAAAACGGCCGTAACTTTCTCTTTTGCCGATTGAGCAAACGACATGCTGGGTAGTAAAAACACCGAAATTAGAATTATAATTTTTGTTTTCATGATTATTTAGAATTATAGAGTGATATTGCTTATGTGCCTAATTGCACTATTATCTCATACCTGTTATTTCCTGGACGCTTGTAAGTGCAGTAGAACTATCTACTTGGTAGCTTCCTAATTGCGGATCAAAATATTACATGATTCCCCAGTGGCTTTATAAATGGTTAATGAGCTTATTATTAATAAAGATAACTAATATTTGATGAAGCCGGATATACAGCCATAAAGGCAATCCCATATTCTTCATGGCTACATTTTAACGTTAAGTTGTAACTAAAATTTACTACTTTAACCGAAAAATATACTTAAACAAGTATCTGCTCTCATGAAGAATACTTCCCTCCTACTATTCCTTTGCTTTGTTGCAACCTCTTTTTCCTATGGTCAAAATACCGCCTCAATAAAAGGTATCATTACCGATTCACTAACTAAAAAGCCTCTTGCCTTTTCAACTGTAGCGGTGGTAAATTCGAAAGACACTTCCCTTGTATCTTACACGGTTACTAAAGACGATGGCAGTTTCCAGCTCTCACGACTTCCTATTTCAAGAGCTTTGAAACTGATTGTTACCTATGTAGGTTATAATACTTACCGTAAAGACCTGGATCTAAAGGCCGGTGTGCTCGACTTTGGTGTCATCAATTTAAATGGCAGAAGCTTGGATGAGGTTATAATTGCGGGTGCAAGATCGCCCGTAACGGTAAAAAAAGACACGATTGAGTTTAATGCCGAAGCCTTCAAGACGCGTCCGAACGCCGCGGTCGAAGAGCTACTCAGACTGCTGCCGGGTGTGCAGGTAAATAACAACGGAGAAATACTGGTTAACGGTCGAGGTACCAGCAGGATTCTTATTGATGGAAAAGAGTTCTTTGGTACAAATCAATTGATAGCACTTAAAAACCTCGATGCGGAGATGATTGATAAGATTCAAGTGTATCTGGACAGGGAAAATGATCCTGATAAGCGGGTTAATGAGATCAATTTGCAGAACGTCATCAACCTGAAGTTAAAAAACGCTGTAAAGAAAAGTACCATAGGCAGGTTTGCAGGCGGTATTGGGTCCCGAGAACGCTATGAAGCCAGCGGGATCCTGAGCAGCTTCAGGGATACGCTGCAATTCAGCGTTATGGGAAATGGCAACAATTTAAACAGCACGGGCTTTAGTAGCGACGAACTATACAGCATGGGCGGATTCAATAGGTCGGGCACAGATCAAATAGATAATGGCAATTTCGGTGGACAGCAGTCGGGCGGCCTTACCAATGTAAAATCGGGCGGTATGAACATAAATAATGATTACGGGAAAGTGCTGAAACTGAACCTCGCTTACTTTTATGGCAACACCATTCAGACCAATGAAACCAGGAACCTTAACGAACAATCTTTAAATAATACCATTATTTCTTCCCTGCGTACCGATGAATACCGAAGAAATTCTACGAGCCATTCGATTGGTGGATTGGTAGAATGGAAGCCAGATACGAACACTACGATCCGCTACCGACCCAGCCTGACCTTTTCTCCTGGAAAAGTAAACTATTCAAGCTTTTTAAATCAGTCTAACACCCTGGTTAGCAAATTGAGTGAGACGGAAGGATTGGCCAGCAATAGAACCTACAGTGACGCTTTTTCACACAACCTCAATTATTACAGAAGATTTAAGAAAGGCAGGTCATTAACGATCAACAATCTACTGACGTTAAATGGTGGCGGTAACGACTCTTACAACTTCAATCAATTGAATTCATTTACTCCTGATATTCCATCTTCATTATTTGACCGATACGTCAACTCGGGAAGTAAGACCCGATGGACGGGCCTGTCGGTATTGTATAATTTACCTTTAACTAAGAAGCTTACTGCAGAACTCTTCTCGAACAGCAGGTATTATTTTTGGGCAGAGCCGCTTTTTACGTACGACAAAGATCCGTCAACAGCCCGGTATGACCAGTTCCTGCCTAATCAAAGCAATGACCTCGTGCGAACAGGTTTTTTCCAGAATATTAAGCCCTTGCTCAATTACCAGATCACCAGTAAGCTGAGAGTCAGGTTAGCAATAGATTTGGAAATTCAAGATGTAAACAACAAGTTCAATTCAACTGCTAATGACATCCGCCAGAAATTTGCGGTTTGGTTCCCTTCGCTATCGATTGACTACAGCGGATTTTCATTGTCCTATCAAGAGTGGATAAATTTGCCTGATATCTTTAACATACAGCCAATGGAACGTCAGAGTTCTGCGCAATACACCTTCGTAGGAAATCCAAACCTTAAAGCCGTCAGAGAAAGAATCTTGCGTGGTAACTTTTATAAGTACATAACTCCACGTATGCTTAGCTTTAGTGGATATGCAAACACCAGCTTCTATAAGAACAGCTTTGTGCAACGTGCGCTCATCGATACTAATGGTTTTACAACCGCCACAGTAGTAAATAAAGATGGTAGCTATTCGGCCAACGGCGGCTTATATGTCAGTAAGCAATTCAAAAAATCTCAGGACTGGCAACTTGGCTTCGGTACTGGTCTAAATGCCTATTTCCAAGATAATATAGTGTTTTTAAACAATGCAGAAGCAAGGCAAAAATCTGCATCAGTGGGATTTTCACAGAATTTTAGTATGAACTATAGGTCTGTAGCTATACTAAATCTCTATTATCGTTATAATAGGTCGACAGTAGATTACAACAATGAGAGTTTTTCCAGCGTAGTCACCTATTCACATAGTCTGGGCACCTCCGCGACTTTTCGACTTCCTAAGAAAATTGTATTGGAACCAAACTACTCCTACCGGTTTAACCCACAAATTGCACCTGGTTTCCCTCGGAGTTCTCATATCGTAAACGTGGCGTTATCTTTACTAACTCAAAAGAAGGACCGCGGACAGTTTAAACTTTCGGTATATGACCTTTTAAATCAAAACATAGCCGTTAGCAGGTATGGCAACCTGAATGCCGTGATCACTAATGAGCAACTTATACTCAGGCGATATGTGATGCTAAACTACCAGTACAAATTCAGTATTATGAAGACGAAGTAGGCCTGCCTCCTCACTAACGAGAATTAAGCTCTTTTACCCAGTTACCTTCTGATACGTTTATCAATAAAAAATTAAGATTAAATAAGGGTAATTATATACAAAGCTAACCAAAGCCTTGCGGTTATTTAAGTAGTTTATTATATTGTAGTCTAATTTGTTCTTATGACTTTTGAAGAAGCCTTAACTTTTAAAGCAACTCGTGAAAATCCTTTTATGCATGCTGATGTAAAAATGACTATTCATATTACACCGCAAATACACGATGAAATATTAGCATTCTTTGACTTTTATAAAGCAAATAAAACAACCGACGATACAGCTAGGCTATTTAGTAAAAACAATCAATATGAAGTTTATGCTATAGGGCCTAGAATTGAGTATCAATTTTATAAAAAATTAAGCTAGTGTTTATCTAAGTCGATCAACATTGTCAAGCCTATTCTAGTTGGCAAATAATGTGTATTTGACACACTAAACGTTATAACGTGTTTCTCCTGAAATTCGACTAGCATTTTATTGATCTTATTTTCTAATTTTTTCTTTTTTTTTCTACTAAATCAAATTTAGCAGTTAGAGGATTGGCACTGGGTTCCATGATTTTTCTTGATTAAATATTGATTATATAATGATTTGTTAATTACTTTTGGAACAATGCTATAAGGTATAGCAATAGGAAAGAGATTGTACTAGGTTTATTGCTGCTCGAATTACGACTTTAAGCACCATGCAATATAAACGATGTAGTACGCCGATAAGGCTTGCCTGTGTCTTTATGCACGGTAGGGCGTCGTAACCCTGAGTAAGCTAAAGGAATTACATTCACGCCTTTTTTTATAACTCAAATTACGACTAATGAGAAAAATTCTACTATCGCTGATGTGTGTTTTATGCATGATTGGCACTGTTAAATCACAAGCCTTTTTAGGTGAGAAAAAAGAACTTATTTTAAGTAAAATAAAGTATAAAATACAGACACACAATAAATCAACAGATAAAACGGAGGCTGTTTCTTATTTTGACGATAAAGAAGATTGTTTTAAAATGTATTGGTTTAGAGATTCAATATGTGTTGGATATACATTAAGTTCTACCAATGATTATGTACTATCTTATATCAAGCGTATTAATGAAACCTATATCAAATCAGGAACAAATAAATGGGTTGATGAAGAAGGTGAAGTAATGGTTGACTTAATCATCAACAAAGCAAAAGGCATGTTTACAATAAATATAAAATACATTGAAAATGAAGAATAACGGTTCACCAAAATTATATTTTATAGTACTTGGTTATCTATATAAAGAAGGGGGATTAAATTCTAAAATGGATGTAACTACCTTAATGAATGAATACTTCAAGAATAACGATATAATAGATGGTTATTGGGATTTAAAAAAAGAAAATTCATTAAAATTCTTAGAGCAAATGATGAAAGCAGGTCATATTGACTATGATGTTTATAATTTTGGAGTATCAGAAAATAGTCCACTTTTTTGTAGCTTAACTGTTTCTGGATTTTTATTTCACAAAGAACATAAGACAAGTATAAGGTCTAATTTATTTTCTATAGTCGCTTTAATAATTGCAGGTATTTCTGCGCTGTTTACTGGGTATGATATTTTCAAATCAACCGACAAGCATGAAGAAAAGCATGAACAAGCATTAAAACACAAGAAAGAAGTCCTGAAAACGCCACCATCCATAGCAAAAGATTCCATAGCATTTAAAAAACACTAGTGCCACATATGTCGGCCATTCCTTTTAAATATTACATTAAACACATAATTTTAGGAATAAAAAAAGCCACTAAAAAGTGGCTAATAGGTTATAAAAAAGGTTTTAAACAACTATTTAGGTTTTTTCAAAAACAAATCAATAGCATTATCGAAATTATCATCACCACTTGTTTCTATTGGGTCTGGTGGTGCCTTTTTCTTTCGCACTGTTACCTTCTTGGTAGTGGTGCTTTTTTTTGTGGGTTGTTTCATGATATTAAGTCTTTGTATTTTAATCTGCAACCTGTGTTCTTAATAACCATGTTGAATTGATCTTGTGTTGCTAAATTACGATAGTTATATCTGAAAGCAAACTCATCGAAGTATTTTTACCCAGGCTGCCGCTAAAGTGCCAAGCCTAAAATCCCGATCCAGTTTATTCTCGTGTACTGGTAATTTGTGCTTAGAATCTGTAGTTACATTAAATTTCTTCTTCACAATACTTCTCAAATGCAATTTTTTCATTATTCTGGCTACTACTGGCCTGGATACTTTAATTTGCTTTTTATTGAGCACCCGGGTGATCCTGGGACTTCCATAAATGCTTTTACTGTTCTGAAAAGCTTCTAATATCGCCTGCTCCAGCATTTGATTCTCAATACTCCGGTTTGATAGTTTGCCTTTCAACCAGGTATAAAATCCCCCTCTGCTTACTTGAAATACGGAACACATCTTCCCAATAGAATACATTCCTCTGTGATTCTTTATGAACCCGAATATTTGCCATCGCTCCTGGAGAAGATGCTTACAGCCTTTTTTAGATTGTCGCGCTCCATCTGCGTTTCACGCAGTTCTTTCTTCAATATGGCTAGCTCTTGCTCTGCCTGTGTTAAAATCACTTTTCCGTTTCCCGGAAAACACTATTCTGTTTACTTGAATACTCCTTCCTCCAGCGATATAATAACGACGGTGGAATGTCCAATTCTTTGGCTAGAGCTGTCAAATCGTTTCTGGTATTACTCAGTTCAACGCTCAGCACCTTGAACTCTTTCGAGTACGCTTTTCTTTCTCCTGACATAATGTTAAGTTATCAAATTCCCTTAACTTAATGTCTGTTCAAATGTAGCAACTCCATGTAGCAACTCCATGTCAAGTTTTTCCAGGACTAGTGTAAAGCTATTCTAGGACTATACAACCATAGCACTCAAAGCATACTCAGAGCATATTCGTTGGGATAAGGGCGGCCTTTACGCACTAATACCGCAAGGAGTATCCTAGGAGATACCTCTGAGCTCCGGTCTAGATATGAGTTTGTATCTTAAAGCAAATCGGTCGTTCAGCCTGTCATCTAGAGTCCAGTGTTTTCGGATTTATCGAAAAGTACCAAAAGTTTCGCCGACATAATACCGGACATTTTGCATAAACGGCGGACATTCGCGGACATTTTCCTAGATAATTAGTTGTTAGGCATCTATATAGGTATTTTTGTATAAATATATATTTGCCTTCTGCGAAGCGGGACGAGAAGTTCATTGACGTATTAATAATAAACGAGTGTTTGATCAGAAATGGTTTTATGGCAGGCCAATTAATGCTCGCCTATGACCGCTGCAGCGGTTAAAAGGGAGGCATTAAATTACTGGGCTCGAGCCTATCTTTATAAATAACTCATTTTTATTAACTTATGAAGTACTTCAAATTCTAAGTGCTCTCAAACTGATATTCAAATATACGATTTACTCTTGATAAGGCATTATTGCAATAAGTGATCGCCAGTTCCGGCAAGTTCAGATTGGAATAACAGTTGCCCACATTCGTGTAGACCACCGCTAAATGCAGTGTATCCCTTAACCGGTCGTATAAATGCACCGCCTGTAAATTGGTCTGCAAAGCCTGCTTGAACTTCCGTTCTTTTTTCAGCAGCACCGCGTAATTCTGGTAACCGAAAGCAGCCGACCTCGGCAACGCCTTTTGGTTCGCGATTGCGATCCCCTTCAGATAATAACTTTCAGCGACCCGCTGCTTATATAATAATTCGTAAACGTATGCGATATTATAATAGGCCGAGACCATTCCCTCGGAATACCCAACCGACCGTGCCTTCACCAAAGCCTCGTTCGCATACTTGTGGGCCAGCGCAGTATCTGCTTCCACCACCTCGTAACTCAATTCATTCAATAACCGCACCTTAGCCGTGTCCGTCTTCACCTGCGACAACAGGCCAAGCAGGCTATCCTTTATACTTTTTTGCGCTTGCGCGTTCGAAACAAAAAGGCAGCATAGCAGTACCGCACAAAATTTAGACATCATATTGCTGCACAATAGCTGAAAACCTGATTAAGGAATAGTAAATATACGCATTAGCGATAAAATACACAAATAGGGGTATCAGGCCAGACTTTAATGCTGTGCAGAACTGGCAAAGTGAAGCAGATGGGAACGTTGTATTTTACATTTTTGACGTATTGTGGTATGTGGGTAAAAACCTTATAAAATTGCCTTTATGAACTCGCAAGGCGATTTTAACACCTAACTTACCAACTGACAACGACCATATCCGGCAGAACAAAGTATTTGAAGCCAATTTGAATTAACCCAGTTGATGACGCACCTACCGGGCCTTCTATTAGAAAAAGATCACTAAAAAATAAACCTCTAAATCAGCAACTTAGAGGGTTTTCGAAGGGCTTTAAAACCCGTTTTGTGCGTCCACCTGGGCTCGAACCGAATTAGGTAAATATCTCTATATAAACGACTTATAAAGAAAATTAATCTTCAGGTAGTCACTTAAGTAACACCTATTTTGACTATGTAAATACACCCAAAAGAGGGCAAAAAAACAAGGAATATCTGATCAAAAATAGGTCTTCACCGCAAATTCAAACTGAGCTTTAAATATTTCCTTAAAGGCACTTATGTTGTTCTGCTCGTAAAATATCAACATGGCTTTTTTATACTCAACAGAATCTACCGTCCTGAATGAAATAGGACAATAGCCATATGCCATCAGCAGGGCATTGCTTACAATACGTGCCGTTCTTTTGTTACCATCTCCGAATGCCTGGATATAGGAAAGCAATATCAAAGCCAGCAGTGCTTTTTCAAACGCGCTTTCCTTCTTGTTGATCAGATTGCACATCTCCTCCAGCGCTTCCCGGATCTGATGTTCATTATCCAAAGGCTTATAATTTGTTCCGGAGATCCCTACCCTTCTTTGGCGGATATTCCGGTCGACACCTAAATCCTTAATAAGCAGACTATGAATATCTTCTATTCCACGGATACTCAGTGGTGCGACATAATCAGGATGCTCAATGATGAAATTTAAGGCCTCCTTATGGTTCAGAAGCATCGTTGCGTCATCTTTCGGTTTGCCTGCTGCGGTTTCTTTTTCTTTCAGCAGGCGTTCTGTTTCTAAAAGCGAGTAAGTATTTCCCTCTATCTGGGATGATTTCCAGCTCAGATCAATAGCAAGCCGTTCCAATTCTTTGGCATATTCTGCTTTGGACAAATGCGATATATTATCCTGGTATTTCCGATGCAGCAGTTCAAGATGCTGCATTTCAGCATCTGTAAATAGAGCTGCTTTCGTTAAAACCTCAGGCATCAACGTTAAATTGAAATTCTCCCTGATTTGCCGTTCGTCAACCTCCTTTTTAAAATATTCTACCACGTCAACAGGAAAAAGTAACTCATAGGAAGGGCTTAAAATGTATTTTGTCCCCTTTAATTTCCCTTCAGCAAGGATCAAACCTTCCGAAATAAGCCTGGACAGCATCCGTTTTACGGTGGCTATACTAACATCCAGGCTCTGGTGTATTTCATTAGAAGAACAGGATGGGTGCTCTTTTATGAACGTAATAATTTGGTCCTTCAGGTTCATTTTTAATATTTATAGCTCAGCACAAATACAAATATAGCTCATATTTTTTAATTAATGAGCTATATTTAATAATAATTTGAGCTATATTATTTACTGGTTATAATTTACAGCTCATTACCTTGATCTTTATAGCTCAAACAATCGCAATTTTGAGCTATAAAACACGATGCGTTGAGCTATAGTTCTCATACAAAGAACATAAACCAGAAATTATGGAAATTACGCAATAAATGATTGCGCAATTCATTTCAGATCGGAGCGGAATTATTTCGTTTGTTCACGATTAGTCAACTATTTCAGGGGTTAAGATTTTATAGAAAACAGATTTTCTCTATGCCATTTAATGTTTTCTAATGAAGGATAGTGCCTGCTACCAAAAGGTAAGCGCATTTTTCTTCCCTCTAATTGCTTCAAGCTATAAGGATGTTCTTCGATCTCGGTTATTTGTTGACTGATTAGAATGCGGTAATCCGTATCAATGCTTACTAAACCTCTGTCAAATGCGCGATGCAGATTGGGGCAAAGTGCGATCCCATTATTTACCTTATCATCATGTGTTAAACTGAACGGAACTATATGACAGGCATCTATATAACTATGTCCGTAAATGGATTCCAGGCGCATACCCGAAAAACAACATGTTGAATCATAAACTTTGGGCACCAGTTTTTTGAACAATCCCCCTCGTACAAATACATCTTCTTCTGTTTCTATTTTAATATGCTTGTATTGCGCTTCCGGTTCATTTAATATATACTCTTTCAGGTCGTGGATATATCCATCTCCTTTTACTTTGCTTTCAATAAAATTGCCCTTAGTCGCAGGAAAATAGGTGTCCAATAAAACCGTTTTGATAATGCTTCGCGATACCGGATCAGTTAACAGCAGATAAAGGTCTTCTGCGAAATAACCAAAATCCAATACTTCAGCCAGTTTATTTACACTTTTAATATGTGCATTGATTTGGCACCCCAATTTGGGTTGCAGGAACCAGAATTGCTCTCCTCCAGTCTTCTCACTTTGCAGATAATAAAAGGGCTGTGTAAAATCTGGTTGGTGTAAAGTATTCACCAATAAACGCCAGTTCTCCTGAAAAGTGCCTACTAAATCTGTGTTAACATAAACGCGGTTGTTTTGAGTTAACCCTTTTTCAATAAGTTCTATAATAGAGATTAACAGAACTGGCTTATGTGGTGCTTTGCCATAAAGGGTATTTGCTCGGTTGAGACGGGTTAGCTTTTGGAGGTACGAGTTTAATACTTGATTATTCATTAGTCCTACTAAGGTATAGAATTAGGAATGATGTTAATAACGAACAACCAATGGTTTTACTTACTCTCTGGCTTTTAACGCTGCTATCGGTTAACCCTAATTGAAACATTTAATAAATCAATCCGAAAATACGAGACAGTATCTCGTATTTTAATAGTTACCAAATGACTATTGCGATTTGTTTTCAGCTTCTATTCTATTATACATTGAACAGTTTTGCCCATTTTACCGCTTAAGCAGCAAAGAGCGGATAGCCGGACAGGTATCAAGGCCGGGCAAGTCAATGGAAATAATTAAAAGCTGCCCGCTCTGTATAGCCTTTACGCCTGTCCGGTGTGGCTAAATTTGCAGAGGCGGTGAAATTGTCTATAGACAGGGGCTAGTTAATCCTCCTCATCCACATCTCAATACTTGGCTGTACAGCTTTAGATCAGAAAAGAATCAAACTTATAATCGATGGAATGTTGCTGGTAATCCTCAAGCTTTTCTTCGTTATCAGGCATCGCTGGCAATACTAATTTGAAAGTTACCTCATCTACGCATCCATAATTTTTTGGAAATGCTTCTGCAAACAAAAGCGGGTCTCAGAAAGTATTCGATGTGGCTTGATCTCTGTCTTGCACCGAACCACGTAATTTAAAAACTATGTTACATTTAAGCTTGTCATCAATTAAATAATGAACTTTTATAAACGTAAGCTCTCGTTTTGACCTAACAGAAAGGCTTAAAACGGGTGGATTTGATTTTTAGGACGTTCTTTTTTAATTGAAAAGGCACAAACCAAATATTTGTGCCTTGAAGAGGTGCTGAGCACTGGGCTCTAACAACTTACGCCTCTGTAGAATATTTTCAGGTGTTGTACCCATTATTCCTTTCCAACTTGCCTTTATCTACAACCAAATATATCCTTGCATAATGATAACTTCTCTCAAAAAATTAATTGGATGCTTTTTAATAGTTATGGCTTTTCTGGCCTTTGCCCCAAATGTTAACGATCCTTTGGACAAGCTGGTGAACGCAATGCATCAATGGACGGATAGCCTTCCGCAGGAAAAGATTTATCTTCATATGGATAAACCTTATTACGCTCTGGGCGATACGGTTTGGTTTAAGGCTTATGTTACTACTGGCTCCCGGCACCAACTTTCGGCAATAAGCGGAGCACTGTATATAGACCTTATTAATGAAAAAGATTCTATTGTAAGTGCCTTGAAACTTCCCTTGAGCGCTGGTATGAGTATGGGTAACTTTACATTACGCGATGAGTTAAAAGAGGGTAACTACAGGATCAGGGCTTATACACAATGGATGCGCAATGCAGGAGCAGATTATTTTTTTGATCATACGTTTACGGTAATAAGTCCATTTGAAAATGCGGTTATCGCAAAAGCAGATTACAGCTACTCAGCCGCAGACGGTAAACAATTACTTAATAAAGCTGCCCTATTGCAAAGCGATATCCAGTTCTTCCCGGAAAGTGGAAATCTGGTCTATGGTGTCGCTTCCAAACTGGCTTTTAAAGCTGTAGGAACAGACGGTAATGGAATATCAGTAAAAGGAGAAGTTTTAGACGAGGAACAACATCATATTGCCGACTTCACAAGCGGTCATGCAGGGATGGGCAATTTTTCGATCAGACCAGAAGCAGGTAAAACTTATACCGCAAAAATAACCTTTCCCGATGGATCTCAAAAATCAGTTGCTCTACCAAGGCCATTGATTAATGGATATGTATTGAGTGTGTCTCAGCCCAATGCAGATAGCATTTTAGTAAGAATTCGCGTGCCAGAACAAATGATTACTGGTCCGTCAGCACTCACTGCAAACTGCATTGTTCATTCTGGTGGAGAAATAATTGCTGCCACACCGCTAAAAATAAACAAAACTACGACGTCCCTTTGGCTGGAAAAAAAAGCATTTCCCTCTGGCATAGCGCAGTTCACTTTATTCTCTGCTGAAGGGGAACCTTTAAACGAAAGAATTGCCTTTATTAAAACCAAAGACCAGCTTTTACTTACTCTGAAAACACCAAAACAGATTTATAAAAGTAAAGAAAAGGTAGAGCTGCAGCTGGAAGCTAAGGATTCGGAGGATCGACCTAGTACAGGCAATTTTTCAATCACTGTTGTTGATGAAAGTAAGATGCCTTTTGACGATGCCGGCGCAAGTACTATTTTTTCCAATCTGCTTTTAACTTCTGACATAAAAGGATATGTAGAAAAACCTAACTACTATTTTACAGCAGACAATGATGAGGTAAACCTGGCTTTAGACAACCTGATGCTTACTCAAGGGTACAGGAGATTTGTATGGTCAGATGTAAAGCCAGGTACTGCGGCAACACCCGCATTTAAGGCAGAAGGTTTGAGAACTTACATCTCTGGAAAGGTGGTAACACTTGGCAATAAACCTGCAGTAAATGCAGCTGTTACGTTAATGTCTGTAAGGGCTAACATGGTAAAAGGAACCACTACTGATGCAGAAGGAAGATTTAAATTTGATGGGATGTTTTTGGCAGATAGCCTGAAGTTTTCAATACAGGCACGCTCTCAAAAAAAGAGCAGTAATGTAGAGGTGATCCTGGACACGGTACCTAAAATAAATACCCTAAAAAACAGAAATATTGCTGCACTGAATACAGATCTATACAGAAGCACTAAATCTTATGCTGATAACGGCAGAAAGCAGGATGAAGTGTTGGAAAAACTTGGCGGTTTGAGTAGGACAAAAAAATTAAAGGAAGTTAATATTGTAGCGAAGGCTTACCAGAAAAATCTTCCCAAACAAAGAAATTTTAATCTAAATGGTCCGGGGAGATACGACCAGATTATTAAGAACGAAGAATTCCAGACCTGTCCGAATTTAATGGCTTGCCTTGAGGGTAGAATAACAGGGGTCATTTTTAAGGGGGGACTTCCTCGTTCTACTAGAGCAAGTCCAACATTAGATGGGGGGGACGGACTTACCGGGGTGATGTTAGTCGTGTTGGACGGACGTGCATTGTCTCCAGCACGAGATGCAGACGCCATAGACGCTATTTTTAACAAAAATGACCCTCCACCAGATCAGATTGCCAACGTAGAGATTTTAAGATCAGTCAATTACACAAATATATATGGACCAGATGCCTTGAACGGTGTGATATTAATCACCACAAAAAACGGGGGTAGCCACACGGCTGCTTACAATCCTAGTATCGTTAATATCTCACCTAAAAGCTTTGACAAAGCCAAGGAATTTTATAGTCCCCAATATGATCGTCCGGGTAGCAAAGATGACTTTCCCGACCTTCGTTCTACTATTTATTGGAATCCGGGAGTAAAAACGGATATAAGTGGTAAAACTACATTTAGTTTTTTTAATGCAGATGGACCGGGTACTTACAAAGTAACAATAGAAGGTATTGATGCGGAAGGAAGATTAGGCCGCAAGGTTTATATATTTTCGGTTGAGGCAAAGAATTAAGTAAAAAAACCTTGATCGTTTCTAACATCGCCAATTTATTACGCGGAAAATTACCAATCATCAGATCATAAATCGTTAAGGAGTGTTACTGGATGCATACTTGAACGATGAGAATCTTATTTATAAAGGAGTACCAAATGTGCAGTATGTTTTTCTGTAAGTAAGAATAACTCTAAGAAATTTGAAGGGCAATGTATGTGTCTGTTTTATCGTAATTCTCTAATGATTTGCTATTTTTACATCGATACAAGATTGGAATTATGAAAAAAGATAGCGGTTGCGACCTTAAAACATGTTTTATGTGCCAGCACTCGTTATCCGAGTGGCATCCTGCAATTGCAAGTAACAGGAAGAATTTCGTAGTTAAAAAGGGGGAGTTAATCTTTACTGAAGGCGAGCCTGTCGCCGGCGTTTATTTTGTAACGTCTGGAAATGTTAAAATTCATAAAAAATGGGGAGACAAAGAACTAATTTTACGTTTTGCCAACGATGGTGCCATTTTTGGTCATAGGGGGATCACGACTAAATTTGACGTTTATCCAATTTCTGCTACTTCGCTAGAAACTACTCATTTTTGCGTTGTGGATATTGAGTTTTTTAAAACTACCCTAAAAGTTAATCACGACTTTGCTCATCAGATGCTGATGTTCTATGCAAATGAACTTCATTCATCAGAAAAAAAAATGCGAAACCTAGCCTTAATGTCGGTAAAAAGCCGTTTGGCAGTATCCCTCATAGAATTGAAAGAACAGTTTGGATTAGATAAGGATGGATTTTTAGCGTTGGAGCTAAGCAGGCAAGACTTGGCGGCCTACACTGGTGCAACTTACGAGACTGTATTTAGAACCATGAACGAATTACTTGCTGAACGCCTGATTAAGGTAAATGGCAAGGCATTGGGCATCGTTGACGAACCCGGATTAGTTCAATTGAGCAAAAAATAAAGCTTATAAGAAAGCTGCCCAGAAATTGCTTCAAATGGAAATTTATAAAGCTATCGATACGGGGTTTGAAACCACATCCATCCCTTTAGCTTAGCCACAAAGTTAAAGATACTTTCAAAAGATGCTACAAGGGAAGCGTAAATTTAAAGATACTGCCAATGCCGAGTTCGCTTTCAACCCAGATCTTTCCGTTATGTCGTTTTACAATCTCGGCGCAGAGGTAAAGACCGATACCGAATCCGGCAATTTTCTCTGTTTCTACGCGCTCTACCCTGTAATGGGGATCGAAAAGCTGAGCTAAATTATCAGCGGCTATACCCATCCCCTGGTCTTTAATCGCTACCTCAACAAAATTATTAATATGAGTACAGGCGATCTCAATTGGAAGGTCTTTGCTGGAATATTTGGCTGCGTTGCTTAACAGATTAACCAGCACCTGTTCGATTTTATCACGATCAGCATTCACGGTGATCGGCTCACAAGGCACTCTGATGATTTGATGGGAAGAAGTTAAAAACATCGTTTCCTCGATCACTTCATCCATGAGTTCGGATATGGAAAAAGACTGTTTGGTGAGATGGATCTTTCCAGCTTCTGCTCCAGATAGACTTAGCAGCCCATTGATCATACTGAGCATTTTTTTTACCTGCCTTTCTACTTTTGACAAGGCCCCAATAGTAAAGTTGTCCTTCTGTTTCTTTGCCCAGTTGCTGAGCAACTGTACATATGCTTTTAGCGCAGTAAGCGGTGTTTTGAGCTCATGGCTGACCATGCCAATGAATTTACTCCTACGCATCTCATTTTGCTTTTGTTTGGTAATGTCAATTACAATCCCAGAAAAGAAGCTGTCGACCGTGTCTGCGGAACCGAATCCGCCTGTTATACTCAGCCACCTGTGTTTTTGATCTGAAGGAAGGAACACCGGGCACTCAATATACAAGCTGGTTTTATTGTTAATAGCAGTGAGAACTGCTTTCAGCACAATCTTTTGATGTTTCTCCGCCACACTTTGCATTGCCTGCTCAAAACTGAGCTCCTCATCCGGCTCATGTCCAAACAACATTTTCGTACGCTTAGAGGACCGGAACTCGCCGGAGTGAGCATCCATGATCCAAATTCCAACATTCGCAGAGTCCAGTGCAACCAGCGCCACATCTGCCTCTAAAAAAGAAGTTGTGAGGGCTTCAGAGTTATTATTTTCGGGAGGATTGATATCGTTATCAACGTTACTCATGGTGAAAAAGTTGGGAAAGCTAGATTTGTAAAAATACAATATTTAACTGACACTTCCCGACAGCCAACAATTACGCTTCAAAAACCTGATCCGTGGCATTAGAGAAGACTACTGGCGTCTATCCAAACTTATTTAATCTGTATATGAACGACAGCATAAAATATCTTCCTAACCGATTGACCTGTCTGTCTACAATCACGTTATCAAAAACATCTCTGGAAATCCCTGAGTTCTGATCAAAAAGGTCAAACCCATCAATACGTAATGTGCCTCTATCCTTTTTCATTAGCTTGTACTCCATAAACAAACGCAAAATAGTCGGGTTACGTACTTGAGAGTTGTTAAATCCCAAGTTTATCTGCTTGGTAAGGTCATACCCAATAGTCAGGTCTTTAAAGAAGTAGTTCCTCCCCTCAATTCCATATTCATAGCGTCTGGTTAGTCGGTCATCAAGACCCTCTTGAGAATATTCGGTTTTATTTTGCGAATAGGAAGTTTCAATCTCCAGGTTCATAATTTCTGCCAGGTCAACCTTAAACTCTAGTTCCTGTCTCCAAACGGTGTTCTTACCAAAGTTTTTATTGTTGTCGATAAAGGCAACATTGTTATTTAATTCGCCATATCCGGAATAACCAATAGAGAATTTACGTTCCATAAAAGGCTTGCTAAAATAATAATCTCCCTTTAGGTTATAAAAACCATCTGTATTGGTGTAGCTGGTAGTTTGATTTAAAGTACCTGGAACCAGGATTTTGGTAGTCACGATTTTATTCTGGGTCTGACTATAAGATACATTTGCAAATAACACATGCCCGAGGTTCCAATCCGACTGCTTATAATGTGCATTTACGCTGTGCACAAATTCAGGCTTTAAGTTAGGATTACCTGTAATCGTATTCTGTAAGTTGGAATTGTCGGTAATTGGCTGCAATTGATAAAAACCAGGTTGATTGTTTCTAGCCCAATAATTGATGTCAAACGATTTCTGGTTTGTAAACTTATAGGCTAGTCGTGCTGATGGGATGATATTAAAAGTTCTTTGCTGCGTCTGGATATCCCTGGTTAAGTTCTGACCCGTAAGCAATGTCGGTTGCGCATTCAAACCTAATGTATAATTCAATTTATCCGCTATATATCGATAATTAACACCCAGTTTATTGGTGATAAATTGATAGTCGTAATTGTTGCTCAGTTCCGTATTATATTGCTCCAAACCGCCCAAAACATCATGCACATTTCTATTGTTAGTATTGGAAGTTCTACCGTAGTTATAATTGAATTCAATAAAGGTTTTCTTCCACAATGGCTCCATATAAGACATTCCGGCATAGGTACCGAAACTCTGGGTTGCCTGATCGTTTAGCTGGTTTTGGATTCTTGTTGAGTCTACTCCATTATCAGTAATTCGGTAATCATTGTAAATATTATTGCTGTTACCTCCATTGTTAAAGTTGACATTCCCCCAAAAACTGAAATTTCTGCCTTTTTTACTGAATTTGTGGTTATAAAAAATATTAGTCTTAAGGTTTAGTGAATTGTTGGCGCTGCTATTGTTGCTTGTTCTTTTGGTCAGCAGATCTTGTTGTGCAATGTTCGAGATCCCACTATACTTTCCGTTATTCGCGTTGTTATTAAATTGTGGGGAGATTTTAAGGTAGTTTACTGTATCTGGTTTATATTCTAACTCTCCGTTGAAGGAGTGATTGTTACGCATGTTGGTATTGTCGTTTCTTGAGTTTTCCAATCTTGTAAACTGACCGCCAGTATTTTGAAGGAAATTTTGGGTAAGCGCAGTACTAACGGTATTGTTCTTTACATTTTCAAAATTATAAGAACCATTTCCAGAGAGCTTTTTAGTCCATTCATTACGGTAATTTAATCCAGCTGCATTGCGGGTAGTTAAGCCATCCCCACCACCGCCACGGTTATTGGCATTATTTACCGTGCCGTCAAAACTAAGTTGACGCTCACCTTTCATGCTATTGGCCCTCAAACTGGTATTGTACCTGTCAGAATTTCCAAGTCCTGCGGAGGCTCTGGTAAAATAGCCCTTCTTTTTGTCCTCTTGTATAGTCAGGTTCAGTACCTTTTCTGGTTCCCCTGTCTTTAATCCTGTAAGCTTAGCCTGATCTCCATAGTCGTCAATAAATTGAAGGTTTTTAATGATATCAGCTGGCAAGTTCTTTATCGCGGTGGCAACGTCAGTTCCAAAAAAGTCTTTACCATTTACCCTGATTTTACTCACCGGGGTTCCCTGGCTAGTTACATTGCCGTCTTTATCTACTTTAATGCCGGGTAGCTTTTTTAATATTTCATCTACCGCATCGCCCTGTCTTACTGGAAAAGAGGTTGCATTAAAGCTAACGGTATCTTCTGTAATCTTAACCGGTGGGACACCAGAAATTACAACTCCGTCCAGAGTATTTGATTCAACTTTTAACTTGAGAGCGGCAACATCAAAAATACTTCCCTTTTCAAAGCTGAATTGCTTATTCAAGGTTTGAAAGCCAATAAACGCCGCAGAAAGTGTGAATTGTCTCGATTTGACTTTGCTTAAAATAAATGTTCCATCGTTGTTTGCAGAAATACCAAGGCTATCGGCTCCCCATTTAACTCTGACTATGGCACCAGGCAGAGGAAGTCCGGCGGTATCTACCACTGTCCCTTTAACTGTATAATTTTGCCCTTTGCTGCTCAAAATACTGCCAGAAAGCAGCAAGATCAACAAAGCTGTTTTTGTAAAAAGCTTCATATTAATTTGTGTGTGCTATAAAAATACAACATCAACAGACATTGGTTTTAGTGTACTAAACTTGTTACAAGCCCTTTAGCTGCAGATATGAAATCATGTTGCAAAGGTTAACAACAAGATAACATCTTTACCCCTTTTTGTTTGAGGCAACTTACTTCCTTTGCAGGAGTAAATGAGCCTCCTGCTATGAAGAGAAAAGAAATAGAAATTAGCCCTGACCTACAGATTTTTATCGATAAATTTGAACCAAATAAATTTAAGCTTATGGCCAAGGGTATAGAAATCAGGGGCATCAATGATATGCACAGAAACATTGTACAGGCTAAAGATCTGATTGAAAGACTAGAACTTAATTTGGTTGTTTCTCACCACGCCGAGATGCTTAGCTATGGAGGGTTTGAAGTGAACAATAGGTAGTTATAATTTCGTCTGGTAACAGTTATTTTTTCACAGCAGGCGATATCAGGATCGAATCCTTTTCGCTGCAAATATTTAATAAAAAAATCATGGAGATAAATTATTGGATTGTAATCCCGTTTGTGCTAATTATCATTCTTTTTATAGGTTGGCTAATTAAACGAAATCTAAAGGACGAAAAGAAATTCGAGAAAGAGGCAAACCAGTCTGACATTAAGCCTGAAAAACATGATGAGGATAAGATTTAATCTTATTTACTAGCTACATGCATAGAAAGCGTCAGGAGAAAAACTGATTCTTCCACAGCAAACACGCTGTGTGAAATTCCAGCATGAAGCGCCAACATTTGTCCCTGCATTAATTCTATAGACTGGTTTTGCGTGTGGAATGAAATATGTCCCTCGAGTACCTGTACACTGATCACACCAGGTGCAGTATGCGCTTTCATCTCAGCGCCCTTATGCAAGGCAATCATGACTATGCGCATACCCTCTGATTTAAAAAGGGTAATTGAATTCCGCTCACTGTCCTTCCAGGTTTGTTCCTGCTTAATCTGTGCCCTTAACAAGGCCAGGTCCATTGTTACCATCGACGCATCTAGCAGACGATCACCTTCAGGTCGCAGTGGTGTGGCCTGATTAGATTTCTCCTTGATGGCGGTTCCTGGGTCTTCACTAACCTGCGACGGTATGTTTTCCGACAGTGCCTTCACAAGGCTATCTGTCATTTCATCACTATAAATACCATAGCCGTTAACCAAAGTGCCTTTTATATTATGTTTAACGGAAGAAATCGCATAAACTATTGCCTCGTCTGCCGGATCTGAAAGACCTTCAAAACGGTAATGTTTGTCCACTACGAACTCATCCGGATGAACTTTCAGGGAATTCTCCTGACAGATCAGGCAATTGTCACTGAGATTGAAGTCCACTGTATATCCATCTTTTTTAAGCTTATTTAAAACTTCAGAAACGGTCGTCATTGTGTCCATATGGTATATTTTTCTCAACTTAAAGAATTTAAGATGTACTTCCAAGTTATGTAGCACTTATTTATCTAACTTTTTATTTGACTTAGTCTACTTTATTATGAATCTCTATACACTTAGTTACTATTTTCCAACGAGTTAAAGTTGGGGTATTCCAAATATAATGAATTACGGGTAGAATCATTTGAAGTAAATTCATATCTATTGTTTGATTGAAGACACGAAAAGATAAAACCCGGAAACCGTGATAAATGGCCGGACCTGTTGTCTGCTCGCATTGGAGCATAGACAACAAACTGCACTGGACATTGGATGTAGCATTCTCGGAATTGATCTGGCATTCCGACATTTTAATTTTAGACCTTTCCCACTTTGTCTTTTGATGAAACGTTCTGGTTGATATGGGGTTTGTACTGAAACTTTTCGGATACCGCTTTGCTATGTGTTTTATGGCTGTTTTCTTCGGGCCGAGCCGAAGCAGACACATAGCAGACTCGAAGCAGACTCGAAGCCAGGACGTAGAAGAGGCAACTAGTAATAAACCAGTGAGGCTCTTCTTTGTAGTCCTTAAATAGGGAAATGTAGTAATATAGCGTACCATGATTAGAAGCAGCATTGGTTGATTGCTTAAACGAACCTACAATACTGCTGTTTAAAAAAAGCAGATTTTACACCTAAAATGGGTTAACTGCACACTTAAACTGGTAAGTGTGCACATAAATCCTTAAGTGTACACTTAAAATCGTGAAGCTTGCTCAGACCCCTTATGTTGTCTTCTATCTGCTTAAAATATTTAGAATTTACCCGCCATAAAAATTTAATTTAAATAATGATTGTCAATATAATAACTAATTATTTACAGTAAAAAGCAAGCTTTAATCATACTTTTTTATACCTTCATTGAATCAAAATATGATGCGTTTACTCTGCGGTTAGCCTCCTCTATTGCCTTTTCAAAATTCTCAGTTTCCTTTACAAAATCTTTGTTGGTATTGAAAAATCTTTGTTGGCATTGAAAGATCCAAACTGTGGATCAGTCATCTGAATAAAGAAAATGGTTGCTACGCTATCACGCACCCAGCTCCTTGCCAGTTAAAAAATTCGCGTAGTCATAAAATTAATTGACCACACCGCCATTTTTAAGAAAGTCCTCAAAAAAGTAAAAATGGAGACATAAATATTATATATGTTTGTACATACCAAAAATAACATTGTAAAAACAACCGTTTATGTACAAACATAAATTCCTTTTAACCTTCTTCCTCCTTTTCACTTTAACATCTTGTAAAACGCTTAAACAAGATGATGTACTCAAATACGTAAATCCAAATATCGGTACCGCACACAGCAGGTGGTTCTTTTATACCCCTGCCGCACTTCCACATGGAATGGCAAAGCTTGCTCCATCAACCAATGGACACTATGGAAATCCCTCAGGTTGGGAAGCAGTAGGGTACGATACGAGACACAATTCTATCGAAGGTTTCGTTCATTTTCATGAATGGCAAATTGGTGGCGTTTCCGTAATGCCAGCTACAGGCCCATTAAAGGTTCGTCCAGGTGAGCTTGACAAACCTGGATCTGGTTATAGGTCAACATTTGATAGAAAGAATGAAGTTGCTGAGCCTGGTTATTACAAAGTACTTCTCAATGATTATAACATTACCGCAGAACTTACCGCTACGGAAAGGGTGGGATTTCATCGCTACACCTTTCCACAAAATGAGCAGGCAAGGATTATCCTCGACATCGGTAATAAACAAGGGGAAAGCTCCGAGGTTACTGAGGCTTCCATCACAATGGTCGACCAAACTCATTTTAAAGGCTATGTCGTCTCCTACCCTAAATATATTCAGCAGTATGATTCAAAAGGTAAAATAGCCATGTATTTCTATGGCGAACTCAGTAAAGCACCAAAAAGTGTGGGCGCTTTTGATGCAAAGCAAGCCTTTGAAAACACCAGAAGTATCAAAGGTAAAGGAGCGGGTCTATATCTGCAATATGCCACCGCAGCAAGCGAAACAATCGAGATGAAAATTGGGCTCTCCTATACCTCAGAAGACAATGCAAAAATAAACCTGGAAACAGAAGCAAAGGACCTAAGCTTCCAGCAGGCGAAAGATAACGCTCAGCAGATTTGGCGCAAAGAATTAGGAAAGATTGCAGTAAGTGATACCAATCAAAATAATAAGATAAAGTTCTATACCGGACTCTATCATGCGCTTCTGGGTAGAGGCATCGCCAGTGATGTAAATGGCTATTTTCCTAAATTTGGAAAGGATTCTATAGGTAGGTTACCCATTGATAAGAATGGTAAGCCAAATTATAACTTCTATAATACAGATGCAATTTGGGGTGCCTTTTGGAATCTAACACAGCTCTGGGCATTGTCTTACCCAGATCGTTATAAAGACTTTGTACAAACACACCTGGAGGTTTATAAGAACAGGGGTTGGTTTGGCGACGGGATTTCTAATGGGCAATTTACTTCTGGTGTAGGGACAAACTTCGTGGGATTAGCTATCGTTGGCGCCTATAATTCTGGCATAAGGGACTATGATGTAAATCTTGCTTACCAGGCAATCAGAGCCAATGAAGTTAACGGAAAAGACAGGCCGGTCGGTTCGGGTAAGCTTGATGTGGAAGCGTTTATGAAACGAGGTTATGTTCCTTTCCTCAATGAAAACACAACAAATTCCAACGGATCTCAATTCTCTGCTTCACACACTATGGAATACAGCTACAGTGCATTTGCCGCTGCGCAAATGGCGAAATCACTGGGTAAAATGGAAGACTACAAAATGTTTATCGATAAATCTGAAGGCTGGAAACTTCTTTTCAATCCTCAAAACAAGTTAATACAACCCAAAAATGCAGATGGTTCATTTATCGATAAATTCGACTCGCTCCAACCTTGGCGTGGCTTTCAGGAGGGAAACGCCGTGCAGTATACTTTCTATGTACCCCAGAATCCCGAAGGCCTGATCAATAAGATCGGCAAAGATGAATTCAACGAGCGACTGGATAATATATTCAATATTGCACAAATGAACGGTTTCAGTGGGGGAAAAGAGATCGACGCATTTGCCGGTATCAAAGCCAACTATAACCATGGAAATCAGCCAAACCTACACGTAAGTTGGCTATTCAATTTCTCAGGTAGGCCATGGCTTACCCAGAAATGGGTACGTGCAATTTGTGACGAATTCTACGGAACGGAAAGTATCCATGGGTATGGGTATGGGCAGGACGAAGATCAGGGACAACTAGGTTCCTGGTATGTTATGGCGTCTATGGGTTTGTTCGACGTTAAAGGCCTGACGGACTTAAGACCGATCATTGAACTGGGTAGCCCAGTATTTAAGGATATTGCGATCGCATTAGGTAACGGAAACAAACTTAAGATCTCGGCACAAGGAAATTCAGCAGAGAACATATATATTCAATCTGCCACCTTTAACGATAAAAAACTGAAAAACTGCTGGTTGTACAGAGATGAATTGATGAAAGGCGGCAAACTTGAATTTCAAATGGGCAATCAACCGAACGTGAATTGGGGAGTGGCAGTCCCTCCCCCTTCGACGCAATAAGTTTATTTATCGACCCAAAACTTTTCTATCTCTTCTAAAGACTTGCCTTTTGTTTCAGGTAGTAATTTGTATACCGTAATAAATGCAATGAAACAGAAAAATCCAAATACCCAGAATGTAGCCGCAGATCCTGCTTCTCTCAATAGAACTGGGGTAAGCTGACCCATTATGGTATCCGCCACCCACATCACCATGATGCTCAGTCCCATTGCCTTTCCCCTAATGTTAGTTGGAAAGATTTCTGAAGCAACAACGAACTTCAACGGTCCGATAGAGAACGCAAAGCAAGCTAGAAAGAGTGTCATGCTGATGATCAGAAATACACTGGTAGTCATGCCCAGGTAGAAAAAGACTCCTGTGATCACAAGGCTTATCGTAGCGCCAAGCGTTCCGACAAGGTAAAGTGGCCTCCTTCCCCAATCGTCGACTTTCCAGATTGCGACAAATGTAAACACCAGGTTGGCTACACCAAAAATGATCTGACCGAGAAAAGAGTTACTCAAAGCTATGCCCGCATCATTCAAAATCGAGGGGCCGTAGTAAATTATTGCATTAATTCCACTGAGCTGCGAGAATAAAGGGAGTAAAATGCCCAAGAGTAATGCCTTCCTTAAACGCGGACTAAACAGTTCCCTATATGTTCCTGACTCAAGATCATCTGCCACCACAATAGCGGAGCTTGCTGGAACTTCCTGATCATTATTTATCTTTTGTAAAATGAGCATACCTTCTGAAACCAGACCTTTTCTCATCAGCCACCTCGGACTTTCCGGTACAAAAAATAATCCTACTAAGAACAATAAAGCCAGAATAGTACCTATACTGAACATCCCTCTCCAAACTTCAGTAACGTAAACCAGGTTGAATAGTGAGGAAGATACACTGGTGATATTTGCTTCCGAATGGCTCAATAAAACTGAATTAGTAATGTATGCAAGCAAAATACCAACGGTGATTGCCAATTGGTAACAAGTCACCAATCGGCCTCTAACATGTGCAGGTGCAATTTCCGACAGGTACAAAGGCACAACGATCGAAGCAATCCCCACGCCTACGCCACCTATTAACCGGAATATAATTAGCCAGGTTAAAGAATGTACTAAAGCGCAACCGACTGCAGAGATCAAGAACAAAAAGGCAGACAGGAAAAGCAGTTTCTTACGTCCGAGCCTGTCGCTCAGGTCTCCCGAGAAAGCAACTCCTACAATGCAACCAACCAATGCTGAGGATACAAACCAGCCTTCTTGAAGCGCTGAAAGGTCGAATTGTTTCCTCACAAACGGCAGTACTCCAGAAATGACGGCCATATCAAAGCCAAAAAGCAGGCCGCCTAGCGACGCAACTACGGTGATCAAACCGAGGTAAAATTTATAAGATGTGTTCATTATTATGGTTTATAATTTGGTTTCTTCTTTGATAAAGGCTTTGATCACTTTGGCAATTTTATTACCTCCGTTAATTAGTTTATAGTGTTTTGCAGCTGCAGGGATCACGAACGTTTCGGCATAAGCGAAGGTCCCAGAAAACTTACCTTCAATCTCTAATTCGATGTAGTCACCTTCCACAAGCATTAACACCTGGCAGGAATCCTCAGTGTCTACTTCTATATTAGTTTGGAATTCAATTCTGTGCACATCGTAGAAATGTTCTTTATGCGTTGGCAAATGAATTAACTCCCAATCCTCTCCCTTGGCTAGAATGTTAGGGTGCGCAATCAGCTCAGACGTAACAACATCTCCCTTTCTTTCAAAATTCAGGTTATTAAAAGCATGGTCAATATTGATTGGTCGTGGATTGCCATTTAGGTCCAGCGACAACCAATCATACATTTTAAAAGTAAAGATATAGGGCGTAGCACTGATTTCCAGCACCATATTATTAACTCCAGAACTGTGTACCGTTCCATTCGGAATTAAAAATAGATCATGTTTGTTGGATGGGAATGCCTGTACAAAGCGCTCCACCTCTATTTTCTCGTTATTTGCCTCACTGGCTTCAAGAACTTTGCGAAACTCCTTTGGATCGATGTCTTCTTGGAAACCCAAATAAACCTTGGATCCTGGTTTGGAATCCAGAATGTAATAGGTTTCATCCTGAGTGATGTGCTCACCAAAATTATTGGAAATATATTCTTTAGATGGGTGACATTGGATAGATAGGTTTCCTCCATTAAAAGTATCTAGGAAGTCGAAACGTATCGGAAAGTAAGGTCCAAAAAGCGCCGCATGTTTCCCTATTACCGCTTTATATTGAAGCAACAATAGGAAATCAAAAGAAACTTCCAATAGAAAATTATCGCTCTCAAAGATTAACCCATTTTCTGGTGTAATTAATTCGAACGACCAGGCATAATTGACCTCCTCATTATTCAAACCTTTTACATGTTCCTTCATCCATTGTCCGCCCCATGAGCCCTTTTCAAACCATGGTCGCACCCTAAAAACTGTTCTTGCCATCTCAGCTAAGCCCACTTCCAGGTACTCTTTGAACATCCAGGTAACGTTCTTCTGCCATTGCCCATCGGCTACGATCTCTATATTTGACAAGATATTTTTTCTATGCAGATCGGCAACAACCCAATCTACAAAATAGAACCTTTTGTAAAGCGATGTAGCTGCCTGGGCTTCAGAACATCCAATATTATTCACTGATCCCGCACGCATGCGGTATTGGATCTCATTTTTAGGGATATCAAAATAGACTATCGGAGCATCCCATCCGCTTAATGAAGCGCCCAAACCGATCACAATATTTATCTGGCAATCTGGATCCTGCTGAATAGCGACAAGTTGCTTGCTGAAAAAGTCCGATAGGCTTAAGTCTGCCTTTGTACCCCAAACACTTTCTTTGGTGCCCAGATATGGTTCAACTAACAACTCAACTTCTTCCTCTGCTTTTAAATAATCTGCAGTACAATGCCATTTCAGAGTAATTCCCTTTTCACTCAATCTTGAGTCGATCTGCTGCTGGATAGCATCAAAAAATACCCCAGCGTATCCATCTATGATCACTGTTTTCTGCGCGATAATCCATTCTACGAGGCTGTCATACCCTTCAAATATTTTACCGCCGCCTAGTTTATGAACCGGCAAATGATTGTATGTATTTCTGTTTACAGCTTCATTGTTAAGTTTTGCAGGTATCAATGGCTGGGAACTTGCTCTCCAGGAGGTATCTGAAATAGGATCTGTCATTTAGAATATCATTAACTCAAATATAGCCATATGTATCAACATAGAAAAGTTTAAGTCAAACATATTGTACATACATAACCAAGCTAAGACTATACCTAATTTTCTTTATATTGCCACCGTATTACAGCCCTTCGGACCATGAAAATTGCACTTAATCATAAAAGCTCCGTTCCTCTTCACTTACAGGCAGAGGAACTGTTGCGCAAAATGATTAAAGATCCTCAGTACCAGAATGGTAGTCTCCTACCCAATGAAGTCGAACTTGCCCATCAGCTAAACATATCAAGAACTACTTTGCGACAAGCGCTCAATAAGCTAGTCTATGAAGGATTAGTCATCAGGAAAAAAGGTGTGGGTACAAAGGTAGCCGATGCCAAGATCAGCTCGAAATCAATTAACTGGCTCAGCTTTTCGCAGGAAATGAAAGCCAGAGGCATTCCAATTAAGAATTTTGAATTACATGTAAGCTGGGTTTACCCGGAAGAAAAGATCGCTCAGTTTTTTAACATTAAGACAGATGAGAAAATACTGAAGCTGGAAAGGCTAAGAGGTCGGATTGAAGGTCCTTTTGTATATTTTGTCTCTTATTTCCATCCCAATACAGGCCTCACGGGAGAAGAAGATTTCAAACGTCCGCTCTACGACATCTTGGAAAAAGATTACAATGTAGTCACAGCACTCTCCAAAGAAGAGATTAGCGCTAAATCAGCCGATAAGTTTATCGCAGGGAAATTAGAGACTGAGGTCGGCAGCCCTATACTTTTCCGAAAACGTTATGTCTACGACAATGCTGAGCGGCCAATTGAATATAACCTCGGGTATTATAAAGCCGATAGTTTCATTTATTCAGTCGAAAGCAGGAGAGCTTAATTACAAAACTCCCCAGGCCTCATTCGGCTTTGCACCCATAGTCAACTTTAATGATCCGCCTTTTAAAAGCTCCGAAGCAGGAAATTTAAAGGAGTTCAACACCTTGCCGTTAAGCGTAGCACCTTGAATGTATTTATTAGCTCTTGACACATTTCTTGCTTCAATGGTAAAAGATTTACCTCTTCCATACTGACTGCCAAGGTCAATTACAACTTTGGGAAAGATCGGACTTCCGATCTCATAAATAGGTTCCACACTGCAACCGCCATCCGTTTGAAATAAACCTAAGGAAGCCATCACAAACCAAGCGCTCATTTGACCCTGATCTTCATCACCCAAGTACGCGTTGGCCAGATCGTAACCATAGTACCTGTCAATAATCGCACGAGTCCATCTCTGGGTCAACCAAGGCTTATTGACCCAATTGAAAAGGAAAGCAAAATGCATAGATTGCTGGTTCCCCTGAATGACAGGATAATCCCAATACTGGTCTCCTGGCGCGTTAAATCTTAACCTATTGCTTTCTCCAAATCCCCAGGATAACCTTTCAACAAATCTATCTTTCCCTATTTGTTTTGCCAGCCCCGGAACATCTTGTGGAACAAAATAGGTCAGCTGCCAAGCGTTTCCTTCCACATAGTGCTCATTCGCACCAGATTTGAAAGGATCGAAATCAGGGAACCAAGTGCCATCAGATTTCTTAAGTTTGGCGTATCCGGATTCCTTATCTATTACATTTTTCCAGTATTCAGACCGTAAAGTAAATTCTGCTTCAGGCTGCTTTTTGCCGAGCGATTTAGCAAACTGAGCCACTGTCCAATCATCGTAAGCGTATTCTAGTGTATTGGAGAAACGCCCTTTATCATAGGGTACATATTTGTATTTTAAGTACGCCTCCAAGTCTCTGTTTCCTGCAAAACCAAGTCCCACCTTCTGCGCTGGCGTAGTTTGCATCTTATAAACAGCATTAAAAGCATTCTCTGCATCAAAATCCCGGATTCCCATCTGATAAGTCCCAACGATCAAGGGAATTTCATGTTCAGCCACCATCACCGGAACATAATTCATCCCCGCTGGTCCTTTTGCCAGCCATCCATTCGCATCGTACATTGCAAGCTGGGATTTAACCCATTTAGAGGACCATTCTGGTGTAATCAGATTCCAAAACTGATTTAGGTTCCAAAAGGTATTCCAAAAAGCGTCACAACCCAATGCCAATGCATTAGGGTCTTTTAATTGCTGAATCTTTTTGGTAGCGTCTACCCAATGCCCGTCGACGTCACTCCAAGTGTTGCGACTAGCCAAACCCCTATACATATTGCTGTAGAAACGGATCTTTTCACGGCGGTCGTTAGAACTGATCTTTACCCTGCCAATTAGCTTGTTCCAAGTGTCACGCTGAACATTTCTAACTTGATCGAAACTCCATCCAAATGGTTTTTCTACTTCTTCCTTAAGATTTTGAGAAGCGCCATCTATGCTAACGAGCGAGATTCCTGTGCGCATTTGCACTACCTGATTCTTACGCGTGTCGAATTCTACAAACGCACCTGCATCTTTGACCTCACCGGTCTCAATCAAATCTTGAGCGCCTATTTCATCATTAATCCAAGTACCAAACTTCTTGATCGGCTGGTCAAACTCAATTACGAAGTGTATGGTATAATCTTGGTTTACATCGCCCGACCATGCGTTGGCGGTAAATTGTCTACTGGACCCCTCTATTCTATAATCACTTACTTTCTTAAGGGTCACATTTTTCAGGACGTAACCATATTCTGCAGGAATCTGCAGATCTATCATCACTCTTGAGTCTACCGCTTTCGGATAGGTGTAGCGTTGGAAACCACATCGGGTCGTTGCAGTGAGCTCAGCCTTTATGTTGTATTTCTTTAATAGGACCTTATAATAACCCAGTGGTGCTTCTTCAGAAGATTTATCTATTTCTGATCGGTATCCATCGTCTTCTTTGCGTTCATCTCCGCCCTTAATCTTTAATGCTCCATTTACCGGAAGCGTTCCAAGTCCTGCCATAGTCCACTCATGGATATGGCTAAATACGCCTACACTTTCAAACGTAGGATCATACCCACTTTGCCAGCCTGGATTTTGATTGTCCGGACTAAGTTTGACCATACTAAATGGCATCCATGGTCCTGGTGCAATCATCCAGCGGGAATGCGCGGTTCCCATTTTAGTATCCACATAATCCGCAGGGCTAAACTCATTAAACGATGATCTGGCAACAACCCCCTGTTCCAAAAGCACACCGTTACAGTAGATCTCATATTTGCTGTTAACCTTCCTTTTGACCGCCGGCATCGGCACTTCAAACTGATACCTGGCGCTGTCTAAGCTTTCTTTAAAAATTTGCTTTCCATCCAGTTTGACAGTGATTACTGGTTTGCCCGACAAGTGTTGAATATCGGTTAGCAATGGTTGATAGCGCTTTCCATCTAACTTTATTTCGTACTTAGCCGCAGCAACATTCCTTAAAAAAGCATTTGTATTAAGAGCAAGCTTCGCGGTCTGAGGTCCGGTAAGTTTGATCTGATCAAATACCATCCATGAGCCGGCTAGTATCGTTAGCGAAACTTCATTACCGCCCTTTTTCAGTTGATTTACCGCTAGGGGTATCTCCCAAACGAATTCCTGTGCAGCTTTGAGATCACCTGTTATAGAATTGTCTGGCTTATGTTTCGAAAGTTGTTTAACGTAGCTTTTCCCGTTAATGCTTACTTTAAATAAAGGGGGTGTGATAGACTGATAACCAACAAGATCAATAATTAGTTTATAATTCCCTTCTACAGGATTATTTTTAAGGCCAAACAGGATGTTTACATTGTGTGACCTTAGTCCTGACGTTGGTCCGGTACCGCCCCAACTATCATCGGGGCCAGGCAGTACGTAAGCAAAATCGGTGTTAACTTTAGAGTAACCGATTAGAAAGTAACGATCCTCCCATCCAAAATCCTGATCTAAAAACTTAGCATATCCAGCTGGGGCAAGAGCCATGTCCTCACTTTTATTGTCTGCTTTACCGATCTCCCAGATGACCTTTGACTGCCCCTTTGAAATACTGGAGCTAAAAAGGATGAGCACTAAGATTACTATGGATTCGAGTATTCTACCTAACATATTTTTAAGTGCTATTTGTTCTTTAATTCTGCAAATTTAAGTTGATTGATGGCGGTCCAGAGTACACCGGCCTCACCTTTAAAACTAGAGGATCCCTGTGGACGGTTGTCAGGAGTATACCATTCAAAAAATCCCTTGTTTTTAATTACCCTATCCAACATTGGATTTAGCGCTTCCTTCGCTTCTGCGAGGTAACCATATCTGATTAATTCAGAGATCATCCGACCACCAAACCATGTCCAGTCGCCGCCATTCTGATAGGAATATGGTCCCATTCCAGTATTTTTAAACGTTCCAGCAGGATATACGGGGTATAGCGTTAAGCCAATAGTAGAAGCCTTCGCATTTTTCACATTTTCTTGCATCTTCAAGTATGCCTGCTTTACCTCCTTTTTTGTTAGAAAATTTGCCTCGATGGCAATAGTAGTCCCGCCATGGTAGTAAATTTCTTCCTCATCAAATGAATTTGGAAATGGGGAGCCGTTCAAATAAATATGCGGCTTAAACTTCTGTCTTTTTTGATCCCATAAATATTTCCTGACATTAGCTTTAAGGTCTAGAGCTACTTTGCTCCAATACTTACGGTCCTCATTTGACAGTTCTGCGAATTCAAGGTAGTTGTTAATGGCGATGACGAACATCGCGTTATCATAGATGTCAATCGCCTTGTGCGTATCAGCATTGATTTCTATTCCCCAGTCGTGTTCCGGTTGAACATCTCCCCAGTCCGCAGTTGTTGCACCCCAGATCAAACCATATTTTGTTTCGAAGCGATCCTTCAACAAGAACTTCATTGCCCTTTCCAACTGCTTTTGAACGGTACCACCCGCTACCATATCTTTCAAAATACTTTTATCACCTGTGACTTTTATATATTTTGATACTGCCTGAATAAGTGAAGATTCCTGGTCAGTCTCCACTGTATTCTTATGGCCAATATATTCAGGAGCCAAAGCGGATTTATAATAATTGTACCCTACACTGGTATTGCTTGACGGGATATAGCCGTCTAGGATACTGCCATCGGGTTGCTGAAATTTCAAGAATGTAATGAGGTATTTTTTGACGATAGCCTTATCATTAACGGTAGAAGAGACATTGATGAAAGTATTGAAATCTCTGATCCAAACCTCACCATATCCGTCACCAGCGGTAAAGCCCTTCTTGATCAAATCTTCTGCCATCTGCTTAACTAGGTTGGCTTTTGTTGTGAGAGAATCTTTAGTGGATTTAAGCACGTTGCCTTTAGTGGAAAATGATGTAAATAAGAATAGTAATAAGAAATAGCGGGGATAAATTTTCATTGTGCTTTGGTTAGTTTAACATACAGTTCTTTAAGCTGCAGTTAGAATGTACATACATAGTTACACAAAAAATTTGATTATTTAAACTTAGCGGTTGCCGATCTCTATTACCTGAAAATCTTGTATTTTGCCTTCAGAAACAGCAAACTTTACCAGCGTTTTTACACGATGCCAACCTGAATTGCCTGCTGCACCCGGGTTTATGTGCAAACATTCTATTTTTTTATCAAACATTACTTTCAGGATGTGAGAATGCCCCGTGATGAACAGTTTTGGGGGATTGGAAAGGATTTCTTTTTTTACTTCTAAGCTGTACCTACCGGGATAGCCGCCAATATGGGTCATCCAGACATCAAGACCTTCCACTGTAAAGCGCAGATGTTCCGGGAATTCTTGTCGGATGACCTGATCGTCAATATTGCCATAAACCCCACGCAGAGGCTTAAAGGCTCTTAAAGGTTCCGCAACACCAGATCCAAAATCGCCAGCATGCCAGATCTCATCGCAGTCAGCAAAATGCTTGAGTACAGCGGCATCGAGGAAGCTGTGCGTATCAGAAATCAAACCTATCTTAGTCATTTGTATTATTTTTATCGTTGGAATTACTTATAATTTGATTACCATACCTCTGGGCCCTGACCTTAAAAAATACCACCTAATCTGTGGGATGAAAACACTTACGGCAGAAGCAATCATGAAAACAAAAAGCGAGCAACATATTGGTAATTAAAGCTTAAAATGCCAAAAAGAAATCCTTTAATAACTGTCTGTATACCTCAGTATACACCTTTTCTGATTCATAAATATAAAAGGTTTCTTCTTTAAATTTTTCATTATGCTTACTCAAACAAATTACTTTCCTAATAACAGGCTTACTGAAATCCGATTGAATGCTGACCACGCTTTTTAAATAAAGCCCATAACCGCCAGCCATATTCAGTACCAGATCTGCCTGCTTGACTGGCAGTATTAGCCAGAAAAGACCATCATCAGTCAGCAGATTTGAAGACTTACTAATCAAGCTTTCAAAGAAGCTATCCGCAGCGTGACGTGCAATGCTTTTCCTCTTTTCTAAACTCTTCAAATCGTTTACAAAATAAGGAGGATTAGACACGATAAGATCATAATGAAACTCAGGCTCAAAAGAAGCTATATCTTGATTAAAAACAGATAACCGATCAACAAAAGGGGAATTAAAAAAGTTAAGTCGAGCAGCCTGAGCCGCAGATTCATCTATTTCTACTGCGTCAATCAGGGCAGCATTAAAACGCTGAGCCAGCATCATCGCTATCACCCCTGTGCCTGTACCAATATCTAAAGCACGATAACCTGAAGCAGCCGAAGAAAACCCAACAATAGCACCTAAAATAACGCCATCAGTGTTGATTTTCATCGCACAACTTTGCTGGTCAACCTGAAAATGTTTAAATTTAAAAATGCTCCCCATGCTTTTAAAAAATGTTCCCCATGCTATCAGTAGTTGCCACAAAGGTAAAAAAGCATGAGATATTAGCAGCGATCCTCGGGGTTTTAAAATTTTAACGCTAAATTTGCATCTTCAAAAAATAAACATGATTTATTTCTTCTCTAGCCCTACAAAGACGGTTTTCGCATTGCAAACAGCAGAAAACATTTCCACTACAGATATCACAAAACTAGAATGGCTCTTTGGTGGCGCAAAACTTCAACAAGAAACAACTTTGAAAAGCTTTTTTGTAGGACCACGTGCTGCAATGATCACTCCATGGAGTACCAATGCTGTAGAGATCACTCAGAATATGGACATCAAAGGGGTCATCAGAATTGAAGAATTCAGAGAAGTCGACCAAGACACTGCAAACTATGATCCCATGCTATCTCAGAAGTATGAGGAGCTTAATCAAGACCTATATACTATTAACGTAAAGCCTGAACCAATTCTTCAGATCACAGATATTGCAGCTTACAACAAGCAAGAAGGTCTTTCTTTAAGCGATGAAGAGGTTAATTACCTGGAAGCCCTGGCTAACAGATTAGAAAGACCACTAACAGATTCTGAGGTATTTGGCTTTTCTCAGGTTAACTCAGAGCATTGTCGCCATAAGATTTTCAATGGCAAATTTGTAATTGATGGCGTCGAAAAACCTAGCTCGCTTTTTAAGCTAATCAGAAAGACTTCTGAGACTCATCCCAATGACATTGTATCTGCATATAAAGACAATGTCGCTTTCATTAAAGGACCAACTGTTCAACAATTTGCTCCAAAACGTGCCGATATTCCAGATTACTATACTTTAAGCAACTTCGAATCGGTAATCTCAATTAAAGCAGAGACTCATAATTTCCCTACAACAGTAGAACCATTCAATGGCGCTGCTACCGGTTCTGGTGGCGAGATCAGAGATAGGCTAGCTGGCGGACAAGGCTCATTACCACTTGCAGGAACAGCCGTTTACATGACTGCTCTTTCTCGTCTCGAAGATGATCGTCCCTGGGAAAAAGCCGTTGAAGAAAGACAATGGTTGTATCAAACACCTATGGATATCCTGATTAAGGCTTCCAATGGAGCAACTGATTTCGGTAACAAATTCGGACAGCCGCTGATCACAGGTTCTGTATTGACTTTTGAGCATGAAGAAGATTCAAGGAAACTTGGATTCGACAAAGTAATCATGCTTGCAGGTGGTGTGGGTTATGGTAAAGCAAGTCAGGCGCAAAAGAAGAAACCTACTGAAGGCGACAAAATTGTCATCCTTGGTGGTGAAAATTATAGAATTGGTATGGGCGGAGCGGCAGTTTCTTCTGCTGACACCGGACAATTGGGTACTGGAATTGAATTGAATGCAGTTCAAAGATCTAATCCTGAAATGCAGAAACGTGTTGCAAATGCAGTTCGTGGAATGGTGGAAAGCGAGCACAACAGTATCGTTTCTATACACGACCACGGCGCAGGTGGTCATTTGAACTGTCTGTCGGAACTTGTTGAAGAGACTGGCGGCTTAATTGACCTCGATAAATTACCTGTCGGCGATCCTACCTTATCTTCAAAAGAGATTATTGGCAATGAATCACAAGAGCGTATGGGTTTGGTGATTGGCCAAAAAGATATAGAAACTTTACAAAAGATAGCTGACCGTGAGCGCTCTCCAATGTACACCGTTGGTACAGTTAGCGGCGACCATCGCTTTACTTTCAAGTCTAAATCCACTGGTGTTAAACCTATGGATCTGGAATTAAAAGATATGTTTGGAAGCTCGCCTAAAGTGGTCATGGAAGATATAACGATTGACAGAAAGTATCAGCCAATTACTTACGATGCGGCCTTATTCAATACTTATCTGGAACAAGTTCTACAATTAGAAGCGGTTGGTTCGAAAGATTGGTTAACCAACAAAGTTGACCGTTGTGTAGGTGGTCGCGTAGCGAAACAACAATGTGCTGGTCCGCTTCAATTGCCTTTAAATAACTGTGGTGTAATGGCTTTGGATTTCCAGGGTAAAGAAGGTATTGCTACATCTATTGGCCATGCGCCAATATCAGCATTGATTGACGCCGCAGCAGGAAGTCGCATTGCAATTGCAGAATCGCTATCTAACCTAATTTGGGCACCTCTTAAGGACGGTCTAAAAAGTGTGTCACTATCTGCAAACTGGATGTGGGCATGTAAAAACGAAGGTGAAGACGCCAGGTTATACAATGCGGTAAAAGCATGTTCAGACTTCGCTATCAGTTTAGGAATCAACATCCCAACAGGTAAGGATTCGCTTTCAATGAAGCAGAAATATAAAAATGATCAGGTAATCGCTCCCGGAACGGTAATCATTTCTGCAGCAGGTAACTGCGATGACGTTACGAAAGTGGTTGAGCCGGTATTGCAAAGAGATAGTGGCTCAATTTATTATATCAATCTATCAAACGATGAATATAAACTTGGGGGCTCTTCTTTCGCACAGATCCTAAACAGAATTGGTACCGAAACTCCTGATGTAAAAGATGCTGCTCAATTGAAAACAGTTTTTGATACCATTCAACAACTAATAAAAGACGAGAAGATTGAAGCAGGTCATGATATTGGCTCTGGTGGTTTAATTACTACTTTATTAGAATTGTGTTTTGCGGATCGTGACCTCGGTGCAGAAATAGATCTTACCTCATTGAACGAAGACGATGACATCAAATTGTTGTTTTCAGAAAACGTCGGCCTTGTTTTTCAGGCTTCAACAGAAGTAGAAGAAATTTTAACAGCCAAACAAGTAAAGTTTTATAAAATTGGTCAGGTGACATCCACTCCTACTTTGACAATCAAAAACGGCGACGCAGATACCTTGAATCTTGACATTGATCATTTACGTGATGTTTGGTTCAAAACGTCTTACTTATTAGATAAAAAACAAAGTGGTCGGGTTAAAGCAAAAGAACGCTTTGAGAACTATAAAAACCAACCGCTAAAATATTCTTTCCCAAGCCAGTTTGACGGACAAAAACCTGTGATAGATGAGACTAAACCTCGGCCGAAAGCGGCGATCATACGTGAGAAAGGAAGTAACTCAGAAAGAGAGCTTGCAAATGCGATGTATTTAGCTGGCTTTGACGTTAAGGATGTGCACATGACAGACTTAATCTCAGGCAGAGAAACACTACAGGATATTAAGTTTATTGGTACAGTTGGTGGTTTCTCCAACTCCGACGTATTGGGTTCAGCAAAAGGTTGGGCTGGAGCATTCCTGTACAATGAAAAAGCAAGAGTAGCTTTAGAAAACTTCTTTGCACGTCCTGATACGCTTTCTGTCGGTGTTTGTAATGGCTGTCAGCTTTTTGTGGAGCTTGGATTGATCAATAAAGACCATGCAGAGAAGCCCAAAATGCTTCACAATGAAAGTCACAAGCACGAAAGCATTTTCACCTCGTTAACAATTGAGGAAAACAACTCCGTGATGCTCTCTACGTTGGCAGGCAGTACCCTGGGTGTTTGGGTATCACATGGCGAAGGTCGTTTCCAACTGCCATATGCAGAAGACCAGTACCGCATTGTTGCCAAATATGCTTACGAGAGCTACCCTGCCAGTCCGAACGGTTCTGATTACAACACGGCGATGATGTGTGATGAAAGCGGTCGCCACCTGGTTATGATGCCTCATATTGAGCGTTCTTTATTCCAGTGGCATTGGGCTAACTATCCAAAAGGACGTAAAGATCAGGTTTCCCCTTGGATGGAGGCTTTTGTAAACGCTAGGGTTTGGGTGGAGCATCAACATACTTCCCAATAGTTACTTCATAAGCGCAGGGTCAAAATCAATAGCCGAAGGTGGTGCAGCGGCGGCAACATTGCTTCCCCATACTTTGTTGGGTCTACTGCCCATTACCAGCTCTATAACCCCGCCTTTGATAATATCGCTGTGGGTAAACCATGGCTTTGGCAACAGCTTGCCATTTAGCGTAGCTCGTTGAATGTAAACATTTTCTTTAGAATTGTTTGAGGCTTTTAGGATGAATTTTTTACCAGACGGTAGATTTATACTTACCTCAGTAAAGGAGGGGCTCCCTATGTTATAAACTGGAATTCCTGGTGTAACAGGAAAAAAGCCCATCATAGATAATACTACGAATGCACAAGTGCCGCCGCCATCTTCATCTCCGGGGATGCCAAAAACGTTGTCCGGAAACCAGGTATCCATTAACATTCTTATGCGCTTCTGAGTCTTCCAGGGTGAGCCTGTGTAGTTATAGAGATAAGGTATGTGATAACTCGGTTCATTTCCCATTACAAACTGGCCTACTAAACCGGATGCATCCGGTTGATTTAGCCAGAACAAGAACTTTGGCAAACTGAGGTCTTCTCTATAAAGTTGATCTAATTTGGCCTCAGTTCTCTGTAGTCCGCCCATCTTTTTAAATAACCCTTTTAAATCATGTTTAGGCGTCCAGTTATAGGTGTACGAATTATTTTCAGTGACGTATTCCCTGCCCAACAACTTTGGATTATATGGTTTTATCCAGTTCCCATTCTTATCTTTCGGCCAAACCATTCCTTCTTCTTCGTTGAAAACATTAGACCACCAAGCCGCTCTTTTTAAAAACAGCGGTTTATCCTCCGGATACCCTGCTGCTGTTGCAAGCTGAGCAATTGACCAGTCACAAATACTCCACTCAAGTGTGATTGAAACCCCTTCATTGCCTCTGCCTTCCCACCATTTATCCATATCAACACCGTCTTTACTTCCACGCTCTTCTGGTCTTGATGAGTATAGATATCCTTTGGCATTGTAAAAAGAATCGATAGCTGTAGCGGGCCCGTTTCTCCATGGAAGCAGGGTGCCCTGTAACGAATTCTTTTTCAACCCTTCATAAGCAGTTTTGACATCAAAGCCCTTGATTCCTTTAGACCATGCATCTGCAAACCACGATGCTGCGTGATTGCCTGTCATTGCTGGCCAATCTCCCGTTGCTAATGCAAATGCAGGCATCCATCCACTCTGTTTGTACATCGCGATGTAGGAGTTAATCTTCTCCAGCTCCATTGCTGGATCAAGAATGGTATGTAGCGGCTCTTGCGCGATGTAAAGATCCCAGATCCAATTGTCAACATAGAAAGGCTTGTCGCTCTTATGTATCTGATGGTCATAGGCGCTGTAGTATTGACCATATTCATTGATGTCAACCATTCGCTCGTACGTTCTATAAAGCGATGTATAAAAGGTTCTTTTCTGAGCAAATGTTCCACCCTTGACAGTAATTTGTGAAAGCTTTTTATTCCAGATATTTTTCGCTTTAATTTTGATGTTATCGAAATCCCATTCGGGTATTTCTGTGTGCAGATTAATTTTCGCCTGTGCAATACTGATATAAGAAATGCCATATTTAAGTTTTACAAGGGTCGAATTATTAAATCTTGCAAGTAGTCGATTTTTCTCCTTGTTGTTTTGGTAGCTCAAACCATCCATGTCCTGATCGGTCTCGGCATAAAAAAAGGCTTTCATACCAGTAATGTTTTCCGTACCAGTGATCGTTCTTTTTCCGTCAGACTGTACATTCCCGCTCCCCCCATTTAGACCAAGACGCAGATAATTATCTTTTGCATCCTTGAAGTCGATCTGGAAGATACCACTCTTTGCTGAAGGGCTGAACTCGACTGTGAACCCGGTATCTTCTTCTTCCACCTGATAATAATAAGGTGTTGCTTTTTCAGTTAATATCGTGAGCCTCTTGACCCAAAAAGTATCATTCATTTTACCCTTCAATGGTAAAAAAGAAAATGCAAATTCTGTACGGTGCGAGACTGTTGTTAAAGGGAAGAAACTGATTTGATCATCGAGCTGATCTTGTTTCATTGGAAACACCCTAAGTATTGAATTTGGCAGGTGCACCAATTCGCGTGTGGGCTGAAGCACGATACCAGATCCTCCAATTCCAGGATCAACATAATCGATTACAGATGCCTCATTCAGAGTTTTTTCTTGTTTAGGCTGTGCGAAAAGCACGTTTGAGTACAACAACAGGCTGTAGAATATATAGGGTTTCAATATTTTCATAACCGCGTTATTTGTCGTTTTGTAACCAATCTATTTTAGCTCCAGGCAACATATTGCCAGATGGTGCTGCACTTTCTATTGAGCTAGCCCAGGATTTGTTTGGTCGCGGACCCATTTGAAAATCGATGGTTGCGCCTGAAACTAAATCTGAGTGCTTAAACCAAGCTTTGTTTAAGGGCTTTCCATTAATGGCTGCACGCTGAATAAATCTATTCTCCTTCGAATTGCCCTTGGCATTGATTTTAAAAACTTTTCCGTTGGGCAGATTGATGCTGATTTTGGTAAACACCGGACTGCCAATATTATAAACAGGAATTCCAGGCGTAACAGGGAAGAATCCCATCATAGAAAACACCACAAAAGCGGTCATTCCACCTCCATCTTCATCGCCAGGAATACCAAATAAATTATCCGTATACCAAGTGTCTAACAGCATTCTTATCCGCTTCTGAGTCTTCCATGGAGCACCAGTGTAGTTATAAAGATATGGGATATGGAAACTGGGCTCGTTACCCATCACAAACTGTCCGACTAATCCCGATGCGTCTGGTTGAGTCTTCCAGAATATAAATTTAGCCGTTCCAAGATCTTCCCTAAACAACTGATCCAGCTTCTCTTCCGCTTTCTCTCTTCCTCCCATAAGGCTGAACAGACCTTTGAGGTCATGCTTAACCACCCAATTATACGTATAGGCATTATTTTCAGTAAAGAACTCACGACCAGCAGCTTTTGGATCCATATTATCTATCCAATTGCCATTCTTGTCTTTCGCCCACATGAAACCTTTGTCTTTCCTGTAGACATTTTCATAATTTTTCGCCCTGCGGAGAAATAGCCTTTCATCCTCCTTTTTACCTAATACCCCCGCTAGTTGCGAGATGTTCCAGTCGCTAAAACTGTTCTCTAACGTCACAGATACCGATTGGCGCTTCTCCCAAACATTCTCCACTTGGGGAACGGTTTCCGCTTCTCCGTATGGAAGTCCTGGCATGTAGCCTTTTGCGTTATAAAAAGAATCGAGCACAGTTGCCGGACCATTATTCCAGGGAAGTAAAGTTGCCTCTACGGAGTTCTTTTTAAGCCCTTCGTATGCGGTATTTAGATCAAAGTTGCGGATTCCTTTATAGTAAGCATCGGCAAACCAGGAGGCCGCATGGTTTCCTGTCATTGCAGGCCAATCTCCAAATATTGTGGCGAAGGCGGGAATGTAACCGCCTTGCTGGTACATCGTGATATATGAATTAATTTTATCAGCTTCCCTTGTAGGATTTAGAATCATGTGCAAAGGCTCAAGAGCAATATAAGTATCCCAGATCCAATTGTCTACAAAGAACGGCTTCTCACTCTTGTGAACCTGGTGATCATATGCGCTGTAATATTGCCCATACTCATTAATGTCTACCATTCGCTCGTAGCTCCTGTACAGCGAAGTATAAAAAACACGTTTCTGCGCTACTGTTCCTCCCTCCACGTTAATTTGAGACATCACTTTCTCCCAGGCATCATATGCTGAGGCCTTTAGTATTTGAAAGTCCCAGTCAGGTATCTCTTTTTTAAGGTTTAATTTCGCTTGTTCAATGCTGATATAGGAAATTCCGTATTTGAAGCTTAGCTCTTTACCTGTTTTAAGAAGTACCTGCTTTTTGTTATCCTTTGTTCGATATATTGACTCCTGAATATCGTTGTTGGTTTCGGCATAAAAATAAGCCTTCATACCCCTAAATACTTCAATTCCGCTGATTGATCTTTTGCCTGTTTGCTGTATTGTTCCATCCTCATTAAAAATTCCCATTCTAAGATAATGCGGCTGATCATTTTGGAACTTCAGCTTAAACATTCCAGATTTTTGCGATGGAACGAACTCAATCACGGTATTCTCCTCCCCTAATTCGGATTTATAGTAGTAAGGACTAAGGAATTCGTGGTTATATACCAACTTTTTATCCCATATGGTATTTTCGACCTTCCCACTGATCGGCATAAATTGAAAAAGAGATACAATTCGATGTGATGCAATAGTTAAGGGGAAAAAACTGACCTGATCATCCAGGGCATCCTTTCTAACCGGGAACACTCGGATCATATGGTTAGGAAGCTGAACAGTTGGGCGGGTAGGCTCGAGGATAAGTCCGACTCCACCTATTGATGGGTCGACAAAAGAAAGGTTTGACTTGCCTGGCGCAGGCTTATGGTTTTGCCCACAAACGGCGCTCATCATAGCTAAAGCGGTGAATAAGCTTAATAGTGGTTTTTTCAAGAGTTATTTGGTTAGGTGTACAATACAGTGTATTTCAAACATAACTAAAAGCACTTGTATATACAAGATAAATAATAAGCCCAATAACCGTAACTTGCTGAAGCAGGACATAAACAGCCAATCACACATGTTGTTTGTCGAAATAATGTTTATTTGTTAAATAATTACTAACAAATAATTAAAAATCCTTTGAATATATATTCACATTCGTATTTTTACATCAATTTCCATAGGAAAACTGAACAAAAACTTTATTTTCAATAAATATTCAAACAAATAAATGAAAAGCTTAAGGACAATTGCATTAAAAGAAGCGCAATCAAGGATTTCACCTGAGGTTAAGTCGCCATCGACTAAAATCTCAGATTTTTTTGGCGCTAATGTTTTTGATAAGAAAAAAATGAAAGATTTCTTATCAAAAGAGGTTTACAATAAACTTGTTTCAGCCATCGACAACGGTGAATTGATCAACCAGGAAGATGCTAATCACATCGCAACTGCGATCAAAAGCTGGGCTATGGGAAAAGGTGCAACGCACTACACGCACTGGTTCCAACCGTTAACGGGTACTACTGCTGAGAAACATGATTCATTTTTTGAACCTAGCAGCGATGGTCCGATTGAAATATTTGCAGGAAGCGCTTTAGTTCAGCAAGAGCCAGATGCTTCAAGTTTCCCTAATGGTGGCATCCGTAATACTTTCGAGGCACGTGGTTATACTGCATGGGATCCTTCTTCTCCGGCATTCATAATGGAAAGCGCAGCTGGTAAAACACTTTGTATTCCTACAGTTTTTGTTTCTTACACTGGTGAAGCATTAGATTACAAAGCTCCTTTATTGAAAGCGTTAAATGCTATGGATAAAGCTGCTGTTGATGTTTGTCAGTATTTCGATAAAAGTATTACTAAAGTAAATGCCTCTTTAGGTATTGAGCAAGAATACTTCCTTGTGGATCTTGCTTTATATAACGCTCGTCCAGATTTAGTAATGACTGGACGTACGCTATTTGGACACATGTCTGCTAAAGGTCAACAATTGGAAGATCACTATTTCGGATCTATTCCTGAGCGTGTTTTTAGTTATATGGTTGACTTTGAAAATGAAGCTTTAAAATTAGGTATCCCTTTGAAAACAAGACACAATGAAGTTGCTCCTATGCAATTTGAGTGTGCTCCTATTTACGAAGAAATCAACTTAGCTATCGATCATAACCAATTGTTAATGGATTTGATGGAGAAAGTTGCTTTAAGACATAAATTCAAAGTGTTATTACACGAAAAACCATATGCTGGAATTAACGGATCAGGAAAGCACAACAACTGGTCATTAATTACTGATACTGGTAAAAACCTTTTGGCTCCAGGTAAAACGCCTAAAAACAACTTAATGTTCTTAGCATTCTTTGTGAATACTGTAAAAGCTGTTCATGAGCATGCTGATTTATTGAGAGCTTCTATTGCTTCTGTAAGCAACGATCACCGTTTAGGTGCTAACGAAGCTCCACCTGCAATTATCTCTATCTTCCTCGGTCAGCAATTGAACGAAGTGTTGGATGAGATCGAGCACTCACGCATCAGCAAAAAAGTGAAAGAAGACAATGCATTGTGGTTAGGTATTCCTAAGATTCCACAAATCTTGTTAGACAATACTGACCGTAACCGTACTTCTCCGTTTGCCTTCACTGGTAACAAATTTGAGTTGAGAGCGGTAGGTTCTTCTGCGAACTCATCTGCACCAATGACTGTTTTAAATGCAATCGTTGCTGATCAATTGGTTAAATTTAAAGTTGACGTTGATAAACTGATTAAAAAAGGCGAGAAGAAAGATGTTGCGCTTTTAACAGTGATCAAAAAATATATCAAAGAATCTAAAGATATCCGTTTTGAAGGAAATGGTTATAGCCAGGAATGGGCGGATGAAGCTGAAAAACGTGGCTTGTCTAACATCAAAACTACTCCAGTAGCCTTAGATGCTTATGTAAGTGAGAAATCTACTGAGTTGTTTACCAAAACTAACATCTTCAGCAAACGTGAGCTTCATGCCCGCCATGAGATATTGTTAGAGAATTATTACAAAAAACTTCAGATCGAAGCAAGAGTAATGGGTGAAGTAACACACAGCATGATCATCCCTGCTGCGATTGCTTACCAAAATACATTGATCGAAAACGCCAAAGGATTGAAAGAACTTGGACTTAGCAAAGAGGCTTTAGAAACTCCTTTAGCCATCATAGGAAAGATATCTGAGCATTTAGGTATTGTTAAAACTAGTATCGATAGCATGTTAGAGGCACGTAAAGTGACCAACCACATTGAAGATACCCGTGATAAAGCAATCAGCTACGATTTGGAAGTCAAGTCTTACTTCGACACCATCCGCTACCATACAGATAAATTAGAGCAAATTGTTGACGATAGCCTTTGGCCTCTGCCCAAATTTAGAGAGTTGTTGTTCTTGAAATAAACCGACCACCTAAATACTGAACTATTTTTTAGTTTTTATAACCTCAGCTGTCATGGCCGAGGTTATTTTTTGTTCCAAAAACACCCTCGGAATTGTAGAATTCAGGTGTTTCCCTATCTTTGCAACACATGAGTGATAACAGGTATAACCAACGCGGAGTTTCTGCATCAAAAGAGGATGTACACCAGGCTATTAAGAATATTGATAAGGGTATTTTTCCTCAGGCTTTTTGTAAAATCATTCCTGATATATTAGGTGGTGATGATGCATTCTGTAATATTATGCATGCTGACGGAGCTGGTACTAAGTCTTCTTTGGCTTACGTTTACTGGAAAGAGACTGGCGACATCTCTGTATGGAGAGGCATTGCTCAGGACGCAATTATCATGAACATTGATGATCTAATCTGTGTTGGCGCTATTGATAACATCCTTTTATCCTCTACAATTGGAAGAAACAAGAACCTGATTCCGGGAGAGGTGATTGCTGCGATCATAAACGGTACGGAAGAGATTCTTGCTGAACTGCGTTTACAAGGAATTTCAATTTACTCTACAGGCGGTGAAACTGCTGATGTAGGTGATCTAGTTAGAACTATCATTGTGGATTCTACCGTAACTTGTCGCATTGAACGCGATAAGATCATTAGTAACGATAAAATTCAGGCTGGTGACTTGATTGTAGGCTTGTCATCAAGCGGACAGGCCAGCTATGAAAGCGAATATAATGGCGGTATGGGTTCGAATGGGTTGACCTCTGCACGACATGATGTTTTCGATAAATCAGTGGCGGATGCTTTCCCTGAAAGTTTTGATCCCGCGGTTCCTTATGATTTGGTTTTTTCCGGTGGTAAGAAACTTACAGATCCTGTAGTTGTGGATGCAAAAGGAACAACAGTAACAGCTGGTAAGCTTGTATTGTCTCCTACCCGCACTTATGCTCCTGTGATAAAGAAAGTTTTAGAAGGTTTCCGCTCCGAAATACATGGTATTGTTCATTGCAGTGGTGGTGCGCAAACAAAGGTGCTTCACTTTGTAAATGATGATGTCCATATCATAAAAGATAACTTGTTTCCTATACCTCCGCTCTTTAAATTGATTCAGGAACAGTCTGGCACCGATTGGAAAGAGATGTACAAAGTATTCAATATGGGTCACCGTATGGAACTCTATATTCCAGCAGAGCTAGCTGATTCAATTATTGAGATCTCAAGAAGCTTCAACATTGATGCACAAATTATTGGTAAGGTTGAAGCTTCAGACAAAAAACAGGTCACCATTATAACAGAAAACGGTGAGTTCGTTTATAATTAAGTTTCTTATTTAATTTTCTTTTTTAGCGCTTGTGCGATAGCCTTTTCTGCCAAGGGCTCCATAATTGCATAGCCTGCTTTAGTTGGATGAATACCATCCTTGGCAAGCTCCTTAGATAAACCATTTCTTTCATCTTTCATGGCAGAAAAGTAATCAAGATAGATCAGTTTATGTATTGCAGCATATTCTTTTATCCATTTATTTAAGGCAATAACCTTATTAGCAGGTTCCATTCCTGGTTTCCATGGAAAGTCAAAGGCAGGAAGTACTGAGGATAACACAACACTGATTTTATTGGCTCTAGCTATCTCAGCCATCGCAGCAATATTGTCTTCGATCATTTCAAGGGTAGAAGGACCGGTATTGCCAGCGATGTCATTAATACCGCAAAGCATCACCACAACCTTAGGCTTGATGTTTACTACATCCTGATGGAAACGAATCAACATTTGTGGCGTAGTTTGTCCGCTTATTCCCCTGTTAATGTATGGCCTGCCGTTAAAGAATTCAGGGGAAGTATTTTTCCAGCCTTCAGTTATGGAATTACCCATGAAGACAACGCGATTTTCATTAGGAGCAGGTGCAACGAGCTTTCCGTTTTCTTCTTGAAAACGTTTCAAGTTTGCCCAATCTTGAGCGTTTACAAGTTGACTGCTCAGGCATAGCACGGCGCCTAGTATCAATTTATTAATAATTATTTTCATTTGTGTGTGTTCTTATTAAGTATTGATAAATTGGTTATTAGTGGTGTTTTACTTTGTAATATTTCGATGCAAATAAGAAAATGACAATATAACAAATGATCGGTGCATAGTAGGCTTCTCCTATTCCATGTTTATCTGCTATAAAGCCCATTACAAATGGGAAGAAAGCACCTCCTACTACACCCATCGAAATAAATGATGCGGCTTGCTGGGTATGTTTTCCAAGGTTCTTGAGTCCAAGACTAAAAATCGTTGGGAACATGATGCTAAAAAAGAAATTAATAGCAAATAAGGCGGTGTATGAAGTCCATCCTAGATTCTGTGCAACAATTATGCAGCTTATGATACTTCCTACCGCAAAGACTGCAAGTAAGCTATTGGGTGCAATGATGCGCATTAAGAAAGTGCCGATAAAACGACCTGCCAACATCATTCCCATAAAAATAACCATGTAGTTGCCAGCCTTTAACTCGGTGAAGCCCATGATCTCATGACCATAATTTATAAAGAAAGCCCAGGTACCAGCCTGCGCGGCTACGTTAAAAAACTGCGCAATTACCGCCCATCTAAAATGTCTGTGACTAAACAGGTTCCTTTCAGGCTCAACATCTACGTTAACTGCATCAGCATCAGCTACTGAAACTGCATGTGGATCGGTTGTAGGCGGAACTTTTACAAAAGAGAATATAATTGCAATCACTGCAATTACTCCGCCTATGGCCAAATAAAGCATTTTAACAGAGGTTAGATCTGTGCTACCTTCAATATGTTTTCCGAATAAAAAATGAGCACCAATCGCCGGGCCTAACATTGCGCCCACTGCATTAAATGCTTGGGCGAAGTTTATGCGCTGATCACTTGTTCTCTGGTCACCAAGAGCGGCAACGAATGGATGGGCCACTGTTTCCAGCGTGGAAAGACCACATCCAAGAATAAATAATGCTAGTCCGAAAAAGGTGAAAGATGACAAATTTGCTGCAGGGACGAAAAGAAACGCACCGACGGCAAAAAGTGAGAGTCCTAGTAAGACGCCGCTTTTATAACCAAACCGTTTCATAAACAACCCTGCAGGGATTCCCATTACTCCATAAGCTCCAAAGATGGCAAACTGTACAAAAGCAGATTGTGTTTTGGAAAGGCTTAATACTGACTGAAAATGTTTATTTAAAGAGTCCGCCATCGTAATGGCAATCCCCCAAAACATAAATAGGGAGGTGACGAAAATGATGGTAACAAGGAATTTTTTGTCAGTGAAAGCTGGCTTAGCGATTAAATCGTTCATGTTTATTTATAAATATTTGGTTGGTTTAAAAAAACTACATCGTAAATATAACCGTTTGTCCCGGTTTTGTATCAAAATCATAAAGTAGTGTTACTTTTACACCAGTAGGATTTAGCTTCGCTTTGTCTGATATTAAAGGCTTTGGCGTTTTATTGACCTGATAAAATGGGTTCGTGTTCTCTCCTTGTGCCAACCTTAACTTACCTTTTAGCGGACTAGGAACCCTTAACCTGCATTTGCCACCTAACGTAGATTTGATTTCCACTTTCATCACCTTACCATTATTCCAACTGAGGTTTACAATTTCAAAACCACCCCTTGCTCTTAAACCAATTACGCTGCCCTTCAACCAAACATCTGGTAAAGCAGGCAACAAATGGATGTTTCCATCATAACTTTGTACGAGCATTTCAGCAATACCGGCTGTGCAGCCGAAGTTACCATCAATTTGGAATGGCGGATGCGCATCAAACAGATTAGGATATGTTCCACCTGATTCTGAACGATTTGTAGCGGGACTTAATTGATCGGTGAGTAATTTATAGGCATGGTTTCCATCCAGGAAACGTGCCCATAAGTTGACTTTCCAGCCCATAGACCAGCCTGTAGATACATCTCCTCTATATAATAACGAAGTCCTTGCAGCATCAAATAACTCTGGCGTGCGGTATGGAGATATTTCTCCGGCAGGAAATACACCAAATAAATGAGACACATGCCTGTGTTTATCTCCCGGATTGTCAAGATCAATCATCCATTCCTGAAGCTGGCTATGCTGACCGATCTGCATTGGAGGAAGACGTTTTCTGAGGTCCTTCAACCTTTCCGCAAATTCCTTATCTTTACCCAGTATTTCTGAGGCACGTATCACATTCGAAAATAGTTCAAATAAGATCTGATTGTCCATCGTTGTGCCAGCCTGAATGGATTTGCCTTTGGCAACTGCCGGGGCGTTTTCGGGTGAGTTTGAGGGGGCAACCACTAACCATTTATGTGTTGGTTCTTCCGTAAGGAAATCACTGTAAAATTCCGCCGAGCCTTTTATGTCCTCATAAACAGAAGCTAGATATTTCTTATCACCACTGTACAGATATTTGTCCCAAAGATGGCGGCTTAGCCAAGCACCACCCATTGGCCACATGCCTGAATATACGCCATCCACGTGACCTGTGATGCGCCATAAATCCGTATTGTGGTGGGTTACCCAGCCATTCGAGCCATACATTACTTTTGCTGTTTCCCTACCTGTTTCAGAAAGCTCTTGCACCATTTTTACCAGTGGCTCGTGCATTTCTGTCAGATTTGTTGATTCTGCGGGCCAGTAATTCATCTCTGTATTGATATTGATGGTATACTTACTGCCCCAGGGCGGATTCATTTTGTCATTCCATATTCCCTGAAGGTTAGCCGGTTGTCCACCTGGCTGTGAAGATGAAATCAATAGATACCTACCGAATTGGAAGTATAGATTTGCCAATGCAGGATCTCCACCTTTTGCAAAGTTCGCAATCCTAACATCGGTAGGTTCTTTTGCGGCAGCACTTGTACCAAGGTCTAAACTAACTCGATGAAATAACTTTTGATAAGCTGCAATATGATCCTTCTTTAAAATATCATAACTTTTAGACCCAACCCTTGCCAGGTAATCTGCTGCTCTCTTATTTTCATCCCCTGTAAGATCTTTGTAGTTATTGAAGTTTGTAGCGATGGAAATAAGCAAGTTAGCTGAATTGGCACCAACTATCTGTAAAGCATTACCAATAGCGTTGATCTTTCCACCCTCGGTGTTCACCTGGACAATTGAATTGAACTTTACTGCTCCTTTGACACCATCTTTATCTCCCGAAATCCCATTAAGAATCAACTGATTTCCATTTCGAGTACCAAGCTCAACCTTCTGATTACTTTCCATTCCTACTGAAAAGTTCAATTGTCCCGGCTTACTTGCTGTGATTCGTAATGCGATTACCTGATCAGTAAGGGAGGCAAAGATTTCTCTGGTAAACGTAACCCCATTTACAATATAGCTAGTCTTCGCAACAGCTCTATCCAGATCAAGATCACGATAATAGCTACTATAAGCTTCATGGCCAGGAAAAGCAATTTTAAGATTGCCAAGTAATTGATAATTCATCCCATTGATTCGAGACTCCAAATTGGGTGCTGCCAAATCACTTGCTTTGGCATATTCACCGGCAAAAATCAATTTCCTTATTTCTGGGAGCGCAGCGAGCGCTTTTGGATTATCATTCCTATTTGGTCCCCCAGACCAGATCGTTGCCTCGTTGAGCTTAATTAGTTCCGAAGCAGGGTTTCCAAACACCATAGCCGCTATCCGGCCGTTGCCGATTGGTAACGCGGCTTCCCAAACCTTATCAGCCGGCTTATCATACCACAGTTTCAAGTCTCCATGGAGAGGAGACTTGGACTGGGAATAACAGTTTAAGAAAAAAAAAGAGAGGGCTATTAAGGAAAGGATCCTTTTCATTTAATATATTATATGTATCTGTTGATCAAGTTCTCCAAATATTCCTGGCGACCACTAATTTTCGCTGGTTCACCTTTTTCAATTGCATACTCGCGCAATTGCTCTAATGTTAAGCTACCATCTGTAAATTCTTTACCTTTTCCAGAATCAAAAGAAGCATATCTGTCTGTTCTGATTTTCTTGTATTCAGATTTATCCAATACTTCATGAGCGATGATTAATGCACGTGCAAAAAGATCCATACCACCAACATGCGCATAGAAAAGATCAGCCGGGTCAGTAGAGTTTCTTCGAATTTTAGCATCAAAATTGATACCCCCACCTTGCAATCCACCGGCTTCTATAATGATCATCATAGATTCAACAAGTTCATTGATATTGTTAGGAAACTGATCAGTATCCCATCCGTTTTGAGTATCGCCACGGTTTGCATCGATCGAACCAAGTAAACCAGCATCCGCCGCAACTTGTAACTCATGTTGGAAGGTATGGCCAGCCAGTGTTGCGTGGTTTACTTCAAGGTTAAGCTTGAAATCATCCATTAAATCATATTTCTGAAGAAATCCTAAAACCGTAGCAGCATCGTAGTCATATTGATGTTTAGTTGGCTCACATGGCTTTGGCTCTATAAAGAAGGTCCCTTTAAATCCATTTTTGCGCGCATAGTCTTTAGATGCATGAAGAAACTTTGCAAAATTCTCCTGTTCACGCTTCATATTGGTGTTCAATAGCGACATATAACCCTCTCTTCCGCCCCAGAATACATAGTTTTCACCGCCAAGTGCAATTGTTGCATCAATAGCAGCTTTTACTTGTGCAGCACCATGAGCAAGTACATGGAAATCCGGATTGGTAGCCGCACCATTCATATATCGAGGGTTCGAAAACAAATTGGCAGTACCCCATAATAGTTTAACTCCAGTGGCCGCCTGCTTCTCTTTGGCATAATCCACTAATGTTTGTAACCTACGGTCGTTTTCTTTAATATCAGTTCCGTAATCAACCATATCTAGATCGTGGAAACAATAATAAGGAAGGCTCATTTTAGTTAAGAACTCAAATGCTGCGTCCATTTTATCTTTAGCACGCTCTACGGGATCAGATTTTACATCCCAGGCGAAATTATGTGTCGGTGCACCAAATGGATCTGCTCCATTGCCACAGAAAGAATGCCAGTACGCACCTGCGAAACGCAAATGATCTTTTAATGTTTTACCTGCAATGACCCTTTCAGGATCGTAATATCGGAAGGCTAATGGGTTATCGCTTTCAGGTCCTTCAAACTTTACCTGCTGAATTCCTTTAAAAAACTTGTTCTCTGAATTAAGTGCTGACATATTACAATGATTTATTGGTGTTATTTATTTATATTAATTTGCTAACTGGACAACCAGAAGTTTTTTCCAGTCTTGATAATAATCTTCCAAGGACACGGATGACGGCTCAACCGTCTTTAACGGTTTCTTATAACTAAAGGCATCACCTGCGGAGGCATAAATCCCTGCGCCAATGCCGGCGCCGATGGCTGCTCCATAACTTCCATCGCTTTCATGAAGTTCTACAGGCACTCCGGTAATGTCTACAAAGGACTGCGTGAAAACTTCACTCAAAAACAGGTTTGACAATCCAGCTCTTATTATAGATGGCTGCATGCCGTTCTCTCTTAAGATATCTAAACCGTATCTAAAGGAGAATGCAATACCCTCTTGAACAGCCCTGAAGATATGCCCACTGGTATGCAAATTAAGATCTATGTTGCGTAAGTGGGCTCCAGCGATTCTATTATTTAGCATTCGCTCTGCCCCATTACCAAAAGGCAATACGCTCAAGCCTTCACTGCCGGGCGGGACTACTGCCGCAGCTTGATTCATTTGAGGATAACTTAAATCAGAACCAGCAAGTGTCTTAGTCCACCTGTTCATACTCCCTGTCCCATTGATACAAAGCAAAACGCCAAGACGTTGCTTTTCAATGCTGTGGTTCACATGTGCAAAGGTATTTACACGTGATTGCGGATCGCAAAATAGCTTGTCAGTTACTCCGTAAATCACTCCAGACGTTCCTGCGGTGGCAGCAACTTCGCCGGGTTCTGTTACATTCAAAGATAGTGCATTATTGGGCTGATCGCCGGACTTATACGACACGGGAATTCCTGCTTTCAGTCCGAGCAAGGTAGCCACAGGATTAGAAAGATGTCCGTGAGTCGAGAATACAGGATTAATAGTTGGTATTACCCGCTCATCAAAACCATAATGATTCATAACATCTTTTGAAAGCTCGTTCTCCTTAAAATCCCAAAAGATCCCTTCAGATAATGCAGAAATACTAGTTGTAACTTCGCCTGTAAGCTTAAACGCAATGTAATCACCAGGTAGCATAACTTTTGCAATCTTAGCATACACTTCAGGCTCATTGGCTTTGACCCAAGCAAGCTTAGAGGCCGTAAAGTTTCCAGGAGAATTCAACAAATGCTCCAGCGCATGTTCCGTACCAATAGCTGCCAATGCAGCATCACCAGTTTCAACAGCGCGACTATCGCACCAGATGATGCTATTTCTCAAACTGTTTCCATCTTCGTCAATAATGACAAGCCCATGCATTTGATAAGCAATACCTATCGCAGCGATATCTTTTGGATTATAATTATTATTTACGTTACACCTTGCGACGGCCTTTTGGACGTGTTCCCACCACATATCTGGACTTTGCTCTGCCCAGCCATGTTTTAAGGTAAGGATTTCTGATTCTGTATCGGGATATTGGGCTGTTGCAAGAATGCTGCAATTCGCGGCATCAACAACGGAAACTTTAATGGATGATGTACCTACATCAATTCCTAGTAGCAGCATGTATATAAATTTAAATGTTTAGGCTATTGCTAATTTAGCTTTTCGTGATCTCATATAAAGCACTAATCCAGTAAAGGCGATGATTAAAACAATAGGAATAATTAAGGTTACCTGTAAAACCTCCGGACCGGCTAGATTTTTTGCTGCACCCAAAGCACCTGCCTCGATGGAGCCCTCAGGAGCTTTCACGTAAGTATCTAAAACAGCTCCTTTTGGTAAACGGTTAATAATTAATCCGTCATAGAAACTACCCATAAATATTGTATAAATCGATACTGCAAACATCCCGGCTCCACCGATTAGATTTAAGCCCAGTGCACCCGATTTTGGAATGTTCTCTGCAACAAAACCAATCATTGTTGGCCAGAAGTAACATACACCAATACCGAAAACCACCGCTGCAAAAAAGATGGAGTTTCCGTTGAAAGTACTCAACATGTATAATCCTGTCGCCGCTAAAATTGCAGACATAAGCAATACACCCTGTGGAGACAGTTGTTTTACTATAGGTTTCGCGAAGGCACGACCGATTACCATGATGCCGGTAGTTAACGTCAAAAGCAAAATCGCATTATCGGTGACGTTTTTAAGCAATAACCCTATCCATTGACCGGTGAACAGCTCCGTAATGGCGGTACCGAACATGCAGATAAACATAAAGATAAATAATGGAGACAGCACTGCTTTATACATATCAGAACTTGAATAACCTGATGATACACGTTCGGTAACCGGGAACTCTAATTTAGAAAACAGGTAACCATAGATCAAAGTTGGGATTAGCATCATGGCAACTTGTACCTGCCATCCTATTCCCAAATGTACAAAGAGGGTTACCAATAATGTTCCGATAACGATTCCTCCAGGGAACCAAAGGTGGAAATAATTTAGTCGTGTGGTTTTGTTTTCTGGATATAAAGTGGCAACCAATGGATTACATGCCGCTTCAACCGTTCCGTTAGCGATCCCAATTAATAGGGTGGAGAAAAACAAAGTCCAGTATCCTTGTGCGAAAATAGTTAAAGCGATACCTGCTAGATGAAAAATGAAGGCCATCACCAGCAGACGTTTCATTCCGATAATGTCGACAATGAACCCGCCAACAACGATCGCCAATGGAAAGCCCCAGAAAGCCGTCGCGGTAATGGTACCTAATTGCGTAGCATTGAGTTGGAAATCAATCCCCAACTGGTTCATCATACCCGCACGGATACCGAATGAAAGTGAGGTTACTAATAGAGCGAGACAGCTTGCCCAGAATAATTTAGAAGTTTGAATGTTAAGCATATATTTGGTTACGTGGTTACAGGGGTAGTAATAATTTTAAATATCCGATTATTTTTTCAAAGCATCAAGCTCTGCGATCGTCCATGACTCTCTTCTTCCAGAAGTTGCTTCCCTCACCATTTTAACATCAGTAGTTTTTACTAATGAAGCTTTATTTCCCATATTGCTTCTAATGTAGCTGAGTACAGAAGCAATATACACATCGCTATTGAATCCTAAGGCGGGCATTATATCGGTGTATGACTTACCATCTACAGGTCCTGAAAGGCCATGTAGCAAGATTTTGATCAATTTTTCGGGATCCCCGTTTACATCTTTAGCACCGGAAAGAACGGGTGCTGGAAGGCCTTTACCCCCACTGATCACTCCCTTTCCATCGGCTCCATGACAGGTTGCACATAACTGCTTGAAGATGATAGCACCCTCTAATACTAGTTTTTGATCCGCTTCTTCGAGCTTTTTATTTTGCTGCTCCCTTGCCAAACGCTCATTCATCTGGTTTTGAAACTTCTTTTGAGAAGCAGCCATAGCCACATCTTCTGCATGGTTCGCGACCAAATCTGCTTTGATGCTTCCTGATTTTTCAGAATCATTGAACCGCAAAGTGAGAGCAAGTTGATAACGCACGTCTGCACTTTGGTCATATTTTAATGGTTCAAGAGCATTTATTAAATTCGCATCACCGTTTCGTACATCCTTTTCAGCAATCCATACCGCAGTTCTCCGAACTTCCGGATCTTTATCTTTTAAAGCTTTAAGCAAAGTCTCCCTGTCCATTGCATTAAGACCATCAAGGGTCCATAACGAATGGATTCTTCCAAGAGATGAACTTGAGGTTAAGGCCATAGTTGTCAAAGCTGGAACTAAAGTCTTGTCTCCCCTAACAACAATGATTTTCTGCGCATTATCTCTCCACCAACCATTTGCATGTGCCAGGTAAGGAACCAATTGGGCACTTGGCACACTTAGCATTCTAGGTAAAGTTTTATCTGGTTTGATCCCGTCATGAACCAAGCGGTAAATACGCCCGCGACTCGTGTTTTTATCTAATCCTCTTTTTACAATTTCCGGGCGAAGGTAACTTCCAGGTTTGGTCCATGCACTTTCCTGAATAATTCCTCTGTACATATCTACAATATAAAGACAGCCATCTGGGCCGGTTGCCGTGTTTACAGGCCTGAAGTTCATGTCTGTCGAGGCAATGAACTCTTCCTTTTCATAAGCATTCTTCAGTGTGATCTTCCCACTTTTATTGATCACTTTTGCTCGTCTGATTAAGCGGCCTACTGGCTCACAAATTAAAAGGTCGCCACTTAGATCTGAAGGTAATGAGTTACCTCTGAAAATTGATTGACCGGTACATGCTGTAAAATGATTTAAAGTACTATCCGGACGTAACCTTTTAAATCCTCCCTGCACATCTGGAGTAGAAATGATTGGCCAAACAGCTTGAAATTCATTATCATATTGATCGCCAAAATCCAGACTTCCGAAATATGGATTCTGCTGAAAATTTAGGGCTGGTGCCTCCCCTCCTGCTGCAGAGAAATAAAGCCTACCGAAGTTGTCGTTTGCAAGGCCCCATTGTCCGCCGGGACCTTCATGAAGGTACTCAGGGGTAAGTAATCCGTTTTCATACCTATAGCGTACATTTTCTACAGTAACATAGATCTTATTGTCCAGGTTCCATACGAGGCCGCTTCTTTGGTGTTCTAAGTTGCTGTAATTTTCTTTTTCATTGCTAAATACTTTCTTCTTCTCATCAGCAATGCCATCGCCATTAGTATCGCGATAACTGTAGATGCTGTTGTCATAAGTTTCTGCTACCAAAAGTCTGTCATCGAGTGCCAAAATCATCCTTGGTAAAAGAAGGCTATCTAGAAAAACTACAGATTTATCCATTTTTCCGTCTCCATTTGTGTCCTCCAGGCGCTTGATTGTACATATCCGATTAGACTCACCTGTACCATTTGCATCCTGCATGTAGGTATTCATCTCAGCCACGAACAGTCGACCGTTCCCGTCCCAGGCAATTGCCACGGGTTCATGGATCATGGGTTCACTTGCAACAAGCTCTAAATGGTACCCTTTAGGAAGATGTATGGTTTTAAGACTCTCTTCAGGAGATAAATATGCATGTGATGGGTTGAGGTTTACAATGACTTTACCATTTGCATCGCGAGGTAATGACTTTTGTGCTACTTTGCAGGTATATACCAGCATAGACACCCCGATAATACAGATTAGGAACTTCCTTTTCATTAATCAATTGGTGTTATTGGTTCATATTCAGTTAATATGAAGGTATACATATATCTAAAGAATCAGATACATGTATACTAAACAATAATAGCAATCTATTCAGCTATTTTAGCCCCCCACATTTTGTTGGGAAGTGGTCCCATTTCCAACTCCAGTTTACCACCAGACACCAACTGCTCATGCGTAAACCAAGGTGTATCTAAAACTTTTCCGTTCAACTTCGCACTTTGAATGTACTTGTTTATTACAGAGCATTTGTTCGCAATCATTTGGAATTGTTTGCCGTTTGCCAGGTCAATGGCTACTTTCTCAAATACCGGACTACCGATTGTATATACAGGCGTCCCAGGAGTTACTGGATAGAAACCCATAGACGAAAATACCACAAAGGCAGACATACCGCCACCATCTTCATCGCCTGGAATCCCGAAAACGTTGTCTTTATACCAGGTATCTAACAAGAAGCGTATTTTCTTTTGTGTTTTCCATGGGGAAGAAGTAAAATTGAAAAGGTAAGGAATATGGAAACTTGGCTCATTACCCATAGAAAATTGCCCGTTGATACCGGTAAAGTCAGGAAATTTTGCCCAAAGTTCATATTTACTTCTACCAAGGGGCTCACGAAACAATTGATCAAGTTTAGCTTCAAAACTCGGTACACCGCCAAAAAGGTTTATTAAACCTTTTACATCGTGCTGTACCTGCCATAGGTACGTCCATCCATTGTTTTCATCATAGAAGTCACGGCCACCCATACCACCAGCAAACTTTGGATCAATATCAATCCAGTTACCATCTTTATCTTTAGGAAGGAACATTTGTGTTTTTGGATCCCAAAGATTTTTATAATAATCTGCTCTTGCAGAGAATTTTGCAAAGTCTGCTGGTTTGTTCAGCTCTTTTGCCATCTGTCCCAATGCCCAATCGTCATAACTGTGACCTAAAGTAATGGCGACAGCCTGCCGTTTTTCAAAGTCATGAACGGTAGTGTTGGTTTCTTTCTCTCCTGGCTTTAACGCAGGAAAATACCCTTTATCGTAGTAGAAATCTTCCAGATCAGTTTTCGGACCGTTTTTCCATGGAAGCATTGTTGCTTGAGTCGCATTTTTGTACATGCCTTCGTAAGCGGCCATAACGTCATAATTCCTAATGCCTTTACGGTAGCCATCAAGAAAGGTTATGGTAGAGTGAAAACCATTCATACATGGATTATCACCATACAGAAGAGGGAATGTAGGTACCCATCCGCTCTGTTTGTACATGTCAACATAGGAATTTAACATATCACCTTCCATGGCAGGATTAAGAATTGTCCTTAATGGGTGTTGTGCTAAATAGGTGTCCCAAACCCAGTCATCCACAAAGAAAGGACGGTTTGTAGTATGAATCTTTTTGTCGTAACCACTGTAGTATTGACCATCCTCAGTGATATCAACCATGCGTTCATAACAACGGTAGAGCGCAGTATAAAATGAACGCTTTTGCGCTTCAGTACCGCCAGTCGACTGAATTTGATTGATCACCTTCGACCAGGCAGCTTCACCCAACTTGGTCTGTTGATCAAAAGTCGCTGACTTCAATTCATTAGCGTAGTTCTTCTTCGCCTGATCAGCACTGATGAAAGATAAGGCGTATCTAAACTCAATGATTTTAGGAGCTTTAGTGTAGAAAGTCACAAGAAGCCTATTGCCGTCTTTTTCTGAGCTAGAACTAGCGTTGAATACGCCATATAGGTAAATCTTAACTCCGTCCCATGTTTCCATACCAGTTAGCTCTTTATCTGAAGCAAATTTATATTCACTTGCTCCGCCGTTATAGCGATCGAATATTAAAGCTTTTCCGCCTTTTTCAGGGAAACTAAACTTAAAAATTCCTACTTTCTTGCCGGGCGTAAATTCGACTTTAATGTCATTGTCAACTAAATAAGTCGAATAGTACCAAGGCCTGTTAACTTCCAGATCATGGTCATAAGTCATACGTTTTTTATCGGTGGCGGATAAAGCTGGTTTAACCGAGAACACCTGCCCGTTACGGTGAGAGACAACCGTTAAAGGAAAGTTACTGATCTGATCATCGATATAATCCGCCCTTTGCGGCGTCATTCTGATGACCTGGTTAGGAAGTTGTATTGTTGGTCTGGTTGGTTCTAGAATTGCACCTACATTACCTATCCTTGGATCGACATATTTAAGATTTCCCTCCCCAGGGAACTGCAGTTGTGCAAATGCGGAAGTCGAAGTTGAGCAAGCCATAAAAACAACTAACATGGCTTGATAGCTTTTAGAAAATTTGATCATATTATAAAAGTAATAAAATTATTTTTTTGACTGCCCCAACCACAACAAACTGGAGAGGATAAATTTGCTTTGTTCCTCATTGTCAAATGTGTGAGATAGCTCTTTGTTATAAGGTGGGTCTTCATAGTCCATATCATTATGTCCCATGTTCACATATATCATTTTGTATTTTTTATTAGTCCAGGCAACGGGATAATAACCGGTATGCCAAATCTCGTATTGCTTTGGACCAGTACCTAAAGGAAAACTAGTGCTGTCGATGGACAATAAAATCTTGATGTCTGCATTTTTCCTTAAATCTTTCTCCCAGCGATACCATTCATTGGGCGCTGACTTAAACGTGTTTGCTAGTTTACTAGTTACTGGATGCTTTAAATCTTCAACCTTTAACACAGCTGATGTTGGGCGCCAAGTGTTGCTTGCATACTCTCCTGACCCTAGAAAAGTCTGATGGTACCAATTCCAATTTTGGGGATAGGATGAAGATGTAAGAGCGAAAGCTGCAAAGTGAAATCCCATCCATGCCCCACCTTTATTCATGTACTCCTCAAATGCTTTGCGCTGAGCAGGTTTTTCTGGCCTGGTGTCAAGAAAGAGAACCACCTGATATTTCAATAAAAACGTTGCATTTAAATTATTCCAGTTGCTGGTTGAATCATAATTGAAATCATATTTTAAGCCCATCTTCGGAAACCATTTGTTAGCTTCATGGACGTAGCTTATGTGTGCCTGATCGTTCTTGCCCGTATAGAAGGCAATCACCTTAAATTTGGGTTTTATACTTTGAGCTGAGGCATCTGAGGATAACAGTAGGCACAGAAAAAGAAAACTCTTAGATAATAGAAGTAGAAATTGTTGCTTCATTTGGGTTTGGCTTACTATGAAGATACAAAAATATGATCACAAAAAAAGGGTGGCCGAAAATGGCCACCCTTTAAAAATATTGTTTTTGAGTACTAGTTGAAATTGTAACGTAATCCAACTTGACCTTGCCATCTAGATGCAAATGGAGATTCACCATAAGCGACACCTGTAGCCGGTGCTCTGAAAGTATAACCTCCACCATTAGCTGTAGAGTAATTAATCAATGCATAAGCACTGTTGAAGATACTATACTGTCTTCCCCAATCTTTGTTCAATAAATTACCAACATTGATGATGTCGAAAGACAATTGAAGTGTGTTTTTCGAACCCTTGAAAAGCACACCAAGATCTTGCATAATACGAGCATCAAATTGATGTTCCCAAGGCATTCTCGCTGCATTTCTTCGGGCATACTGGCCTCTTCTTGAACTCAAATAAGGATCATTATTGATATATTTATCTAACGCAGTCCATTGATCTGCAGGAGATATAGCAGGTGAAGGAGTATTGCCCGTTGTTACTGCTGGAATAGTTACTAACTTAATTTCCGATGAACTTCTTGGTATATAAATCAAATCGTTACCTGTATTTCCAGATGATTGAGAGTTATCACCGTTTAAGTCTCCGTTATAATAATAGGAGAATGGACTACCCGATTTACCTACATAGAATAATGATAGCGTAGTTGCAGAAGCTTTGTTTTTGCCATATCTAACTGCATAGTTCAATGATCCAATTACCCTATGACGCAAATCATAGTTTGAATAAGTCAAAGGAGGATTGGCTGGATTACCAGAAATGAATACACCACCGAAGCCGGAACTAGCTGTACTGCTAAATCCAGAATTCGTATCTTCTGCCTCACCATAAGTGTAAGCACCAGAAACAAACAGTCCCATATTAAAGGATTTTTGCAATTGTGCAGTCAAGCTGTAGGCAGAACCTTGTCTCGTGTTTTCGATCAAGTAAACGTTGGTAAAATCTGTACCGTTAACTCTACCCGCAACGCTGGTGTTAGTATACAACGGACGTTTATCGGCGCCACCTGTAAGCGCAGGGTTTATTGAAGCTACCGACTGCTTGATGTTTAAGTTTCTATAATTGATATTGTTGATGGTCTGCGTATACAATGCTTCCAAAGTAGCTTGAACACCGCCTGGAAGTTTGAAATCTACAGCCAAATTACTTCTGAAAACCTGGGGTAATTTGAAATTTTGAGAGATCAAGTTGATTTCTGAAGTTGTAAAAGGAACACCACCTGCAGCAGTTTGGTTGTTAACGTCAGGAATAAAAGTTCCTGTACCTTCCGCAGCATTCACTGCAGAGGTTAATAGACCAGTGTTACTAAACTGGTTTGAAATCCACACAAAAGGTGCGCGACTAGATAATATACCCGAACCACCTCTTAGTTGGATAGAACGATCTCCTGTTAAATCCCAGTTAAAACTCAAGCGGGGAGAGATTAGGATCTGTCCACTTGGAACTTGATCCGTTCTATATCCAGGGAACGAAGTACTTACTTTCGGATTAGTTAACGGTTTATCAAAGATTAAAGGAACGTCTGCTTTTAATCCTGCAATCAATTTGAAGCCAGGGAAAGCATCAATTTCATCTTGGAAATAGAATCCTAATTGAGCAGCAGAGAACCTCGCTGCCGGCCTTAAATCACCAGGAATTTTGGATGTTGATGTATTTGCTTGAGGTTTAGTATTTGTCTCAAATTTATCTAGACTACCCCAAGTGTAAGCTCCTGCAAGGTTATTGATAAACAGGTTACGGATTTTGTAAAATTCATTATGAGTACCAAAGGTAAACGTATGTTTATTGGCAAATATTTTAACGTTATCCGTAAATTCAAATATATCCTGATCTAACTCATTTGCTGTTGAAGCAGCTTCTGAGCCAAAAGTAGCTGTACGATTACCTGTTAAACCACCAATTCTGATTTGCGGAAACAATGTTCCTTCCGCAGAGCGGTCATCTCTAATTCTTGAATAACCTACAATTAAATTATTTGAAATATTCGGAGTAATAGCACTTCTTAATTCTAGAACGGAATTGTTCTGAACGTCATTGAAACGGTAAAGGTTACTTGTAAAGCTGAATGCATTGGTATTTCTGGTTAGCTTATCATCATATGCTTTGATATAGTTGTGACGAATAGTCAATTGGTTTTTCGAATTAATGTTCCAATCTAAACGAGCAAATATTTTTGTGTTTTGTGTTTCAGTATCAAACGGACCTGTACCACCAACATTATAACCATAGCGATCAGAGGCTACTTTTGCAATTCTCTGAACTTCATCTAAAGATATAGCATTGTTATCTCCAGCATTATTGATAGTCGGCTGTACGATATTTTGTCTTTCTGCATTAACAAAAAAGAACAACTTATTTTTAATGATTGGAGCTCCCAATCTAAAACCATATGTGGTATTGTGAAAAGGTAAAGCTTTTGCATTTAATCCTTCGATACTCTTACCAGTAATGTTCTCGTTCCTATTAAAAACGTACGCAGATCCTTCAACTTTGTTTGTACCTGAACGGGTTACCGCATTTATACCACCACCTACTGCGTTGGCATTGGTCACATCAAATGGTGCCAAAACAACCTGAATTTCCTGGATTGCATCCAAAGATATTGGATTGGTAGCAGCCTGACCACCTGGCGCACCTGTACTCCCTAAACCGAATGCATCGTTATTAACAGCACCATCTATAGTTAACCCATTGAAACGGTTGTTAATACCGCCAAAATTGTTCCCATTTGCTTGTGGAGTCAAACGAGTAAAATCTTGCAATGATCGGGATAGCGATGGAAGATTTTGTAATTGCTCTTTAGAAATATTGGTCGAAGCTCCAGTTTTCTTACTGCTGAATGTACCATCCCTTTTTGCGTTCACCACAACTTCAGTCAATTGACTGCTGTTATCGGTTAGAACAACATTTAAAACATAAGGCTCACCCAGCTTCAAGAATATATCTGTCACTTTTTCTGCCTGATAACCAACATATGACAATTCAATTGTGTACGGTCCACCAACACGCATATTGGTAATGTTAAAACGACCTTCTGCGTTTGTAGTGAAACTGTAAACAGTTCCTGTAGGCGTATGGGTTGCCTTGATTCCTGCACCAGGTAACGCGCCTTTGGCGTCTTTTATAGTTCCCGTTAACGTTGACGTGGTAACCTGAGCATTTACTGCCGCGATTGAACCTACAAAAATGAATAACGGCACTACAATCTTAGTTAGTAAAGATTTAATCATACTTGTTTTGTTTGTTTTAAATAAAAATTAGTAAAGTGGCACAAAGGTAAATATTAATTGACACGTTATTTTATTTCAATGTTAATTTATTATTAAGAAACAGTCTATTTTTCAACATTATGCACACATTGTAAACATTTAAATGCCAAGTGTCTATGACATCTCTCCATTCTCCTTCAAATCGCTCGGTTAAAAAGCGAAATACTTCCATATTATGTTTATATCAATCTTTAAATATGACGAGCCGCAAAGAACTTATCCATACTAATAATGAACATTTTTCCTAATTTTGGCTTTTACTAAAGTTAAAATTCCTTTATTTAAAGATATGAACTACGATTTAATTGTATTAGGTAGCGGTCCGGGTGGATACGTAGCCGCTATCAGGGCTTCTCAACTCGGCTTAAAAACTGCTATTATTGAACGCGAATCTTTAGGTGGCATCTGTCTGAACTGGGGCTGTATACCTACTAAAGCTTTATTAAAAAGTGCCCAGGTTTTCGAATACATCAACCACGCATCAGATTACGGAATCAAAGTCGCCGGTGCTGAAGCTGATTTCGCGGCCGTAATTAAGCGTAGTCGTGGTATTGCGGATGGCATGAGCAAGGGTGTTCAATTTTTGATGAAAAAGAACAAGATTGAGGTGATCATGGGTACAGGTAAGGTAAAGCCTGGAAATAAAGTGGAAGTTAAAGATGCTGATGGTGCTTCAAAAGAATATACAGCAACCAATATTATCGTTGCAACAGGTGGCAGATCGAGAGAGTTGCCAAACCTCAAACAGGACGGTAAGAAAGTTATAGGATACAGACAAGCAATGGTTCTGCCAGAGCAACCAAAATCGATAGTGGTTATAGGCTCTGGAGCTATAGGTGTAGAGTTTGCCTATTTTTATGCAACAATGGGCACTAAGGTTACTATCGTAGAGTTTATGGATACAGTAGTTCCGGTAGAAGACGAGGACGTATCTAAACAATTACTTCGCAGCTTCAAAAAGGTTGGAATCGATGTAATGGTTTCATCAAGTGTGGAATCTATTGATACCAGCGGCACTGGATGTAAGGTTCAGGTAAAAACTGCTTCAGGCATGCAAACTTTAGAATGTGACATCGTGCTTTCTGCCGCAGGAGTCGTTTCTAATATTGAAAACATTGGTCTTGAAGAAACTGGAATCAAAACTGAAAAAGGCAAGGTAGTAGTTGATGAATTCTACAATACTTCCGTAAGGGGTTATTATGCTATCGGTGATATCGTGAGCGGACAGTCACTGGCTCACGTAGCTTCAGCAGAAGGAATTATATGCGTAGAAAAAATCGCAGGACATAAACCAGAGCCTTTAGACTACAACAACATCCCTGGATGTACGTACTGCAGTCCTGAGATTGCTTCTGTAGGATATACTGAAAAAGCGGCTAAAGCTGCCGGCTATGAGTTAAAAATTGGAAAGTTCCCTTTTTCCGCATCTGGTAAAGCCAGTGCTTCAGGTGCAAAAGATGGTTTTGTGAAGTTAATCTTCGATGCAAAATACGGTGAATTATTAGGCGCGCACATGATCGGCAACAATGTTACAGAAATGATTGCAGAGATAGTTGTCGCACGCAAGTTAGAGACTACAGGTCATGAGATCATCAAATCTATACACCCACACCCTACCATGAGCGAAGCAATTATGGAGGCTGCCGCCGATGCATATGGAGAGGTAATCCATTTATAATTATTGTTAAACATATAATATAAGGCCGCATGTCGCGGCCTTTCCTTTTTGAATTGATTCCCTGCTATGAAGTTACATGTTATAGAAACCGGCCGTTTTAAATTAGATGGCGGAGCCATGTTTGGCGTCGTTCCAAAATCTATTTGGAATAAAACTAACCCCGCCGATGAGAATAATCTATGTCCCTGGGCAATGCGCTGTCTGTTGATTGAAGACGGCGACAGGTTGATCCTGATCGACAATGGCATCGGGAACAAACAAGACGAAAAGTTTTTGAAGCATTACTATCTTCATTGTGATGATAGCCTTGATAGATCTCTCGCTACAAAAGGCTTTCATAAAGACGACATCACAGATGTGTTTTTAACGCATCTACATTTTGATCATTGTGGCGGATCGATTGTTCGCGAAGGCGATAAACTACGTCCTGCATTTAAAAATGCGTTCTACTGGAGCAATGAAAAACATTGGGACTGGGCCGTTGATCCGAACGACCGTGAAAAAGCTTCATTTTTGAAGGATAATATCCTGCCCATTCAGGAAAGTGGTCAGCTTCGGTTTATTGAGAGTGTGGATGGCGTCGAATTTAAACAAGGAATAAATGTCAGGTTTGCTTACGGCCATACGGATGCTATGATGCTTCCACAAATACAGTACAAAGGCAGGACGCTCGTCTATATGGCGGACTTGCTGCCATCTGTCGGACATATCCCCCTGCCCTATGTTATGGCGTATGATATGTTTCCATTGAAAACATTAATGGAAAAAAAAGTCTTTTTGCAGGAAGCGGCAGCTAACAACTACATTTTATTCCTTGAGCATGATTCGGAGAATGAATGCTGTACGGTAAAAGAGACTGAGAAAGGAATTAGACTAGATGCAACCTTTATACTCTCTAGTGTTTAGCTCCTATCCTTTTGCACGATATTCAAAAATATCACCTGGCTGACATTCCAGCGCCCTACAAATTGCTTCGAGTGTCTCTAATCTTATGGCCTTAGCTTTACCTGTTTTTAAGATCGAAAGATTAGATATGGTAATGCCTACCCGGTCACTTAATTCTGTTAACGATATTTTGCGTTTAGCAAGCATAACATCAAGGTTAATAATGATAGGCATAATTTATACTTTAGATACTGGTCGCCTTGATAAATCTTAATTCATCTTTCATTTTACTGACTACTAAATAGTTAAAGGAATACTCATTCCACGCTATTTTTTTAGCATTGGGAAAATAGTTGCTCAATCAGATCAAATATTCAATATGACTATCTGCTTATCCATTCCAGAATGCTATAATTTTAATGCAGTCAAACATAAAGACTTATTATTAATAATCAAAATATATTTATTGTAATTCAATAAGTATTAATCGTTAATAGGCAAATGACATTCACACTGACAAAAGTATTTTGGAATAATTTTTGCTAGTAATTCATCATACAAATAACTCGTGTAAAGTGTAAGGTTTTCAGGATTTTATATCTCAAATAACCTATAAATTATTACTTTTGCACTTTCAAATACATAAAAGAGTACCAAAGCAAATAAATGAGACAACTCAAAATCACGCAGTCGATTACCAATCGCGAAAGTCAGTCGTTGGATAAGTACCTTCACGAAATTGGTAAGGTAGATTTAATTACAGCCGAAGAAGAAGTAATATTAGCAAGAAAAATACGTGAGGGTGACCAGGCGGCATTAGAACGTTTAACAAAGACTAATTTGCGTTTCGTAGTTTCAGTTGCAAAACAATATCAAAATCAAGGCTTAACTCTTGGTGATTTGATCAACGAAGGAAATCTGGGACTAATTAAAGCAGCAAAGCGTTTTGATGAAACAAAAGGTTTCAAATTTATCTCTTATGCAGTTTGGTGGATTCGTCAGTCAATCTTGCAGGCTATCGCTGAGCAAAGTCGTATTGTTCGTTTACCTTTGAACCAGGTTGGATCATTAAGTAAAATAAGTAAAGCTTTCTCTAAATTAGAACAGGAATTCGAACGCGAGCCTTCTCCTGAGGAACTTGCTGAGATGCTTGAAACTACAGTTGATAAGATTTCTGATACACTAAGTAATTCAGGAAGACACGTATCGATGGATGCTCCATTTGTACAGGGTGAAGAAAACACCTTACTTGATGTATTGGAAAACCATGAACCTAACACAGATAGCAGCCTAATCAACGAATCTTTGTCTGAAGAAATTAAAAGATCATTATCTACTCTTACAGAGAGAGAACGTGAAATCATCGTGCTTTTTTTCGGATTAAGTACCAACCACCCACTTTCTCTTGAAGAGATCGGTGAAAAGTTCAACCTTACTCGTGAACGTGTTCGTCAAATTAAGGACAAAGCTTTACAACGTTTGCGCCACACCTCTAGGAGCAAGATTCTTAAATCTTATTTGGGATAATATTAAGTTCATCCTCAAAAGGAACATTATAAAAAAGATTGAGCCTACCGCTCGATCTTTTTTGTTTATATAACTATCTTTAATCAAAATCTTTATCATGAAATCACTCCTATTACTATCTCTTGCAATATTATTAAGCTGTAGCACGGTCAAAAAGATAGATGCCCAACATAGCGACACTCAGCTTTTAAAAGATATCGAAGTATTATCTTCAGACTTATACCAAGGACGCAAAACAGGAACTAAAGGTGCTGAAATGTCAAGGGTATATATTTCAGAAAGGTTTAAAGAAATAGGATTAAAGGCATTTAGCTCCACTCCAGGTTTCGAGCAACCCTTCAGTTTTAAAAGAGGAACTGCTGCAGATGTCAAAGGAATAAACATGATTGGCTATTTACAGGGTAAGACTGCCAATGTCATCGTGATTTCAGCACACTATGATCACTTGGGAATAGTAAAGGATGAAGTGTTTAATGGTGCAGACGATAACGCATCGGGCGTAGGAGGCCTGTTGAAAATTGCAACCTATTTTGCTAAAAACAAACCTAATAACACGATCATTTTTGCTGCATTCGACGCAGAAGAAATGGGCCTACAGGGAGCAAAAGCATTTGTTGCCAATCCAACTGTTGCAGTAGAAAAAATTAAGCTCAACATCAATATGGATATGATTGCTCATAATGACAAAGGTGAATTATATGCCTGTGGCACCTTTAAATACCCCGAACTTAAAAAGTATTTTACGATTAAGAGTAGCGATATAAAGATATTGTTCGGACATGACGATCCTAAGCTTGGTCGCAATGATGACTGGACCGATCAAAGTGATCAAGGTGCTTTTAATGCTAAAAATATTCCATTTTTATACTTCGGCGTAGAAGACCACAAGGATTATCATAAAGCCACTGATGAATTCCAAAACATCAACAAAGAATTTTATACAAACGCAGTAGCAACAATATTAGAGGTAGCTAATAACATCGATAAGGAACGCGACATTCAGCAAATTTTCAAAGAGAAACTACAAATGAAGAAGCAGTAGATCAGTAGTCGATATCAATTACACTACTCAATGGAATATGCACTCCGCTTTTCAATTGAATGTATTTTTCAGTTACTGACCATACGGTAGCACTCACTGTCTTAAAACCTTGTTTTGTATTAAAGGTAATATCTGCTTTTGCTTTGAATTCGTTCCCTAATCTTTGAGCTGAATTTAATTTAATTCTAAGTTCTTCTGTATGATTTTCTTCAGCAGGTATTATTTGGCTGATTTCGATAGATTCTTTGGCTATTACTTCCCCTAACATAAATTATAATTGGCTTTTCTTTTAACTAAATATCCATTTAATTCATTTAAATATCAATACATAAATTAAGCATGACAAAAAAATGATTTAGGGTGTAATAAAAAAGCTATTTCATTCAAAAGCCTGCTTCAGACGAAGCAGGCTTTTGAAAGTTTAGGGTATTATTTTTTTATACTATGTCTTGTTTCTATCATACCTACGAAGTCTTTGTCTTCGTCATCAAAGTTGCCGTTAAGTTTAACTTGATTGGTTTTCAAGCCACTTGAACTCGATAATCGGTTTGTAGAAGCTATAGCAGTTACATTTACGCCGGGAGCTAGAACCGTTAGGGCTTTTGCTAAATAACCATCTAGAGGGTTGCCAAAGTCATAATTACCTAAGTCACTACCACCATCAATGTCAGCAGGCATACCATTATAATAACCGCCTACTCCCAGAGCGTTTTTAGTTTCAAATAAAGAGAGGTAAACATCATACCTATTTTCCAACTTGATTGGGAAAAATCCTACTGGTTTGCCGTAGGTGGTCTTACCTACCAAAGTCACCGTCATTTGAGGCCTTAAGCTATTGATTACCAATTCGCTTGCAGAAGCAGTTCCACCAGAAACTAGGAAAACAATATTTTTAACATTACCAAGACCACCTTTTTTGGCGAAGTTATTGGTGTTATTAGCTATGGAATAGTCAATATCCGCATAGGTAATCAAGGTTCCATTCGCTTTCAACTGAACTTTATCATTTGCGTCCAATAAGGGTTGATTTTTCAGGATACTCGCATCGGTAGTCTTTCTATTCTTCAGATTGTTATTGTAGTGTTCGATGTACATTACACCAGACGCGGTCGATGGAGCAATTAAGTTAACTAAATGTTCAGCAGTACTAACGTATCCGCCACCATTGTATCTTAAGTCCACAATAAGATCTGTAACACCTTTTGAAGCAAAATCCTCAAAAATCGCATTCAATGCAGCTATTGAATTACTGCTGTTTGAAAAACGGGCATAGGCCAAATATCCTATTTTCTTGCTTCCAGCAGTTAAAACATTGCTTTTGTATATCGGACTACTTTTGTAAGATGTTTTATTCAAAGTAACATCGAAAGAATTACCGTCCGTTTTAACTCCCAATAGCTGAATTGAAGCCGGATTACCATAGATGGTCGAATTGATCAAAGTAACCTCAGACGCTGCGATAGATCCATTATCCACTGTACCAATAGGGGTTCCATTAATATGCGTAATATAGGCACCCCGTGTCAATCCTTGCTTAGCTGCAGGTCCGTTTTCAAATACAGCGGAGATATACAATCTATACTCAGTCGCACTTTGCCCAACGGCAGATATCCTGTAAATGCCAATATCATTTCCGTTTCCTTCCAGATCCACAGAAGCCTGATCATTTGGTGATGCGGATGTTGGAGTTGGATTTGCGTTATTGATATCCTGAATATAAGAATACTTAGGAAATGAAGAACCGCTAACGAAATCAGCACTACCAGAGGATTTAACCAGATTAAAAAGATTGTTTTCCAAATTAACTTGGGTTATAGACTTTGTAGGTGCTGCACTCAATATATTATACTTTCTAGGTTCGTAAGTATCATAGCTAGGCAATGACTCATTCCAGAAGTAAATTTCTTTTGCGTACAAAAACAACGAGTCATTACTCAACTCTAATCTGTTGGTAGTTATCGTTTGCTTAACATTTGAATTTGTTGCTACAGGGGGAGTAACGGGGGCCGGTTCATTTTTGTTCTTTTTACAAGCTGAAATTGTTAAGCTTATTAACACAGCTGAAAAAAGCGCCCATTGTTTAAAGTTTTTGTTTTTCATTCGTATTAAAAGTTTTCTTTAAATTGTAGTTAGATGGGATGATTTATTTAGTTTTTTTATATAAGTATAATATGCAATTTACAACTTTAAACACGTATAAACGTAAATATCAATCCAATAGTTTAGTAGCATCCATATAATTTATTCGGCTAGATGGACTTATGAGATTTGCATGGCTCGAATGTCCGATAAACAATGTCTTTTGTGGTATGATTCCATGCTTCTCAAGGACCGTTAAAATATTGGCCTCGATAGATTGCTCCCCAAACTCCTCGGTAAAATACACAGTTAAGCTGGTTTCAATGCCATTCCATTCCGTTTGTCTGATTTTATTTAACTGTATAACCGGATCCCCGCTCAGCATAAGAAAAATTTCCTTGCCTGAATCAACGATCGACTGCAGAAAGCGTAGAAGTTCATTAAACAGCAGGAGTTTAAGCGGTAACTTAACATTCTGCATCAATAACTCAAAATTTACCTTATACTTTTCGTCAAGGCTAAAATGCTCCATTGTCCGGTCAAAAATTCCAACATGGCCATCACTGGCAAAACTTACCTTCATAAATTCTAGAATCTTTAAAGAATCTTTTTGTTCAGCATATTCAATGAACTGTGAAAACAGGTAATACACCTGAAGCAAGTAATCCTTTTGAGGGTATAAAACATCGTCGAATTCAAATAAGAAAGACTTATATTTTTGAAGATAATACTCCGCTTCCATACTGCCTAGATGATTACGTAATCAGGCAATGGTAGGATAACGGTAATTTTAAACTCATCGAACAGCACACTTGTTTTCAAAACCTCATCGACTTCAAATTTGTATAGCGGGATTATTGCGTCAACTGCTTCATCTAAACATATTGTTAATAGGTTATGTGCAACCACCTCATTGTTTTGAATACCAAGGGATATGAAACTGTAAGTAGTTGAGGGGAATGAAGGCATTTCGCCGTAATCGGCAAGAATCACCTTGTCATCATAATACGCTTTGACAAGCTTCAGAGCCTGTATTGATTTGCCTCCGGTAATTAATATTTTCAAGATCTATATGATTAGTCCGTCCTTCATTGTAACCACCCGGTCGCTAATTTTGGCGAGGTCTTCATTGTGAGTTACAATAACAAATGTTTGCTTAAAATTGTCCCTAAGCGTTATAAAAAACTGATGCAAAGCATTTGCGTTTGCGGAGTCCAGGTTTCCTGATGGCTCGTCGGCCAACACGATTGAAGGACGATTAACTAATGCACGTGCAACAGCTACCCGTTGTTGCTCACCACCAGACAATTGGTTTGGCTTGTGATGGGCTCTATCTTTAAGACCAAGCAATTCCAGCAATTCAAAAGCTTGTTGCTCTGCCTCTTTTTTCGAAACCTTCGCTATGAAGGCAGGAATGCAAATATTTTCTAAGGCAGAGAACTCCGGCAAGAGATGATGAAACTGAAAAACGAAACCGATATTCTTATTTCGAAAAATACTCAGTAATTCCCCGCTCAGCTTATTGATTTTTGTTCCATTTAATTCCACTTCTCCTTCATCAGGTTTATCCAAAGTTCCAAGGATATGAAGAAGCGTACTTTTGCCCGCTCCTGAGGCACCGATTATGCTAACTATCTCCCCTGTTCCGACATTAAAGTCTACTCCTTTCAATATGGGTAAGTTCCCATAAGCTTTCCTAATACCCGTTGCTTTTAGCATAAATGCAAACTTAGTGTTTTTAAAACCAATCTGAAATTGTAGATTTGAGCAAATTTTTCAGCAAATGAATATCCACGAATATCAAGGTAAAGAAATCCTCAAAAGTTTTGGTGTCGCCGTACAGGAAGGCGTAGTTGCAGTCACGGTTGAACAAGCCATAGACGCTGCTAAAAAAATGAAAACTGATTATAATTCTGATTGGGTTGTAATCAAAGCACAAATCCACGCAGGAGGAAGAGGTAAAGGCGGAGGTGTTAAACTTGCTAAAAACCTTGATGAGGTCAAAGAAAGAGCTACTGCAATTTTGGGTATGCAATTGGTAACTCCTCAAACCGGTCCGGAAGGAAAGAAAGTAAACAAGATATTGGTTGCACAGGATGTTTACTATCCTGGAGCTTCTGAAACTAAAGAATTCTACGTAAGTGTACTTCTTAACCGCGCAAGTGGCAGAAACATTATTATGTATTCTACTGAAGGCGGTATGGATATCGAAGAAGTTGCAGAACACACTCCACATTTAATATTCAAAGAAGAGATCGACCCTAAAGTTGGTCTTCAAGCATTTCAAGCCCGCAAGATTGCTTTTAACTTAGGTTTGAGTGGTGGAGCTCATAAAGAAATGGTGAAATTCGTTACGGCTCTTTACAAAGCATATGACAATACTGATTCGGCTATGTTTGAGATCAACCCTGTTCTTAAAACTTCTGATGATAAAATTATTGCTGTGGATGCGAAGGTTGACCTGGATGAAAACGCTTTGTTCCGTCATCCTGATTATGCAGCAATGCGTGATAAGCTAGAAGAAGATCCAACTGACGTTGAAGCAAGTGAATCTAACCTTAACTATGTAAAATTAGACGGAAACGTTGGTTGTATGGTTAATGGTGCTGGCTTGGCAATGGCTACTATGGATATTATTAAAATCGCTGGTGGTGAGCCTGCTAACTTCCTTGACGTAGGTGGAACTGCAAACGCACAAACCGTGAAAGCTGGTTTTAACATCATCCTTAAAGATCCTAACGTCAAGGCTATTTTAATTAACATCTTTGGCGGTATAGTACGTTGCGATAGAGTTGCTCAAGGTGTTATCGATGCTTACAAAGAGATTGGTGATGTTCCAGTACCAATCATTTGTCGCCTGCAAGGCACAAATGCTGTGGAAGCAAAGAAATTAATTGATGAATCCGGACTAAAAGTGTACTCAGCTATCGCATTGAAAGACGCAGCGGCTTTAGTTACTCAAGTCTTAGCATAATTTATTGCGCTGCTCGTGAATTAGCAGTTTTTTTCATTTAAAGAGCTGCATTCGTAGCTCTTTTTTTGTTTATAAAGAAGTTGGGTAACTATTTAAGTGTCATAGCGTTCCTACTGACGAAGCCATGTACTCAGCCTTAGCTCGAATTGAGCTTTGCACCTCACCGGCCCCTCTTCGGTATCTCGTCCTTCCCTGGTCGGTTCGAACCGACTGGAACACGAGTAGCAAGCGTAGAGAAAGCGTTTGGAAACCTTGGAGATAGTAAGCTAAGCATGAGCTAAGGCCGACTTCAAGACAAGCTCAATCAAAGGACATTAGCTGGTTAATTCGAGGCATATATATGTAAGCTCTTAGAAAGCTCAGAGGTTTGTCATAGATGATAAATTTAAACTATTACACCGATTAATTTTCTCTAAAAAAGAAAAGGCCTACAATTATCCAATTGTAGGCCTCTCTAACCAAATATAAATTAAACGAGCAATACAAACATAGGAACTTTTATTTAAAAACACTACATTTCTAAAATATTTTTATACATTTTAATTAAAATACTTAAATAATTCTAATTTTTCGATTTAAAACACATTTATACTTTAAAATTCTTTATGTAAACTTATATAAATCAAATTAAATAGATTTATATAATAATAATTATACCAAATAAACCGATAAATACCATTATAACAGCCATAATTCTTATAAAAAAACATTTTATTATTCATTTTTTATTGATTAAACAAAAATACACATTAAAATAAGTGAATTTTTGCTATTATATTCAAAAAAATGCTCAATAAACCTATCTAAATATTTGCGCCTGATTCTTGAAGGATTTCATTATTTTTGCCCCGCTCCAGAAAATAACATGATTAAAAGAGAAAAAATACAGCGTCTTTTAGAGACCACAGAATTCGACAAAGAAGTAACCGTAATGGGTTGGGTAAGAACTTTCAGAAACAATCAGTTCATCGCATTGAACGATGGCTCCTGCATGGGAAACATTCAAATAGTGGTAGACTTCAATAATACTGACGAAAATCTTCTTAAAAGGATTACTACAGGCGCTGCTATTTCCGTAACAGGTACAATTGTAGAATCTCTTGGAAAAGGTCAGCGAGTAGATATTAAAGCGGCGACAATAAAAATTCTTGGCGACAGTGATCCTGAGAAATTTCCCTTGCAACCCAAGAAGCACAGTTTGGAATTCCTTAGGGAGATTGCTCACCTGCGTTTCCGTACCAATACTTTTAATGCAGTATTCAAAGTTCGTCACGCACTCGCTTTCGCCATTCATCAGTTTTATAATGAAAGAGGCTTTGTATACATGCATACCCCTATCATTACAGCCTCGGATGCGGAAGGCGCCGGAGAAATGTTCAAGGTAACTACACTAGACTTTGACAACGTTCCTCGTACTCCAGAAGGAAAGGTTGATTATTCAGAGGACTTCTTCGCGCGCTCCAGTAACCTGACCGTATCAGGGCAACTTGAAGGTGAACTGGCAGCTATGGCTTTTGGGCAGATTTACACATTTGGACCTACTTTTAGGGCCGAAAATTCTAATACTACACGTCACCTTGCAGAGTTCTGGATGATTGAACCAGAGGTCGCCTTCGCAGATCTGGAAGACAACATGCAACTAGCAGAGGACATGTTGAAATATGTTATTCATTATGCCTTAGAAAACTGTATAGATGAATTGGAATTTTTAAATGGCCGGTTATTAGAAGAAGAAAAGTCTAAACCTCAGATTGAACGTTCTGAGCTTTCTCTTTTGGATAAGTTAAACTTTTGTTTAAATAATGATTTTGAGCGTTTGACCTACACGAAAGCTATCGCGATTCTAAAGTCTTCAAAGCCTAACCAAAAGAAACAATTTAAATATATTATTGATGAATGGGGAGCTGATCTCCAGTCTGAACATGAGCGCTTTCTGGTAGAGAAACACTTTAAAAAACCAGTGATACTGACGGATTACCCTGCCGACATCAAATCGTTCTATATGCGTCAGAATGAGCCGGATGCGCAAGGCAGGAATACCGTTGCCGCAATGGATATTCTTTTCCCGGGAATTGGAGAGATTATTGGTGGCTCACAACGTGAAGAACGCCTCGACAGGTTAACGAATCGTATGGAGCAACTGGATATACCTCAAGATGAACTCTGGTGGTACCTGGATACCAGGAAATTCGGTTCTGCACCACATGCCGGCTTTGGACTCGGCTTTGAGCGCCTGGTCTTGTTTGTGACTGGAATGACGAATATCAGAGACGTGATCGCCTTCCCTCGTTTCCCAAAAAATGCTGAATTTTAACAGATATATTTAAGTCTTCAGATTAATTGTCTGAAGACTTACCTACCACATCAATTGAGTCACTAAAAGAGTTTGCATGGGCATAATCTACAAATGAAACGTTATAGTCTGTAGGCACAAAGCTTGCCGAAGTACTCAATGCCATTCCAAGTTCAAATCTTAAAGGATACGGCGTCTGTAACAAACTGCCCTCCGGAATATATGGGTAGGTTTCCATGTAAGACTGCATAATGTTTGGAGCCACTCTCCTATTCACGTAGGCTCTCGTTAACTGGTGTGTATGATGTAAGCCTGCAGCCCCTAGCAATTCAACTGCACTCGCAACAGTTAGCCTGTGAAAGTTAAATACCCTGACAGTTTTGTCTTCGACCACCAAACCTTTCATTAAGCTAGGATCCTGAGTAGCTACGCCGGTCGGACAAGTATTGCTGTTACACTCTAACGCCTGTATGCATCCCAGTGCAAACATCATTCCCCTTGCAGAATTACACAAATCTGCACCCAATGCTATATTCTTTACCAAATCAAACCCAGAAGCTACCTTACCGGATGAAATAATCTTAATGTGCCTTTTTAACCCAAAGCCTGTTAACACATCGAATACAAATGCCAACGCCTCTCGCAATGGCATACCCACCGCGTTAGAAAACTCTTGAGGTGATGCTCCTGTTCCACCTTCTCCCCCATCAACGGTTATAAAATCGACATAGGTTTTAGTTTCCACCATCGCCTTACAAATGGCAAAAAACTCGCTCCGTCTGCCAATACACAATTTGATTCCTACAGGTTTACCACCTGAATGATCCCTCAGTTTTTTTACGAATGCCATCATTTCCAAAGGAGTTTTAAATTCTGAGTGTGCTGGTGGAGAGATCACATCAAATCCTTCCTTTACTAATCTGATCCTGGCGATCTCTGGAGTTACCTTTTTGGCGGGTAGAATACCCCCATGACCAGGTTTTGCACCTTGCGAAAGCTTTATTTCTACCATCTTGATTTGTGGAGACTGGGGTTTTTCTGTGAAAGCCTCATCATTAAATTTTCCATCATGATATCTGCAGCCAAAATAACCCGTTCCGATTTGCCAGATTAAATCTCCTCCGGGATTCTTATGGTAATCGCTGATACCACCCTCGCCCGTGTTATGAGCAAAGCCACCCATTTTCGCACCACCATTTAAGGACAGGATGGCATTTTGACTTAATGAACCGAAACTCATCGCTGAAATATTATATATGCTCGCAGAATAGGGCTGTAAACAATCTGGACCACCGATTAAAATTCTGGGATTCTCATCAAGCTCATAGTGGCTAATGGCAGCAATGCTATGGCGATAAAGGCTTTTCTCATATGCTGGTTAATTTAATAAAAAGACCATAATAGAACAAGTACAAACCAATTTTGGCTCAAGATTTGTTTAATTTTACATATGCTTATCAAAATATATCCCGAAAACCCTAATCCTAAAGCGATAGAGCAGGTCGTTGAGGTCTTAAAAAAAGGTGGAATTATCATATACCCTACGGATACTGTTTATGGGATGGGTTGTGATATTACCAATCAAAAAGCGATCGAAAGGATTTGTAAGCTCCGAGGTATAAAACCTGAAAAGTCTAATTTCTCCTTCATTTGCTCAGATTTGAGACATATATCCGACTACATCAAACCAATTGATAATACAGTATTCCGAGTGCTGAAAAAAGCGCTACCTGGACCCTTTACGTTTATATTCAACGCTAGCAACAATGTACCCAAACTACTGAGCTCAAATAAGAAAACCGTAGGCATCAGAGTACCCGATAATGCTATTGCCAAGGAAATCGTTTTACAACTTGGCAATCCAATTTTGAGCACCTCCATACATGATGATGATGAGGTAATTGAATACTCAACAGATCCTGAGCTTATTCATGAGAAATACATAGATAAAGTAGACCTTATTGTTGATGGTGGCTATGGGGATAACGAACCATCAACAGTCGTCGATTGTACTTCAGGCGACTTTGAAATCATCAGGCAAGGTAAAGGTGATCTGGAAAATTTGATTTCCTAATTTAGGATAACTGTTCTGTTTCAGGCTTAAAAACTTTCATAAACTTCTGAATACTTCCCTTAAGATCCGTTGAGTCTAAACTTTTCACAAAAGCGCTCCCTACAATAGCGCCACCAGCATACTGACAAGCTTTATCAAATGTCTCCTTGCTGCTTATTCCAAAACCTATAACCGTTGGGTTATTGAGTTTTAAGTCTGCTATTCTTGAGAAGTAAGCTTCTGTAGTATTCGAAACACTTAAATTTTGCCCGGTTGTTGCAGAGGAAGACAATAGGTAGATGAATCCGTTGCTCAATCCATCAATTTTTTGGATACGCTCTGGCGAGGTTTGAGGGGTGATCAGAAATATATTGCTTAACCTGTATTGCGCAAAGACCGAAGCATAAAGCTCTTCATATTCTACCATCGGTAAGTCTGGAACAATACAGCCATCTACTCCAACTTCTGCACAGGATTTACAGAACTCCTCTACTCCGTATTGAAGCATCGGATTCACATAACCCATTAGCAAAACCGGGATGCTAACGGTCCTTCTTAGATCTTTAAGCTGTTGAAACAGTAGCTTTAAATCCATACCATTGTCCAATGCTATTTTGCTACTTGCCTGGATTATAGGTCCATCGGCTACTGGATCTGAATAGGGAAACCCTATTTCCAAAAGATCTGCACCGCATCTTTCCAATTCTTCAGCGATGGTTATTGTATCGCCTAAGGAAGGATACCCTGCTGTGTAATATATAGAGAGTATATTTTTTTTCTCTTGAAATAACTGCTTTAATCTGCTCATATTAGAAATTAAAATGTTTCATGTAAGTATCCATGTCTTTATCGCCACGACCAGAAAGACAAACCACTACATTCTCGCCACCGCTAAAGGTCATTTTTTCCAAATAGGCCAGCGCATGCGCACTTTCAATAGCAGGAATAATACCTTCGAGCTGAGTTAGCAGTAAGCCTGCATCTAAAGATTCATCATCAGTAATAGATACATATTGTCCGCGACCAGTTTTGAACAAATGGGCATGTTGTGGACCAATACCAGGGTAATCAAGACCAGCAGATACGGAATGTGGCTCTACAACCTGACCATCATGAGTTTGCATCAGAATACTTCTGCTTCCATGCAATACCCCTTCTTTACCGAGTGTTGTGGTAGCCGCTGAGAAGCCACTACTGACGCCCCTTCCTGCAGCTTCAACAGCAATAAGCTTAACCTTTTCATCGTCAATAAAGTGATAAAACATTCCTAAGGCATTGCTTCCCCCGCCAACGCAAGCAAGAACATAGTCTGGCTGGTCACTGCCAGTTTGCTCCATCAATTGCTTTTTTGTCTCCTCAGAAATAATAGATTGAAATAATGCTACCATAGCAGGATAAGGATGCGGACCAACTGCCGAGCCTATGATGTAATGGGTGTCAAGGGGATTATTGATCCAATCGCGCATGGCTTCATTTGTAGCATCTTTCAAGGTCTTGCTTCCTGAAGTGGCAGGAACAACCGTGGCTCCAAGCATTTTCATTCTTGCCACATTGGGCGCTTGTCTTTTGATGTCCACCTCACCCATGTACACTACACATTCAAGGCCTCTTAATGCACAGACGGTTGCTGTTGCTACGCCATGCTGGCCTGCACCTGTCTCTGCAATAATCCTCCTTTTACCCAGGCGCTCAGCCAATAGAATTTGGCCGACGGTATTGTTAATTTTGTGTGCGCCTGTATGGTTTAGGTCTTCCCTTTTCAGAAAGATGTTTGCGTTATACTTTTTCGACAGGCGTTTTGCCAAGTACAAAGGTGAAGGCCTTCCTACGTAATCCTTTAACAATTGTTGAAATTCCTTTTGAAAACTCTCTTCGTTAATGATCTTTAGGTAGTTAAGTCTAAGCTCTTCTACATTTGGATAGAGCATTTCAGGAATATAAGCTCCACCAAAATCTCCATAGTATCCTTTTTCATTTACAAAATAACTCATAGCTGTCTCTTAAATTCTTTTAATTTATTAATATCTTTTTTACCGGGCTCTGTTTCAAACTTACTGTTGACATCTACTGCAAAGAGCCTGTTATCATCAATTTTTTTTAATGCTTCCAAATTGTCCAAACCAATCCCTCCGCTAAGAAAATAGGGCTTATTCAATGTATACGCTTTCAATAATCCCCAATTAAAAAGCTTTCCTGAGCCACCATGACTCGGCGTCTGCGTATCGAACAAAAAGTAATCAACACTGTTTTGGTATTCTTCAAGCGCTGAGAAATCAAAGTCTTCATCAACTCCAAAAGCCTTCAGTACTTTAACGTCACTGCCAACCATTTGCTGTTTCAAAGCAATCACATAATCGACAGATTCAATTCCATGCAACTGTAACAGGTTTAGATTGAACTTTCGAGCAATTTCAACTACCTCCATAAGATCATGGTTAACAAAAACTCCTACTCTGGCGATGTTTTCAGACAAGCCAGAAAGAACTCCAGGATCAAGTTCTTCTACGTATCGTTTAGAGTCTTTATAGAAAATAAATCCCATGAAGTCAGGCTCCAAAAGCCCAACTTCATGTATATTTTCCTGATGTTTCATCCCGCATATCTTTAGCTTGATCATAATTAAGCTATAAGAGTTTTGAAGCTGTTCAACGCTTTCTTAGTCATCAAAGATTCTTCTGCTTCGTAAAAACAATCCGCAAAGGTTTTGCTGTCCTCAATGGTGTTGATAGCTACTGCGGCATTACAAAGGACAACATTCTGCTGAGCAGCCGTACCTTTTCCATTTAGTACACTACTGAAGATCTTTGCAGACGACTCGACTGTATCTCCTCCTTTAATCTCATCTTCAGTGATTTGCTCAAATCCAAGACTTGAAACTGTTCTTAATGCTTCGCCACTTTTACTGAACGTTTTAAAATCACATGTCAAAGACACTTCATCGAAGCCATCTATTGCGTGTAGAATCGTATAATTCTTGTCTGTATCTTGATACAGATAGGCATATAAGCGTGCTAACTCTAAAGAAAACACACCTACAATTTGATTTTTGGGCTGAGCAGGATTAACCATTGGACCGAGCATGTTAAAGAATGTCTTTACTCCGAGCTCTTTACGGATAGGGGCTACAGTTTTCATAGCAGGGTTAAACAAGGGGGCATGTATAAAACAAATCCCTGCGCTATCCAAACTACGCTTCAATACAGCCTGGTCATTGGTAAATTGGTACCCGAGGTATTCCATCACATTTGAAGATCCACATCCTGATGACACTCCATAATTACCGTGCTTAGCAACCTTATAACCTGCTCCCGCCACTACAAATGAAGCAAGTGTGGAAATATTAAAAGTGTCTTTTCCATCGCCTCCAGTTCCACAAAGATCAACCAGCTCGTAGTCTGAGAAGTCTACCTTTAAACAGAGGTCGAGCATGGCATCTCTAAAACCCTGTAATTCTGCAACGGTAATATTTCGCATACCGAAGGCGGTAATGAAAGCAGCAATCTGAGAAGTATTGAACTCGCCTAGAGCAATTGAAGTCAAGATCTTCTGAGATTCACTCCTACTAAAGGTCTTATTTTCAAACAAATGATTAAGTATTTTTTTCATGCTTTTACTTCTTTACAGAAGTTTATAAAATATTGTAAAACAAAAAGGGTTGCTTTAAAGCAACCCTCAAATATTTTTATATTAAAAAAACGTTCAAAACAGGGTTACACTACGCATTCGCGTTGTGCCACCACCAAATGTTAAGTCCGCTTCTTAGTATCATTGTAGGGCAAATATGGAATTGTTTTATCAAATCAACAAATGTTTCCATAAAAATTTAAATTTTATTACGTTTCATAAACGAAAGGGTATAATCATAAAGAACATTGCAGCCGAAGATCATCTGGGTAATCATCCCAACATGCATTTTATTCTTAATCACGTACATTTCTGTAGGAACCTCTCTTTCCAAAAGTACTTTGTTCAATCGTTCGGATTGGATCTTAATAGACGGATAAGTTTTCTGTCCATAAAATATCAATTGTGGATTACGGATGTTATCTACATAGTTTAAGGGAGAACCTTTTGTCCAGGTTGCAGCGTTTTCAGTAAAGGTTCGCAAAAAATTAAAGTAACCGCTATCCTTCTCTGCATTAGTCAGGTATTCGTGCATATCTAATCCGAAAGGATCATTTAAGATCACTCCCATAATTGGATTAGCAATGCCAACTGACTTAAAATATTGTGGATCTGCATTGATAAGTTCAGCAAGATGTGCCCCGGCCGAGTGACCCATAACAAAGATTCTTCTCGGATTGCCACCATAATCAGAAATGTGATTTGTTACCCATTTAACTGCCATTGCACAATCAGTAGCCATCTCTCCATATTGGTTATCCGGCGCTAATCCGTAATTTATGGTGACCGTTACCACACCTTTTCTGGCGAAGTTTCTGCCTAGCCACCAATAAATATCTTTTTTACCGGTACTCCAGGAACCACCATGAATAAAGACCACAACGTCCTGTGCCGTGTCTATCTTTGTTTTATGATAGATATTCAGCTGACGCCTAACATCATTTGACGAAGCACCATAACCAATATTTTTCTCAACTTTTACTTTCGCAAGTAATACCAGGGGCATTCCAAGAAATGCAAACAACATACAGATAGCAGATAGTTTCATTCTATTTTATTAGTGCGCTCTTCTCTTTTGTAAAATGATTAAATACAAGTTTATCTGCCAAAGAAGGTAGCAATTTATTGAGCCATACCGTAAGCTTTCCTTGTCCGGTGATTATTAAAGTTCGTTTTCTGCCAGCTACTCCGTCAACCATTATAACTGCAACCTCTTCTGCCGTCATCATTTTGCCTTCATCCATACTAGTCTCTCCATGAGACTTTCCATCTTCCGATAGGGCAGCTACACGGATGTTGGAGGTAGTGAAACCCGGACAAGCTACCATTACATGGACACCTGTTTTCAGTAGCTCTGTTCTCAGCGATTCCATAAAACCGTTCATCGCAAACTTAGAAGCTGAATAACCCGTTCTGCCTGGTAACCCACGATATCCTGCAATAGAAGATACGCCAATTATACTACCTTTGGTTTTCAAAATTTCAGATAAAGCATATTTGCTGCAGAACACAGTTCCCCAAAAGTTCACGTCCATTAAATTTTCCAACACACTTAGGTCGACATCCCGGAACAATGCCCTCATAGACAGTCCCGCATTGTTAACCAAAACATCTATGCGCCCAAATGTATCAACGGTTTGCTTAACGATATGCTTGCAGTCTTCCCGGTTGCTCACATCTGCCTGAACAGCAACTGCCTTGATACCATACTGACTTTCCAGTTGGGTAGTAATCTCGCAAAGCGTAACATATTGTCTTGCGGCTAATACCAGATTAGCACCGCGTTTAGCAAATTCTTCGGCACAGGCCTTTCCGATACCTGATGATGCGCCGGTAATAATGACAACTTTATTCTTGAAGTCCATATTTACTATCTTATTAATGAGTTTTCATAGGGTATCCTGGTTACGATGGACCTACCTAAAGTAATTTCGTCAGCATATTCCAGCTCGCCTCCAAAGGCTATACCCCTAGCGATGGTAGTGATTGGGATCTGATATTCTTTTAATCTTTTGTAGAGATAAAAAAGCGTAGTGTCCCCCTCCATTGTGGCACTTAGGGCCAGTATCACTTCCTTAACCGGAGTTGTTGCCACACGCTGAACTAAGGAATCAATAAAAAGATCTGATGGCCCTACCCCATCCATTGGTGAAATAAGTCCGCCTAATACATGATAGACCCCAAAATACTGCGATGTATTCTCAACAGCCATTACATCTCTCGTATCTTCAACCACACAAATCACTTCTCTATCGCGCTTATTCGCAGTACAGATTTCACAGGTATTATGGTCTGAAATATTATGGCAAATCGTGCAATGTTTGATTTCGTTCCTAAGCCTTATAATAGCGTTACCAAAGTGCGATACTTCTTCCGGCTCCTTGTTCAATAAGTGCAATACCAAACGCAATGCAGTCTTTTGTCCCACTCCAGGTAATTTGGCAAACTCACTAACTGCGTCTTCAAGTAATTTGGAAGAAAAGTTCATTTTACAAACTTAAATAAAAGTGTCTAAGCATTTCTATGCGCCTTTAAAATATTTTAGTACCTTCTCTGCATTGATCATATCATTTCTTAAATTTATTCGCTAAAACATACTATGAGTCCGGCTATATTGTTATCATTCCTCATTGGGTACTTCCTAATTTTGATCATCATCGCCTTTGCGACCTCTAAAAAGTCATCCGATAACTCAACCTTTTTCGTTGCCAATAGAAACTCGAAATGGTACCTGGTAGCTTTTGGGATGATCGGCACTGCCCTATCCGGGGTCACCTTTATTTCCGTACCGGGCGAAGTAGGCTCACCCGCAGGAAACCAATTTCAATACTTCCAGTTCATCATAGGTAATGCGATTGGCTTCATCATTATCGCTACAGTACTTCTACCGCTTTACTATCGTATGAAACTAACCTCGATATACAGCTATATTGAACAGCGATTAGGTTTTTACAGTTATAAAACGGCAGCTTCTATATTTTTGATCAGCAGAACAATAGGTTCGGCATTTCGCTTATACCTGGTAGTTATTGTTTTACAACGTTTTATTTTTGACAGCTACGGGGTACCTTTTTGGGCAACAGTACTGATATCTTTGACTTTAATTTGGTGCTACACTTTTAGAGGAGGTCTAAAAACCATCATTATCACCGATACGCTTCAAACATTTTTCCTGGTACTGTCTGTATTTCTTACGCTGTACTTTATCTGTAATAGCCTGGACCTTAATATCCCTCAAACCTTTGAAACCATAAAGAAAAGTGGTTACGCAAAGATTTTCTTTTATGAGGACTTTCTCACGAGCAACTTTCATTTTAGTAAACAGCTTCTTGGTGGTATTTTCGTAACGATCGCGATGACAGGCTTAGATCAGGATCTGATGCAAAAGAACCTAAGTATGAAGACTATAGGAGAAGCGCAAAAGAATATGTTTACCTTTACTGCAGTGTTTGTGGTTCTAAACATTTTCTTCCTTAGCGTAGGAGCCCTACTTTACATATATGCTACAAAAAACGGTATTGAGATTCCACTGGATCATGTAACTGGGAAACCGCGAACTGACTTTTTATTCCCGGAAATTGCCTTCAATCGCCTCACGCTGATCCCCGGTATCGTATTTATGCTTGGCTTAACTGCCGCCACTTTTGCGACGACAGACTCTGCATTGACAGCACTAACCACCTCTTTCTGTGTTGATTTCCTGCAGATGGACAAAGGAGATCAAACCAACTCTAAAGCATCTGTAAATAAGAGACATTTGGTACACGTAGGTTTCTCAATACTTATGTTCCTAGTCATAATTGTATTTAACACCCTAAACGATGAATCAGTTGTAAAAGGAATATTTAGGGTAGCTTCTTACACGTACGGCCCTTTGCTTGGCCTTTATAGCTTTGGATTATTCGTAAGAAATCGTGGCCTACATGATAAGTTGGTTCCATTTATTTGTATCCTCTCCCCTGCAATTTGTTACTTACTCAATGAGTATTCGGCACAATTATTAGGTGGATATAAGTTTAGTGTAGAACTAATTCTGGTAAATGGTCTGATCACCTTTATCGGCTTATTACTGATTAGTAAGAAAACAGATTTGCAGACCAAATTTTAATTAGAAGAGTAAAAGAATGACAAGTGAAGAAAAAATAAGAAGTGCGTTTGAAAACAAGAACTGGCAGGAGATTAAGGTTACCGATTCCTGGCAAATCTTTAAAATCATGGCTGAGTTTGTTGATGGATTTGAAAAGCTGGCTAAAATAGGCCCATGCGTGTCCATTTTCGGTTCAGCAAGAACAGCAGAGACAAATAAGTATTATGAGATCGCTGTAGAATGTGGCAAACTACTTACCGACCGTGGATATGGGGTGATTACAGGTGGCGGGCCAGGTATTATGGAAGCTGGAAATAAGGGTGCTCACACGAACGGTGGAAAGTCTGTTGGTCTAAACATTGAACTTCCTTTTGAGCAGTTTCACAATAAGTATATTGACCATAATAAGTTGTTGGAGTTCGACTATTTCTTCATTCGTAAGGTAATGTTTATGAAATACTCGCAGGGTTTTATTGTCTTGCCTGGGGGTATGGGAACTATGGATGAACTTTTTGAAGCAATTACATTGATTCAAACTGGTAAGATAGCAAGGTTCCCAATTGTACTTGTGGGCAAGGACTACTGGAGCGGCTTGGTGCACTGGATCACTAAAACCATGTTGCACACCGAACACAACATCCACGAAGAAGACTTAAATCTTTTTAGATTGGTAGATACAGCAGAAGAAGCTACTGAGCATATTTTTAGATTCTACGACAAATACGTGTTAAAACCTAACTTCTAGTACTAGAAATGAGTTACGCCTCCTGAAACCACGAGTTTCATTGTATCTGCGGCACTCATTTCCAACATTTTTATCTTATCATTCTTAACAACGTATACTTGTCCGGCAAAAGAATAAGAGAAAGGAAAATAGACAATAGACTCGCCAGGCAAACCGATAGCCGAAAGATCGCTTTGGGTTAGAAACCCAATACGTTTCATGTCTCCTTCAACTTCAACAATAACTGGTGTATTGAATTTTTTCTCATCACCAACGAAGGCTTCTGTCAGGTCTTTTATGGAAGAATAAATGAACTTTAAGATGGGCAAGCGATTCATTACACGTTGAAACCAGTTATACATCGGTTCAGTCACGAAGTAGGTAACGAAAATCCCTGCAGCAAGGATGATAGATATAACGAGCACTAACCCAAGTCCGGGTATATTTCTGCTGGCACCTGTGTGTGGATCAACACCGAGTATATTGTTTACGTTTAACCAGCTATCCACAGTAGTAACGGCCCATATTACGATTAAAACACTCAACGCAATGGGCAATACAATTAATAATCCTTTGATCATATAATTCACGAATGCCCTGCCTAGTCTGTTCATGTTGCAAACTTAAAAAAATTAAGATGCTTAAACTGTCTTATTTAAAAAAAGCGTTGCCCTATTCGTAAAAATAAATCCTTTTAACCCTTTGAGAAATGTTGGTTAATATCTCGTAGGGAATGGTGTCAATTTGATTTGCGAGTTCTACAATAGGGAGTTCTGAATTAAAGACAATCACTTCATCGCCGATTTTCACATCTAATCCTGTTACATCGAGCATACACATATCCATACAGATCACGCCGACCGTGTTAACACGCTTACCATTGATGATCATGATACCCACGCCATTCCCAAATTTACGATTGTAGCCATCGGCGTAGCCAATTTTGACAGTAGCGATATCGCCTCCGCCAGACAATACACCTTTTCGGCTATACCCAACAGTTTCATTCGCTTTAAGCTTCTTAACCTGGGTCACTGTGGTCTTTAGAACAGCAACTGTTCTCAGGCTTTGATTATTTAGCAAATTACCATCGAAACCATACAATCCAATTCCGATTCTCACCATATCTAACTGCGCATCAGGGTGCCTGGTTATTCCAGAGGTATTGGAGATATGTCTGATAAATGAATAATTTAATCCTGCTTCTATATCGTTTGCCATATCTGTAAACCTGTTAAGCTGGTGTACAGAAAACTCGTCAAGACTAGCGCTATCGCTACCAACAAGGTGAGAGAATACAGAAATAACTTTCAGCTTGGTCGTTTCAACCAACGTGCGCAAAAGATCTGGAAGATCAGGCTCTTCAAACCCTAAACGATGCATCCCGGTGTCTAGCTTCAAATGGATCGGGTAATCATAATCGTTGTCGTTTAAATAACCACTGAAACTCTTGAGTATATCCAGGCTGTAAATTTCAGGCTCCAAGTTGTGCTTAATAATGGCATCAAAACCTGAAGGTTCTGGGCTCATGACCATGATTGGTATTGTAATTCCAGCCTTTCTGAGCGATACTCCTTCATCAGTGAAGGCTACCGCCAGATAGTCAACTTTATTATACTGTAGCAGATTTGCAATTTCAAAACTTCCGCTACCATAGGAGAACGCCTTCACCATTGCCATAACTTTTACTCCCGACTTCAGCTTATTCCTATAAAACTGGAGATTTCCTGAAAGTGCATTCAAATCTATTTCAAGAATTGTATCATGGATCTTTAGTGTAATTAGCTTACTTATCCGCTCAAATTCAAACTTTCTGGCTCCTTTAACCAAAATGGTTTCGTTGTTAAAATGGAGTGCAGGGAAGTTTTGTATAAATGATTGAGTATCCTTAAAGAATACTTTTTCAAGGTCGAAGAACTCATCTGAACTAGATATGTTGGGGCCAACTCCAATCAATCTATGCAGGTTTTTTTGTTTAAGTAGCGCAGCTATTTCAGTGTACAAGATCTCGTTGCTTTTACCAGTCTCTACTAAATCAGATAAGATTAATGTTTTCTTAGCATGTTGATTTTGTAAGTTTAGAAAGTCGAGTGCAATTGCAAGCGAAGAAGTGTCTGCACTGTAAGAATCATCAATAACAGAACACTGGTTGATCCCTGTTTTGAGCTCTAGTCGCATACTCACTCGGGTTAGCTTTTCCAATCTGGCATCGGCCTCTTTTCCTGAATATCCCAGCGCAAGCAAAGTGGCCCAACAGATAATCCCGTTTTCAACAGACGCATTGTCTCTAAATGGTATTAGACATTCAATCTCGATCCCTTTACACAAGGCTCTTATATAACTTTTACTTTCAATGGGCTCAATAAAAAGAATTTGTAGATCCGCTTTTTCTTTTAGGCTCCAGGAGAATTGTGCTTTTGCTGGTAAATCTTTAGGGGATAAACCTGTGGTATAATCCGGACTGTAGATCAACAACTCTGCATTATTAAACAACTTTAGTTTTTCTTTCAACTTCTCTGCATGAGAAAAAAAACCTTCAGCATGGGCCTCCCCAATATTCGTTAAAATTCCTATAGTGGGCTTTATTATTTGAGCAAGACTTGACATCTCTCCACTTCGGGAAATACCAGCTTCAAATATCCCCATGGTATGTTCCTCTTCGATCTGCCACACAGAAAGTGGTACTCCTATCTGAGAATTGAAACTCTTAGGACTTTTAACAATATTAAAATCATTGGCCAGCAGTTGATAAAGCCATTCTTTCACAATAGTTTTGCCATTACTCCCAGTTATAGCCAATACTTTGAGGTCGTACTGGCTCCTATTGTAAGCCGATAAATTTTGAAGGGATAGCAGTACGTCTGAAACGACAAGAATGTTCACATCTTCGTACTTTTCAAGAGATCCCTTCTCCGTTACCACAAAATTTCTGATTCCATTTTTATAGGCGTCATCGACGTATTTATGTCCGTCTCTTTGCGCTTTCAGGGCGAAAAACAAGGATTCCGCAGGATAAATCACGCTTCTACTATCCGTCGCAAGCTGACTAATCATAGCCTCAGTATCAGAAAATACAGGTGATGCGTCTAAAATCTCAGCAATAAGGGCTATAGAATAACTGGCGTGACTCATGGTTCAAAACTAATCATTTTTGTCTCATTGTAAAGGTCCATGAACCCGATTCTACCTTACCAGCATTTATAAAAGGTTTTCCTGCAATAGGTTGAAAAGGAATTCGCTTGCCGTTACAAGTAACTAATATTTTTCCATCTAATTTAGGTAAGAAAACCTGTCCCCGCATATTTGCCGGCAATATTACCTTTAGTGTATACACTTTTTTATTACTTATTTTTAATGATATTGGGCCACGTATAGTAGGCATCAATACTTCAGCTTCCTCCAGATCGCCTGTCTGCGGCATAATTGCTATCTCTTCAAATCCTGCAGCAATCGGTTCTATTCCCATTAGCTTTCTGGGAATAATATTTGCAGGGGAAGCACCCCAGGCATGGTTCCAGTCTTGATTAGGCTTATACTTATTGTCCCAAGCTTCAAGGGTAATGGTAGAACCAACCCTGATCATGTTATACCAACTTCTAATTCCTCCATCAGTTAAAAGCTTCCTTGCGTAGTTACCCTCAAAACCATTATATAAAGACTCCATCAAAAATTGCGATCCATAGACGCTGCTCGCCATACCTCTTGATTTGATGAAGCTCAACACCAAATCCCTATTCGTTTCAGGAACCAAGCCAAGCGTCAAAGCGAACATATTGGCATGTAAGGAAGAATGAGAGGTTACCTCTCCATCACTATACAAACCGGTTTTCCCCTCTAAAAACATTTTGTTGTAAGCAGTTTTAATTTCGCCTGCTTGTTTTTTATAAAATTCTTGGTCGGATTTCCTTTCAAGTACTTGAGCGATCAACTTCATGTTGACCAACGATTTGTAATAAAAAGCATTGACGACTGCATTGTACTCATTGAAGACAAACCCATCAGTTTCGCTTAAAGGCCAGTCTACAATATCCCTTATCTTTCCATTGAAGTTGATCGACTTAGCGAAGTCAGTGGTTTGTAAGCTGGAAGTGGTTGAAATCAATCCATTCTTTCCTCTTAGCTGCATCAGGGTTCTATTCTTCAAAATCTGATAGCTGCTTTCCAGCAGTTGTTTATCGCCTGTGTACAAGTAATCATTCCAGGAGATAATCAATGCTTGTAAAATCCATTCAGTTGGCCAGGTTGGATGTTCCAACAAATAAGCAACAGATTTTCGTGCCATTGAATACTCCCGATCCACACTATAGTGTCCAAGTTGATTGATCAGGGCATCTGCTTCATAGGGGATACGCTCACGATCGCCATCCACATAAACCCCCGCAAAAGAAGTGGCTTTAATGGAATATTTACAAAGATCCCAGATCTTATTTAAGGTGTCATTGCTGCTTTTGAAATACGACGCGCTATCATCAAAAGGATAGTGGACCATATCCCGCTGAATATCAGCCTTAGCCAAACTAAGCGAATAACTGTCAACTTCCACATATCGAAATGGAAACACTTCCCCAATATAATCCGGCATTAAAAATGCCGCAGAACCAGTATTTCTTTGATCTTTCTTTAAATGGATTTGATAGATCTTTGTACCTCTCTCAAGTGGCAGCTTAACCTTCTGGTAGCGAATTGTACCTCCTGGGTTTGCATCAAGCCGGCCCGCTTTCAACGCTTCTCCAAAGCTGATTGATACCGTATCCCCACCATTTTTTGAAGTCAGTTTAAGTGCTAATTGTGCAAAAGCATCTTTACCAAAATCAATAAATGAAAGTTCTGAAGAGAGCTTTTTAACCATTGAAGCCTGTTGTCTTGTTTTCACCAATGCTTCTGCGGAAACGCCATTTTCAGTTAATTTATCAGCTGTCTTAAAGGTTTTAATGTCCGACCAATCACTTTCTCTTATTTTATTACTCCAGGTTTTCACCCGCCAATAGTATGTTGTAGATGGTTTTAAGGTCAATCCTTTAGCACTCACAGATATTGAACTATCTACTTGCTGTTTTGAACTATCCCATATGCTTCCCTCGAATTTTTCAGCTTTTGAAAAAGAATCAGATACAATTAATTGATAGGCAACTTGTCGGGTGGCATTAGCTTTTCCAGAAACTATCCAACTGAAAAGCGGATTTTTCGAATTTATTGATGCGTTAGCGCTTTCAGTATTCGCAATTAAGTTGACCAGTAACCCCGTTGGCTTATTTTGGCCGACCGCCACAGATAAAAACATGATCACAATAGCCGTTGCCAAAAATGTTGATTTTACCATTTGTATCCTCAATTACAGAATTCTGAACAGGTTCAATTTAGAATAAAATATCTATAGTTGCATTAACCAAATACAAACTAATACTTTAGTGCAAATCCTATTCGCTTTCGGCCTCCTTTTAAAAAGCTTTATCCCCATCGAACAAACAATTTCATTGCTCTAAAATAGGATTATTTTCTAATCAATTCGTTCAGGATGTGAAGCGATATAATACCATATCGTCCGAAAATGTACTTCTAAAAATTACGCTGATTTATTATACTAGCTGCCCGTACCGCCTTACTAAAAACCTGTAGATGGGGCAATGTCAATACAGCTATTCCAACTATAAGACTAGTAAGAACCGTACTAGAAAAAAATGACAAATAGTTAAAGAAAGAGAATATTAACAATGCAAATACAGCAATTATTACAAAAGGGAGTGACTTTTTAATCATTTTTTCCCAGCCTTGCATAGTATTTGTAAAGTTTAGTTGTCTCCGTATAACATCAAAAGATAAAGTAGAATGCCATATTCCAAAATAGAATGTAAAGCTCAGGTAAAAGGGCATTAAGGTGCATATGACGTAAATCAGTAGGGTTTGCATCAAAAAATCGTTAAAATCCCTCAGGCTCCAGTTAATACTTTTTCGTACGGTGAAGATGAAAGCCATTATAATGCAAAAACCGATTTTGCAACAAAGCAATATATTGGCTCCTATTGTCACTATTTGCATTATTGTAAAGCATTTTTTCAGTAAAACGTAAATGAGAGGAGCAGTATCATCAATGTGGTTTGTTATGATGAATAAAATCATAAGTAAACCATAGATAAATATTAGAATAGAATTTAGAATTTTATTATTTTTTAAAATCCAATCAATTTCCCCAAAATGATATGCCGTGATGCAAATAAATACAATCAAAGATAAATTTGGTAAAAAAAACCACAATATGCCGTAAACCAGCATGTAAAGAAGATATTTTGCGAAAAATACTACCCGGTTAATTCTCCTTTTTTGTTTTGCATATCGTTGTTCTTCCAAGTAAAAATCGAGCGATCCGTGTGGTATGCCAGTTACTAACATGATTATAGTAAGCAAAGTCAATTGTATATTTACCGATAGATTCGCCAGTAAACAGATTATGGTAACAACAAATCCCAAAGTCAGGATTCTACTTCTTAATGTAAAGTGTTGAGAAAACATTATTAAAATTTTTTAAGTAATGCTTTTAAAGCAATTTTCTGGGGAAATCAGCAAATATCATTTGATTTTTAAATGTAATTATTGATATTCTTTAGTTTTAACATTTTTAATAGATGAATTATAAATAAAATTTCGTCAATATAACTCTTGAAACTTTTTTAATGGGTTAATAGCTTTTGAATGCTCGTTCAAAAACTAAAAGGCAATATATTACTTTGACAGTCGCCAGTTGATCCAAAAGTACAAGTCACTAAAACGCTAACTAATTAAGGCTTTTAACTTTTCGTAACATAAAAAAGGTGCCGTAAAGCACCTTTTTTATAAGTTTATCTAAATACACTTAGTTATGCTTCTTTTCTGCTAAGCACATATATAACCAATCCAAACCCAATTTTGTTAATTGCGTCGCCTATGTTGTATATAACGTCCATATTCAAGCCAAGATGAACAGGAATCCCGAAAATTCCCCCTGGCGTTCCGATGATGTAGCCAAGCGGATAAATTGCCCAACCGACAAGAACAAACCAACCAAGAGATTTGTTGGCAGCCATGACAGCCAAACTCCCTGTTTTTGCCAGTTTTGCAACTTCACCAAACCAAACAAGGTAAACGATATAAAAATAAGCAATAGCGGATATTGTACCCCAAAACGCGCTATTGGTAGGGCTAACGGCCTCGCCAATATAACCAGTAACCAACATGATAACTGAAGTAACAATCAGTTTTACTAACAAGCCGGTTTTAGCACCAACTTTTTTAGTAATCAGATAAAACTCCACGCACATTAATGGGACGGTTAAGAGCCAGTCTACATACCTGAAGAACACTGGTGACTGACCAGTTTCGAGATTATAGCCCCGCATGTAATAGTAGTGAATGGCAGCGATAAAAGTAATGAGACCCGACACCAAAACAGATGTGCGCCATTCTTTACTAGTATTGTTGACCTCAAAAAAGAAAAATACGGCAGCCGCCATCATGGCCATTGTGCCTACGAAAAAAGAGAAAGCTACGTAATTAGTACTTTCAATAGCCCGAATAGAGCCTTCTGCAAATAATAAATGATTCATATAAGATTTAATTGGTTAAGCAAAGCTAAACGGTTGGTCGATATATGGGTATCGTATTAGCAACAAAATAAAGTAACGATATTAACACGACAAATCAATATTTTTGCACTCATTAACTATTAGTTTATTAAAGAATTAATTAATATAATTTATTGATTTTCAATGTGTTATTGGATATTTTCACACTAAATTAAAATCCTTCGACTTTAATTTAGTGTATAAAATTACTTTTTAGTGACATTAAACTAAAATAGTTATCAACTTACTTATAATTTTATGGCTTTACACCATATCAAATTCAATATTTTTCCCATCAGTTTTAGTAAAAAGGTAATACTGCTTATTGCTCCCAGACCGGACCGAAGGTCGGTCTTACCATTCACGATAATTTTTTTAAGGTAGACAGAACTTCATTAAAAGAAAGGTAAATACTCAGCTTTTCCTATGAATCAGCAATAGTTAGGAAAGCATTTAAGATTCTCCTGCTAATTTTTCTTGCATGTGTCGGTGATAGAACGCATGATTGCATAGTTCTGTGCGCCTTTAGTAGATTTAAACATACCAGAGACTTTCAGCTTGACCTTTATATTTCGGATTGCCTGTTCGGAACTGTTGTTATGTGCGGGTACCTCATGGTGGTAAAGAAATGTCAGCAGGTACACCCTATGTTTGATAATCCTCTTCTGAAAAGTAATCACTTCAGTATGGATGAGAGCTTATTTGTTGTCTGATGAACTCATCAAGCAAGGCTTCAATGGCTACCCTTTGTTGTATTGGTTTTTTATAATCAGCAGGCTTGACTATTTTTTTGAGTTCAATTGCCTGCATAATCATTTGGCTGAACTGTGCTGCCCATGGACATTGATATTTTTCTTTGAAAAAGTTTAGCTCGTTAAGCAGATGTGCCGTGCAGATCTGATGTCCTGCGCCGGCAGTGTCTAAATGGATGGTCCAGCAATCGTGTACCAGTATGGCTTTAGGAAAACCGGAAGGGAAATGAGCTTTAACCGTTTCAAAGCACCTGTTTTTAGAAGTGGTGATGTAAGTGGCAAACTTGCTTTGCCATGTCTAGAACCAGTTTAGCTTGCTGATGCCCATTCCATAAACCGAACAGAAGAACTCACTAATCCTTGCAAGGGAAATATACTGACGGGTATGCAGATAAGCGATCAGCGGTGGTTTGATTGCCATATCTGATCGGCGCTTCGACCCCCGAAGGAAAAGTGCCGCTGGTGATATGGCCGCAGGCACATGCCTTACGGAAAATACGGTGTTCAGTATAGGATGGGCGTACCACAGGAATGTCAATCACCTGACGGCGGCTGGCAAGTTCTCCCTGCTGGCCATCAAGATTCAGCCCGCAACAGTTGCAGAACCCTGGCTGATGTTCTATAATATGGTCGGAGGTCGCACTCATCTTCAGGATACTGCCTTCATGGCCTTTCTGGCCACCGGAGGATTTACTGCTGGACCCCCGCAAACTGCTGGTGCGCTGGGAACGGTTTTCATCTTTAGAAGGAGGAATAGAACTGTTGCCACTATTCTTTTTGGGACCTTTTAAAAGCCTGTTTCTTCCAATAGTCTGCCGATGGTTGCATTAAGCTGTCCAATTATGGCATTTAGATCCTGGATCGTTTGTCCAAATGAAGCATGCTGTTCTGAAATGATTTGGCTTAAAGCGGCGATTTCCACTGCTTTAGCTCCTTCTGCAGCAACACGGGCAGATGACTCCTTTTCGAGCAATTCAACCAGTTTCAGAAAATCTTTATTGTCCATTCTTTGCAATTCCTGTTCATAAAAAAAACCGCTTTTTAGGTCAATAAACCCAGAAATATTAAATCAAGTTATACAGTGAAATGTGGATAAAACAACACTTTTCTTTGAAAAATTTATTCTAGAATCAGTGAATTACTAAAATAAATTACCGAGTGTGAATAAACATCCAAATCATTTAGTAAAGAGAACCTGAGTAGTTACTTTCTATATAGATCTAAATTAAAATGAACTCATTGTTGCTGGTTACTCTATTTATAAAAACACACTATATAATTTATAATTATTTCATTATCAACGGATTAGCATAATCATCCCACATTATTTTGATGAATTTCAGATCAGATTCACCGTCATAAACAATAAAGCGGTATCGTGCAAGATACTCTTTGCCAGGTGTAATTTCAAAACCACCGGCTTGAGTAGGTGCATAGCAAAAGAAAGGCTCGGTAGGATGAATACGCATGGGTTGAGGAGAACGAAAATTATCAGGATGGGATAATATAGTAATGCCTGTTAGTTTTCCCGCAACATTTCCGCTGATATGAACCCAATTGGATGTTGTAGCGTGCCCATTGGTTCTGTCTTTACCTTCAGAAGTAATAAAGTAAGCATTACCTTTGCCATTCCACTCTCCATTACCTCTAAAACCTATCCCCCCGTATAAATACTCTGAAAGTTTTAAAGGTGAAGAGGTAGAAAGACGCTGACGGAGCTCAACGTCAAACAAATAATACGGCTTTTTGGCGCCTTTTAAATTATAAACTTTGATCTGCCAATCCTCATCCAGTACTTTTTTATTGGGTACTATCGATTTATCGTAATATGCATTTCTTGATTCTGAAGAAGCAAAAACTGCTCCCGCATCTGTATTTTTAATTCCCTCAAATAGCACAGTACC
>NZ_JBKHKK010000011.1:0-144506 GCF_046546555.1 Pedobacter sp. JCM 36344
ATTGCTCCTACATAGAATTGAAGCTGGAGTTGCAACAGGAAATACTGCATCTATTAAGGTGCTGGAAAAAATGGGGATGCAGAAAGAGGGATTGCGAAGAAAAATTTTGCCGATTAGAGGAAAATGGGTGGATAATTTTCATTATGCCATTTTAAATGAAGACTTCAAGATTTATTGAGAAGGAATAGCTAAAAAATAGAACAAACTCCTTTGAGCGGCTGCCATTATCGCATTACCCTTGCGGGATCTCGGATTTAAATACCAGCAGCATTTTATAAGATGTTCATAAAAAAGTTATGCTCCCTAATCAATTTAGGGATCTAAATTTATTCGCTTTAATGGTACCGGTTCGACTTTAGTACTTCTGGGGTATTTCACATACCCTAACCGGAGATCGAACCGCTAAAATCCTTTTTTCTGAAGTGCTATGGAAGTTTTTAAAAGAAAACCCCTCTTTACTTGCGTAAAAAGGGGCCGTACCCAGCGCCGGAGTCGAACCGGCACGGTTTCCCACAGGTGTTTGAGACCAGCGCGTCTACCAATTCCGCCAGCTGGGCATTTGCTGTTAAGCGGGATGCAAATGTATTCATTGAATCCACAATTACCAAGATTTATTTGAATTATCTTCTTTCAACTTTTTATCCACCCAAAATGGAGCAAAAGGAAGTAATGATGCACCGCCAATCAAGAATACCTTTTTGAAGTTCCATTTGTACTCCATCCAGCTCATTATCAAAAAGATCATGTACAATACGAAAAGCAATCCATGTACCCAGCCAGTGTATTTCACCGCTAATGGCATATCAGCAAAATACTTTAGGGGCATAGCAATAAAAATTAAGGCGATATAGGATATACCTTCTGCTACTGCTACATTTCTAAATATCTTTAATGTACTCATATGATTGCCAACTGTTAGTTCGTAATATAATAAAGGAATTCCCCCATGCATTTGCCGAACTGATAAATAGTTAGTACTGATAATGTAACCAGGCCAATTAATACAAACTTGTTTTCTAAAACACTTACATATTTTCCCATATCTATCATTGTTTATGAGGCAGAAGCCTTGTCCATACTTTCTTTTATCCTTGACAGATATTTACTTCTATAATAAAGATCCTTCACCGCAGGTAAAAGAATAGCTTGTTCAGCTTCAGACTTGCTTTCAAATGAATCTGTAAGGAAATCTATCTCCTTTTGAATGCCCTCATCAACAGCTGAAACATCTACTTTGACAGCCGAGAGCTTTTCAGCATCGGGATCGAATTGTAAGTCCAACAATGTTTCATTAATGTCCATCATATCCATTAAAAAATCTTGAGGCAATTTATAGTGTTCTCCTTCTGACAGCTGCCCTTTTAATTCTAAAATATATGGCAACCGTTTCTGAGGATCGCTCAATATCTGATAGGCCTTGTTATTTACCGTGCTCTTCTCCAAAACCTCAGCCTGCTTCTCCTCCAATTCATTAATGAAGAAATCGGGGTGATACTTTTTGCTAAACTCATAGAACTTCTGTTTAACGATCACGGTATCTGGATTAAAGCTTATGGGTAATCCATAGAACTCAAAGTAATCTATCATAGTCTAATGCATAACAGCCTTAAAGATGTCATTACCAAGCACAAAGACCATCAAGGAAAGTAGGATAACGAAACCCGCAATTTGTGCACGTTCCATAAATTTATCGCCAAGTGGTTTTCCTTTCACCATCTCTACCAGCAAGAAGACTACGTGACCACCATCCAAGGCGGGAATAGGAAGCAGATTCATAAAAGCCAATGCGATCGAAATAAAGCCTGTTGCAGCCCAAAACCTTTTCCATACCCACTCTCCGCCATAAACTTTTCTTGCGATCTCTACAGGGCCTGAGAATGCCTTATTCGCTTTGACTTTTCCTGTCAATACTTTCCAGATTCCTTTTCCATTGTCGCTAAATACTCTCCAGGCTTGGTTCGCGCCTAGAGGCAGTGATTCAAAGAAACCAAACTTTACAGTTTCTTCTTTAAACTCATTGGCCTTAAATATGACGCCCATTGCACCTGATGTGTCCAATGGTAAACTATAACTCAATTTTTCAGAACCGCGAACAACATCAAGTTTAACAGTTTTACTTTTATAATTTGGAATTATTGACCTTACTTCAGCATCATATTTTACAGGCACACCATTAATAGCGGTAATTCTGTCGCCTTTCTTCAACCCTACTTTTTCAGCGGTTCTTCCAGGAGCGATGCTATCAAGCGTTGATGTCCCTAACGGCATTCTGCTAATAAATTCCTCAGGCCCTAAATCAGAAACTCTATTCAGTATATTATCAGGAACCTTGATATCCATCGCCTTTCCGTCGCGCAAAACAGTAAGTGTAGTGTTACCAAGCAATACTTTAGAACTGATCAACTCATCAAATTGAATAACCTTTTTGCCATTTATGGCAACTACTTTATCACCCAACCGTAATCCGATCTCTTTACCGATAATACCCGGATTAATACCAATTACGGAGCTATTAGGAATGAAAGTCTCGCCATACTTAAAAGTAAGCATCCAGAAAATCAGGATTCCAACCACAATATTTACAAATACCCCACCCAACATTACAATAAGACGTTGCCAAGCTGGTTTAGACCTGAATTCCCAAGGTTGTGGTGGTAAAGCCATGGCCTCCGTATCCATCGATTCATCGATCATGCCAGTGATTTTCACATATCCTCCCAATGGCAACCAACCGATTCCATATTCGCAATCTCCTCTTTTGAAACTGAAAAGTTTAACTCCCCAGGCATCAAAGAAAAGGTAAAACTTTTCTACTTTAATATCAAAGGCACGTGCCGCAATAAAATGTCCTAACTCATGTAAAATAACTAGTATCGATAACCCCAGAAGTAACTGGGCCGCCATAATCAGTCCGCTCATATATTATTTAATATTCTTATTTTGATTCTACTTAACTTGTTTTGTTACTAACTGATGCGCAAATATACGTGTATGCGCATCCGTTTCTAAATAATTATTCAGGCTCGGCTCTGCGATAAATTCTACCTTGTTCATGCAGGATTCTATCACGTCACTCATCTCCAGAAAGCCAATTTGATCTTTCAAAAATGCACTTACTACAACTTCATTCGCCGCATTGACGATACAAGCCATGTTCCCGCCCTTCCTCAATGCTTGATAGGCAAGGTCTAAATTGCGGAATGTTTTGGCGTCTGCCTGTGAGAACGTCAGCTCCGGGCAATCCATGAAATTAAAACGTTTAAAATTGCTGCTTATTCTACCAGGGTACGCAAAAGCATAATGGATGGGCAACTTCATATCAGGTAGCCCCATTTGTGCCTTCATCGACCCGTCATTAAACTGAACCAACGAATGTACGATCGACTGGGGGTGTACGATGACATCTATTTGATCTGCTTCGAGATCGAATAGCCATTTCGCTTCAATCACCTCCAATCCCTTGTTCATTAATGAGGCTGAATCAATGGTGATCTTCGCACCCATTACCCAGTTGGGATGCTTTAATGCTTCATTTTTAGTTACGGTTTGTAGAAAGTTCCGATCCTTTCCCCTAAAAGGCCCACCCGATGCAGTAAGGTAAATCTTTTCCACAGAATTTAGTTCCTCGCCAACCAGACATTGAAATATGGCAGAGTGTTCTGAATCCACGGGAATGACCTTCACGCCAAATTCTTTCGCAAGACGCATCACCAGGTCTCCAGCAACGACCAGCGTTTCCTTATTTGCTAACCCAATGTCTTTCCCTGCTTTTATCGCAGCAATTGTCGGTTTTAAACCAGCAGAGCCTACAATTGCGGTCAGCACAAAATTAGCTTGAGGTAGGCTTGCTGCTTCACAAAGCGCATCAACACCGGCAAGTACTTTTATTTCAGTATGTGCCAACGCAGCTTTTACCTCATTGTAAAGGTCTAAGTCACAAATAACCACCAGTTCTGGCTTGAATTTTAACGCCTGACTGACCAGCAGATTGGCATTTGACTGCCCTGTGATTGCACAAACCCGGTAAAGATCAGGATGTGCTTCTATTACAGACAAGGCCTGGGTTCCAATGGAACCTGTGGAACCTAAAATGGATATATTCTTCAAATTTGATAGCTACTTAAATCATTTGCAATCTTTCTATCATTCGATAGTCTTGGCACTTTATTTTGTCCACCAAGCTTACCCTTTCCTTTCATGTAATTCACAAAAGCATCCTTTTGTAACGTACGGACGATCAGGGGCTGGAGGATTTTTCCCTCAATAAGGTCAAAATAGTAAATATTCTTCTTCTGCAAAGCCTCATCTACTTTTTTACTAAAAGTCTCCAAGTCTTTAGGAGGACTAGAAAATTCGACAAACCACTCGTGGTAAGGGAGTTCTCCCACCTTTGTTTCTACCTGAGGTGCTACCGTAAATTCTGTGATTCCGACATGCTCTTCGTTGGCTACACTTAATAGAGCATGCTCCACTTCTTCTCCTATTACGTGCTCTCCAAAAGCGGATATAAAATGCTTGATCCTGCCCGTTACCATGATTTTGTAAGGATTCAACGAGACAAATTTGATGGTGTCTCCCAAACTATAACCCCATAGTCCGGCATTGGTATTCAGAATTAATGCATAGTTTACTCCAGGTTTAACCTCAGCAAGGCTAAGTCTGGTCGGGTTTTCATTGTAGAACTCATCTGCCGGAACAAATTCGTAAAACATACCTGAGTTTACCAGCAGCAAAAGACTTTTATCGGATTGGCTATCCTGGTAAGCTATAAATCCTTCTGAAGCCGGATAGGTTTCAATTGTGGCAATTTTCCTACCGATACTCTTCTCAATTTTCGCCCGATAGGGTTCGTAGTTGACACCACCATAGACAAACAAGCTAAAGTTCTTGAAAACGTCTTTGATTTTCTTACCACCCGACTTATCACTAAGCTTATCAAAGTACATTTGTACCCATGGTGGAATACCGGAAATAAGCCGCAGGTCTTCCATATAGGTTTCCTCAACGATTGCGTCCACCTTTTGTTCCCAATCTTCAATACAATTGGTTTCGTAGGAAGGAAGTCTATTTTTCTGTAAATACGCTGGAACAAGATGCGCTACAATACCCGATAATCTCCCTACATCAATCCCATTTTTTTTTGTAAGTACAGGGCTTCCCTGTAAGAAAATCATCTTACCATCCACGAAGGAAGCGTCACCCGTTTCATGAATGTAACTGAGCAAAGCATTTCTGGCAGCCTTTACATGTTCAGGTATGGATTCTTCTGAAAGCGGGATGTATTTTACTCCGGATGTAGTACCCGAGGTTTTCGCGAAATAGCGTGGCTTTCCTTTCCAAAGCACATCGGCTTCTCCAGCAATTACCCTATTTACATACGGACGAAGATCTTCATAATCCCGAATTGGAACCTGCCTTTTAAAATCGTTGTAATCTTTAATCAAAGAAAATTTATGGTCTTTCCCGAAAGCAGTATTTTTTGCCTCGTCTACCAGCATAGCTAGCATCTCTTTCTGTGCCGCAACTGCATTCTTTTTCCATTTATTGATGCCTTTTAAAACAAAGGCAGCAAACGGTTTACTCAATGCTGCTTTTATGCCCATGGGGATCTAAATCAGGTTATGAATGATATCTGGTTCACCTTCTACCTGATACTCTACCATCATTTTACGATAGGCAATAGTTAAGGCGACACTTGAAAGCGGAACAATAATAAAAGAACTGAGAATATTTACAAAGAAGGCTACAAATGGCCAGTGAACCATGCTAAAGAAAAGATTTAATAAATGGAACCCTCCTAGCACTAGTAAAAGTAGGAGTATTTTGGTGAAATTTCCTTTGGTTGTCGCAAGGCTATATTTGATGGACGCGAAGGAAGTCAAGTTTTTGTCGATTATAAAAAAGGGAAAGAAAGAAATCCTGATCCAGGTAATAAAAATGGCGACTAATCCAACCGGGATAGCAACACTTGATACCTTCTGCAAATCGATACCGGCATAGACAAATGGAAGACCTAAAACCATAACAACAGAATATACGCCTACAATACAAAGAATGAAATACAATGTAGCCACCAAAAAGCGGATGATCTGCTGTCTTGTAGGAATAGTGCTTACAATACTTACGTCATGATCTTCATCGTCCAACAAATGGAAAATATATTTGAAAAGTGACAGATTGATCGTAAAGAAAAACATGATAAAGATGAACGCCATTAAAGCTCGCATTGCCCAGTGGACATCTTTTAGAAAGAAGGCCATCAATCCTGAAGCAGACGAAGTAATGAACATGAGAAAGGAAAGCGTGGCAATGGAAAAGTAATTCCTTTTAGTTACCTGCCAGGCCTTGCTAATAACTTCGTTGACGGCAAATGTACTCTCTTTTAAAAAATCTATCATTATTGTTTAAATACTACTCTTTTAATAAAATCCTGCATAAAGCCCAATCCGTAAGCGATAAGCTGTATAAATGAAGCAATGACGCTCAAAAATGCAACTTTTAATGATTTATTAGTTTGCCAGGAGTGAAAAAATATCAACATAAAGTATACCAACATTATGAAATTGCAGAGATACGCCAAAGGTGCATAAAAACAATTCATTAATAGGGTAAATATCACAGCACAGGTAAATGCCGCCGGAAAGAAGTGGACTAATTTTAGTTCTGCCGGGAAATGTTTATAAATATTTATTCTCGCCCTTCCGAAAAAGTGCGTTTGTTTATAGAACTGCAGAAAGCTGGTGCGCCGCTTATGGTAAACTTTCGCCCCTGGGATCAACCCAATCTTAAATCCATTTTCGTGGATCCTGATGCTATACTCTATGTCCTCCCCCAATCTGGTCAAAATAAATCCTCCCACTTTCTCAAATACTTCCCTAGAAACTCCCATGTTAAAACTTCTGGGATGGAATTGGCCAATATGTTTGGCATTACCCCTGATGCCACCTGTTGTGAAAAGCGAGGTCATGGCATAACTAATCGACTTCTGTACCGGAGTAAAACTATCATGAGCAGCATCAGGACCTCCATATGCATCCAGATTGTGCTCAAACAGGTAGTTCCTTACAGTTTCAAGGTAATCGGCTGGGATGAGGCAATCCGAATCAAAAATTACAAAGAAGTCTCCCTCTGCTTTTTCGAAACCATAATTCCTAGCAAAGCCTTGTCCGGCATTGGGTTTTACGAAATACTTGACATCAAGTGCGTGTTCATATTTGGCGACTACCGCTTTAGCGTCATTAGTAGAGCCATCTTCTATAATTAGCACTTCAAATTGCAGATAGGTCTGTTTGCTGAGGCTATTTAGCAGCTCGTCAATTTCTTGTGGACGGTTATAAAGGGGAATAATTATCGAAAAGAACATTGAATTAAATAATCTCTTTTTCTATGAGGTATTGGTTTCGTTCAGGGGCGCTTCTGGAAACTAATTCAGCTACGAAGCCAGTCAGGAACAGTTGTGACCCCAAAATGATAGCGACTAATGCGATATAAAACAAGGGTTGGTCTGTTACATCTCGTTTCAATGGGATACCCATAGAAATGTCATACAATTTAACACCTATGAGCCAAATTGCCAAAAAAGTTCCGATCAGGAAACTCAAGACCCCCATGGTCCCAAAAAAGTGCATTGGACGTTTACCGAATTTACCCACAAAGAAGATAGATAATAGGTCAAGTAATCCATTAACGAACCGACTCATTCCAAACTTGGTAACACCATATTTTCGAGCTCGGTGTTCAACTATCTGTTCTCCAATCTTAGTAAATCCTGCCCATTTAGCAATTACTGGGATATATCTATGCATTTCACCATACACTTCAATGTTCTTAACAACCTCTTTACGGTAAGCTTTAAGACCGCAGTTGAAATCATGAAGATTATGAATGCCAGACATACGTCTTGTGGCAGCGTTATAGATTTTTGTAGGTATTGTTTTACTTAAGGGATCATATCGTTTAGCTTTCCAGCCAGAGATCAGGTCTAATTTCTCTTCTCTGATCCTTCTATACAATTCTGGAATTTCATCCGGACTATCTTGAAGGTCTGCGTCCATCGTGATAATAACCTCACCTTGCGCAGCTTCGAAAGCCACATTTAGTGCTGCCGACTTACCATAATTTCTACGAAACTTGATGGCCTTTAAGGAAGGGTATTGAAGTTTCAGTTCCTCTATTACCACCCATGAATTGTCGGTGCTACCATCGTCAATAAAAAGCAACTCATACGAGAAGTGATGTTCATCCATCACTTTTGCAATCCAGGCAGTCAGTTCAGGCAGCGATTCGTCTTCATTATATAACGGGATGACAACAGAAATATCCATGTGTGATTACAAAGCTTAATTCGATCTGCAAACTTAGATAAAATATTTGTGATCCGCTAAAAGACAGAATGCTTCACAGCTTGGTTCTTCGTTAATTTTAAACTGAGGTTAGTTTCAAACAAAAAAAGAATGAACCATAACAAAAGTCGTTTTATAAATCCGATGATTGATTTCGCCATTAAGAAAATCTTCGGCACTTTGTATGATATTTGCTTGTGTAACAGTGAAACAGGTAAAAGCTTTAAAATATTCTGTTTTTTTATAACTTTACATATAACCATAATTTAAAAACACACAATGACGAACTTTCCTAAAAGCTTATTTGTTGCTTCCTTGATGATTGCAGGAATGAACATGGCGAATGCGCAAGAGAAAACCAAACCTGAACAGACAGAGTTTTACACCCCAGTACCTCCAGTTGTGGCAACTAAAGAAGTTACGGTTGCTCCACCTTCTGATGCTGTCATTTTATTCGACGGTAAAGATTTGAGCAAATGGGTGATGACCAACGATAGAACCCAGCCTGCGGCATGGACTGTTGCAAACAATGTTTTCACTGTAAATAAAAAGTCAGGAAACATCGAGACGAAACAGGCATTCAACAATTACCAGTTGCACATCGAGTGGCAGGTTCCTGCTAATATCCAGGGCAAGGGTCAGGGAAGAGGAAACAGCGGGCTATTCCTTGCCTCAATCGGAAAAGGAGATGACGGCTACGAGTTGCAGATCTTAGACTCGTACAAAAATGACACCTATACAAATGGCCAGGCTGCTAGTATTTACAAGCAACTAGTTCCTTTAGCTAACCCAACTCGCAAACCAGGCGAATGGCAGGCATATGATGTCATCTGGACTGCACCAACTTTCAACACAGATCAGTCGATTAAAACGCCTGCCAGAGTAACTGTACTTTTCAATGGTGTGCTAGTACAGAATAATGCGGAATTGAAAGGCCCAACTCAATACATTGGTGATCCTGCTTATAGAAAAGCACACGGTCCGTCTCCTATCAAGTTGCAATCACATGGCGATCCAAGTTTGCCACTGAGTTTCCGTAACATTTGGGTTAGAGAGTTGTAAGAAGTTAACAACCATAAAAAAGGCCCGTTATGAAATTTCATAGCGGGCCTTTTCAATGTAAAGGATTTATTATTCTTCTATAAACTTAACGGGTGGGTTTTTCTTCATAATTGCTGCCAAGATTAAAGCGAATACACCATAGATCGCCAAGGCGATTCCGAAGCTTGTAACGACGTTTTTAGGGGTGATCTTTAACTTGTCTGCATTACTGCCTGCCTTTGCCATTGCTTCATCAATCTGCTCTTGCCCTGCCCCGAATTTTTTCATCATCGCCACTGTATTGTCGTCAATAGCTGCACCAGCTTTAACTGGTAACTCTGGATCTATCACTGTCATTAATACTACATTGTAAACAGTAGATGTCGCTGCAATAATCAAACCCATAATTAAAAAGGATTTGAAAGCTTCTCCAAAAGACCAAAAACCGCCAACCTCAGTTCTAACTGTTTTTCCTGCATAAACCAGCAGTCCAACGAACAACACGAACAATACAAGGCCAAGCCAAATACTCGTATAAGCTAGCAATGGATCAATAAAGTGAATCACGAGCGACAATACCACGCTCACCACTGCAATGATTAAACCATTTTTGGCCGACAGGCCATTTAATAATTTTTGTCTTACTTCCATAATGTTTGTTTGGTTAATTTAAGTTAAAATTAGCAATTAATGTATAAACCGCAATATCAAACTCTTTATTCGCACTATACTCTTCTAATTCTTTAATCACCTGAATGCTTGAATTCGGTTGATGGAAAAATACCATAAATGGCACAAATAACTCTTCCATTTCTTCACTGATCTCAATCATGCCGGCATGACCGCAGATGTCCTCAATACTCGATTCAACCAATTGCTGATTACTGATTAAGTCTTCATAAATATGGAATTCATCCTGGAACTCATCCTCTTCAACCAACAAGAATTCTTTCAAGAAGTCGCCAAGCTCTGGACTAATCCGCTCATCATGACATTCATTTATGTATAATAATAGGTTCAATAGTTCGGTTCCCCTTTCGATCGTTTCTTCTTCGATATCTGCCCATTCATCACTTTCCAAGTAATCTTCCTCCAGCTTTTTGATATCATTCGCAAAGAAGTTGATCATCAGTAGATCAAAAAACACTTCTCGAAGCTCATCAAATGGGGGGAATTCATCAAATACCTCATCAAACTCTGCTACTTTTTCAAGAAAACCAAGGTCTTTACTAAAGACCTCAACTAATGATTCCTCCAGCTTCACCGAGTCGGTTCCCGATACCTCTGCAAACTTATCTAATGATGCAATTAAGGCAACTTTTACGTGATTATCCATATGATTGTAATTGTTTGTTGTTATAAACCAGTTTTATTTTACCGGTAAGTGTTTTGTTTAATAAAGGTGAATTGGCAGATTTAGAGTAGTTGTTTTCCAAGTTATAAGTCCAACTCTCTGTAGGATTGTAAACCGTAAAATTAGCTAATTCTCCCTCCTTAATAACTGGAACCGCTAAACCAAGAAGCTTACGCGGATTAATCGCTAGCTTTTCTGCAATCAACTCTGTAGCTAATCCTGCTTTAAGCAATAATGGCAACACGGTTTGCAAGGCGACTATTCCAAAAGCAGCGATCTCAAATTCTACATCCTTGAACTCAATCTCATGCGGACGATGTTGCGAGGTTATAGCATCAATTGTTCCATCCTTTAAACCTGCTATTAAGGCTTTAATATCACTTTTGCCTCTCAGCGGAGGTTTAACTTTATAATTACTGTCAAAATCATTCAACAGGTCTTCGGTTAAAACAAGGTGATGTGCAGCAACATCGCAACTGACTTTTACACCATCTTTTTTCGCCTTTTTAAGCAATGAAACAGAACCAGCCGTTGAAATAGTGCTAATGTGCACTGGAGTATTATGATAAGTCGCCAGAAAAATATCCCTGCTCACTTGCATCTCTTCTGCAAGTGCGGGCAATCCTTTCATTCCAAGCAATACACTTGTTGCGCTTTCGTTAACCTGAGATTTGCCTGCGATAGATTTATTTTCAGGATAAACCATCAGAAGCCCCTCAAATCCTTTAGCATACTGCAAGGCCCTGCTCATGAAACCATCATCTGCAATAGCCTTACCCCCATCAGAGAATGCTACTGCGCCAGCCTGTTGCATATCATACAATTCAGCCAACTCTTTGCCCTCCATATCACGACTGATCGCACCAATTGGATGCACATCAACCAGGTTGTACCTAGAACGGTTGATGATGTACTCCACCTCTCCCTTAGAATGTACTACAGGTTTTGTGTTGGGCAACACAGCTATTCCTGTAAAACCTCCTGCTTTTGCGGCATCCGTGGCAGTATTAATGTCCTCTTTGGTCTCGTATCCCGGATCTCCGATGGAGCAATTCAAGTCGAAAAACCCAGGTGATAAGATGCAGCCTTTTCCATCGATAACATTCTCGCCACGTTTCACCAGACCGTTACCGATAGCGGCTATTACTCCATTTTCTACGCTTAAATCACAGTTCTTTTGATTGAACTGACTATTAGGATCTACAATTGTAACGTCCGTGATGAGAAGATTCATGCTCTTTTTAAGTTTTTTGTATTATTAAAAAATCTGATCAGTAAAATCTCAATGGCCAGAAAAACTAAAGCTAAAATAACGCAAAGTTTCCATAGCTCTGTACTATTACTTTTTGCAGTCACCTGCAATGATTGCGCGTCTTTCCTTGAATTGAATATATTGACCTTTTGTTTTCCTAAGAGATTACCCAATTCCAAATTGCTTGCATAATGCATGTCTGATTCTATTCGGTTATCATTAAATGCCATTACCGCTAAAGTCGAATCACCCTTTTCTAAATTATAAAAACCTGGCTTTTTTATTTGATCGGCGACATAAAGCAAGGTACTTCCAGGTGTTTGACGAAGGTCTGGAATTGCCTCGAACTGATCGGAAACCAGCTTAAGAGACTGATTTTTGAGTAGATTAATTTTCTTACTCTCCAATACATCGCTCGTTCCAGTGGTATAGTATAAAGGAAAAGTTCTAGCGCTGCCAAAGGCGATCTTGAACATTATAGGCACAAACACCGGATGCCTGGCCAGATTCCCGTCATTAGGATCCAATGAGCTTGCCGACAAATAAATTTTACCCGCACCAACAATGTATTTCGCCAGTAAAAAGTTGTTTAGTGGAAGCTGTAATACATCTTCTCTGGATGATGTGTTCTGCGATACATAACTGAAATACCGATTCACAGTTGGCAGGTCAAGGTTTTTTGGAATCTGATCAAACACATTTTTAAAAAGTTCGTTTTTCAAATCCAGCGTACTGGTAACAGGAGTTCCTGCATTTATCTGCTCTACCGAGGGGAGTGACAAGCCGGTCAAAAAAGGTGAGTAACGCGCCGATCCAGCATTCAGGTCAGGGAACACAATCAGACTTCCACCATTTTGGACGTATGATTTCAACTGTTGGGCCAGTCCAGAGGATGGTTCTTTCAAACCCGTCACTACGATCAGGCTATAACCTGAAAAAGTGGAATATTTTACATTACCTTCTGGCATTTCTGTCAATTTGAAATAGGAATCAGCAGAAAATAAGGATTTGATGTAGCTCTGGGAGGGATTACCGTAAATATGAAGCACATTCATCTCAGCGTTCACATTGAAGCTAAAGTTGAGCTCATCGTCGAAAGTTAAAGGGTAATCCTTGATTGTCAGAATCCCCTTTTGCCATCCTGCATTAAGTCCGCTAAAGCTTAAGGTATCTGTGATTGATTTCCCCGCAGAAACTGCAACATTGCCAATCGCCTTTTGCTGACCATTCAAACTAAGCTTAATAGGGACATCCTTCGCATCCTCATCACCGAAGTTCTTAAGACGAACCACAATTCTCTCGCTTTGATTAGGTTGGTGAACTGGAGATAGGCTCCAGATGCTATCTGCAGATATATTGGGTAAGCTGTTTGCGTTTAGCTTAATGAAGGTCAGTGTACTAGAACTGTTTGTCCGGATTGGTTGTGTTCCGCTAAAGTTCTTTTGAAAATCAGAAAGCAGGTAACTTATAATATCATTGTTATTTGCACCTGACTGCTGTCTATTTATTACTTGTTGTAAAGAACGGCTGGCGGAAGAAATCTTCACTTCCTCCAACTGCTGAACAAACTCGTCCTTGTTTATAAATCTTTGGTGTCTGCCTTCAAAATCATTGGTTAATAACTGAAATTGATCATTTAACCCATAGCTACTAACAATCTCCTTTGCTTTTCTTTTAGCTTCATCCAGCAGACTTCCCTCCTTATTTACCGTCTCCATACTATAAGAGTTATCGATGTAAATGCTCACGACATTCCTTTGAGAAGGATTTATGGTCTTGCCAGAAGGAAGGAACGGTCTGGCGAAAGCCAATACCAAAAAGGTAATAGCCAGAATCCTGCTAAACAAAACCAGAAGATGTTTAAGCTTTTCGCGAGTGGAATTTTGCTCCTTAGCTTCTTTCAAAAACTGTACATTGCTGAAATATACTTTCTTGAATTTTCTGAAATTAAATAGGTGAATTACAATAGGAACGGCTATTGTCAGCAGCGCAAAAAGAAAACCTGGATATAGGAAATTCATTAAAAATCAAAGGTAGAACTTTTACATGAATTTTCTCATTGCATCATATAAAGTTTCATCCAGTTGGTAAACGTCGGGTCTAATCTGCAGTACACCGTTTTGAGCCCAGGCCGTCAGGTAGTTGATCATTATTGGGATCTGTTTTTTTACTCCAAACCATTTTGGTTTCAATTCGAAAGTGTTAACGGTATCTGCTTTTTTCGCAAGTTTGCGTTTGTAACGCTGCATGTTAATAGTGTCGACAGGAGGCAGATTAACCTCCATCCTTAAAATATCATATTCCTCTTTATCTTTAATCAGGTTCTCGGCAAACTCCAATGGCCGCTCCACCCGCACACATCCATGGCTGATGGCACGATTTGAATACTTAAATGCAGTTTTATTATTCGTATCGTGCAGGTAAATATTTGAATTGTTATCAAAAATGAACTTAAACTTACCTAATGCATTTCTATCTCCCGATCCTTGTTTAAACTGGAAAGGCAACTTTTCTCTGGAATACTTATCCCATTGAATCGTGTCTGGATCAAGGATCTCCCGACCTCTGTAATATACCTTAATGTTATTATTTGAAAGGTAATATGGATCCCTTCTGGCCATGTAGTAGATTTCGCTTCTTGCAATGCTTATTGGAATATTCCAGATCGGATTTACCTGTATAGCATTAAACTTACTGTATAATATCGGTGTTTCATGATTCTTTGGCTTATCATCCAGATTTTTAGTCTTAAGAAATTGCTGAAGCTTAACGGCATAATCATTCTCTCTTTTCCCACCAACGCAGACATTCATGTGTGAAAGCGTATCCTTTTTATTAAACCATGTCAGAGAAAAATCGGGAATATTGACTTCTACGTACTCATCTCCAAGTTCTGGAAGTTTCCAGCGTTGGCGTTCCATATTGACCAACACCGTCATAATCGCATGTGGATCTTTAGATGGTAGCAGCTCGTAGTTGGTCAAGGCTTTCTGCAACACAGTGTATGTTTCGGTTGTTGGTTGAATCTCCGTTAATAGGCTTGTTAGATTCATTGTGTTGAGCACACCCATCATACTTGTGCTATCAGGTCGCTTCACGGGAATATAATATCTTGTAAATAACTTTCTAGGGTTTAGACTTCCGAAGTTTACGAAATTATAATACTTGATGGCAGATTCAGTCGCTGTAAGCTCCAAATCAGCAATTATGGGATAGACTTCGCTTATGTCCTTAAATTGGTTTGCGCCTAAAGTTTTTAGTAGTGAGTCCAGCTTTTCGCTGTTAAAGATCTTAGGGTTATAACCATGTACCTTGCTACGGGAGATGTAGCTGTTCAGACTATCTAATTCTCCATTAAAATAGAACTTTTGAATCCATACCGGGTGCTGGTTTTGTGCTTGATAAAAAGCCTTTAATATTTTGAGATTTGGCAGTTCTTTGGAAACTGAATAAAAGTGTTCGGTAAATACCTTATTATATGCCGCTGTATCAAAATCTTTGTACAACTTGTTTTTAAAGCGTTTTTCCAACAGCAAACCTATCTCAGGCGTCTGTCTAAACCATTTGCATGAAGAAAGTAGCAGCACAAAAACAGTAGAAGCAAGTAATATTTTTTTCAATAGATGTATTTTGTACGAAAAGAGCAATTTAAGTGCCATCATGGTTTTCAGTATGCTACTTTTTCAAAAAAATAAGTCTTGTTTGCTGAATTTTAGTAAACAATTCGCACGCAGACTTGGAGCTTCAGACGAATACCAGAATCCACGAGTAGAAGCCTACCTCGCATTTTGAGATATTGCGACAAATAGCAATAGTTCAAGCGCATGAGCTGGAAGTATTGCATAGTAATTTTTGATTTCTCATTTGTATAACTATATTTGCATCTCCTCATAATGCTTGTCATTATTGAACAGGACATAAAAAAATTAAAATGTTTACTTCTTTGAATCATCACTTACATTTGTACCATCGCCAATTGGCGATGTATATGTAATGTTTTGTACTTCAAAACTTGTTTCCGATCAATTTTTATTTTCCATTCAATAATTCAAAAAGCACAAATTGAAAACACTCAAAATAGCTATCCAGAAATCGGGTAGGTTAAACGAAAAATCAGTAGAGATTCTTAAAAACTGTGGACTTTCTTTCGAGAATTACAAAAGCTCTTTAATAACAACAGTTACCAACTTCCCTCTTGAAATCCTTTTTTTAAGAGATGACGATATCCCAGAATATGTACAAGATGGCATAGCCGACCTTGGTATTGTTGGTGAAAATGTAATCGTTGAGACGGGCGCGGAGGTTACCTATTTGCAGAAACTTGGCTTCGGAAAATGCACCCTGAAAATCGCTATTCCAAACGAAAGTCAGATCACCGAAATCGCTCAGTTAAGTGGTAAAGCGATAGCCACTTCTTACCCAATGATTCTTGAAAAATACCTTAAAGAAAACAATGTCGACGCAGAAGTTAGAACTATCTCCGGGTCTGTAGAAATTGGTCCAGGTTTAGGTCTGAGCGATGCCATCTGTGACATCGTGTCTACTGGAGGAACGTTGAAGAGTAATGGCCTGAAACCTTTTGCTGAGGTGATGAAATCTGAAGCTGTTCTGATTGGTAAAGAAGGATCAGATCTGTTGCCAGAGGTTCAGGAATTGTTGCAAAGAATCCGTTCTGTAATGAGAGCAAAAGAAACAAAATATGTGGTTCTGAATGTTGCTAAAGCCAACCTTCAAAAAGTCGTTGATCTTTTGCCCGGCGTAAAGAGTCCAACTGTAGTTCCTCTATTTGACGAGGAATGGGTAGCTGTACATTCCGTAATTACAGAACACGATTTTTGGGAAAAGATAAATAGCCTTAAGGCCGCGGGAGCTGAAGGAATTGTCGTTATGCCAATCGAAAAAATCATCACTTAAAACATAATGTTCTGCCATAACGGCTGTTCTATCATTAACCAATAGTTAACAATAAAAGATAAGACATTGAAAATCTACAGTTATAAGGATTTATCTGAAGCAGATATTGAGCAACTTTGTATGCGGCAACTCGGAGACGATGAAAGTATCAAAGCTAGAGTTTCTGAGATCGTTCAGGAGGTAAAAATCTGCGGAGACGATGCACTGAGAAGCTACGCACTTCAGTTCGACAAGATAAAATTGCATGACCTTTTTATAGGTTTCGAAGAAATTTCTGAAATAGCATCAACCATCCCGGATGACGCGAAAGCAGCGATAGATGTTGCGTACGAAAATATCAAAACCTTCCACAGCAGCCAGGTTTCCAAGGAGCAGAAAGTGGAAACGATGGCCGGTGTTAAATGCTGGAGAGAGAGTCGGGCAATAGAAAGGGTTGGCCTTTATATTCCGGGTGGATCTGCAGTTTTGCCCAGCACATTTTTAATGCTGGGAATACCTGCTGTGCTTGCGGGTTGCCAACAAATCGTGGTTTGCTCACCGCCGCAAAAAGATGGAAAAACAAACTCCTATGTGGCATATTGCGCTATGAAATTAGGGATCAAAAAGATCTATCTGGCGGGTGGTGCACAGGCTGTCGCAGCTATGGCTTACGGCACCGAAACCGTACCAAAAGTGTATAAGATTTTCGGACCTGGAAACCGTTATGTTACTCAAGCAAAACAGCTGGTACAATCGGCAGCAATGACTGCAATTGACATGCCCGCCGGACCATCGGAGGTTTTAGTAATTGCCGACGAAACTGCCAACCCGTCATACGTGGCTTCCGACTTATTAGCTCAGGCGGAACATGGTCCCGATAGTCAGGCCATATTGGTTTCAACATCGAGTGAGATCATCAACAAGGTGCTTCAGGAAGTAGAATTCCAACTTGAATTACTCTCGCGAAAAGAAGTAACTTCGAAGGCGATTGGTAACTCCTACGCGGTTTTGGTTCAGAATCTAGACGAAGCGATTGCATTCAGCAATGCCTATGCTCCCGAACATTTAATACTTGCTACGGCCGCCTTCGAGTCCATAATCCCTTCGATAATTAATGCTGGTTCTGTATTTTTAGGAAACCTTACTCCTGAAAGTGTGGGAGACTATGCTTCAGGGACTAATCATACACTCCCTACAAGCGGCTTTGCCAAAGCATACTCAGGAGTTTCCCTTGATTCATTTGTAAAAAAGATCACGTTCCAGCACATCACAGCGCAGGGACTGAAGAATATCGGGAATACTGTAGAAGTTTTAGCTGCTGCAGAGGGCTTGGACGCCCATAAAAATGCGATAAGTATCCGTTTGAAAGATTAAGCATAGAATGCTTAACTGATTAAATAATAAATATTGAGATGGACATAAACAGTTTACAAAGAGAAAATATTAAGAATCTAAAACCGTATTCCACTGCCAGGGATGAATACAAAGGGCAGGCAAGCGTATTTTTAGATGCAAACGAAAATAGCTACGGATCGCCTCTTGAAAAAAATTACAATCGCTATCCTGATCCCCTTCAGATTAATTTAAAAGATGCAATAAGCAAGATCAAGGGCGTTCCAATTGAAAACACATTCCTTGGAAATGGCAGTGATGAGGCTATAGACTTACTTTACCGTGCATTTTGTGAGCCTGGAAAAGACAACGTAATCATTCTGCCCCCTACTTATGGCATGTATGAAGTATCTGCGAATATCAACAATATAGAAATTAGAAAGGTGAACTTACTACCTAACTTTCAATTGGATCTTGATGGCATCGCCGAAGCAATGGACGAAAACACTAAGTTAATATTCATTTGCTCGCCCAACAACCCGACGGGGAATTCGATTAATCGGACCGATATAGAAACCGTTCTAGCCAACTTTAATGGCCTTATAGTTATAGATGAAGCATATATAAACTATGCAAAACAACGCACTTTCATCCAAGAGCTTACGGAATATCCGAATTTGGTAGTGATGCAAACGTTTTCGAAAGCATGGGGACTGGCGGCGTTAAGACTGGGAATGGCTTTCGCGGCGAGACCGGTAATTGACATTTTGAATAAGGTAAAGCCACCTTACAACATTAATCAGGCTACGCAGGATATTGCTTTGCAGGCACTTGAAAACATTGATCAGGTGAACGACTGGATAAAAATCACTGTCGAAGAAAGAAATAAACTTAGTACAGATTTGATTCAGCTGTCAATCGTTAAAAAGGTTTATCCCTCTGACGCCAACTTCATTCTAGTAGAGGTTGCCCACGCTTTGAATACCTACAACGCTTTAGTTGAAAAAGGGATCATCATCCGCGACCGATCAAAAGTAACCCTTTGCGAAGGCTGCCTAAGAATTACGATAGGTACAGCTCGAGAAAACGAGATACTATTGAATGCATTAAAAAATATTTAAACAATGAAAAAAGTATTATTTATCGACAGAGACGGAACCATCATCAAAGAAACTGAAGATGAGCAGATTGACGCTATAGAAAAACTAGTATTTTATCCAAGGGCGCTTTATTACCTGTCTAAGATTGCCGCTGAACTTGACTATGAACTAATTATGGTGACTAATCAAGACGGATTAGGTACTTCCTCACACCCGGAAGAGAACTTCTGGCCTATCCACAATTTGATTATGAGAACGTTGGAAGGTGAAGGTGTAGTGTTTAAAGAAGTGATCATTGACAAGACTTTCCCCCATGAAAATGCCATTACACGAAAACCCAATACCGGATTGCTTCTACATTTCCTCCAAGAAGGTTACGACATGCAGAACTCTTACGTGATTGGCGACAGACTGAATGATGTTATTTTAGCAAAAAACCTTGGCGCTAAGGCAATCTGGCTTCGCAACAACGACTTGTTGGGTGTGAATGAGATGATGGAAAAAGCAGAGACGCTAAGCGAACAGGTCGCTTTACAAACGCAAAACTGGGTGGATATCTACACCATGTTAAAGGCAGGTTCAAGGACTGTTGTTCAGGAACGAAATACAAATGAAACTAAAATCCGCATTGAATTAAATCTTGACGGAACAGGAAAAGCGGAGATATCCACAGGCCTGAACTTCTTCGACCACATGCTTGAACAGATAGCGAGACATGGCAGTATGGATCTAAAGATAAAAACAGACGGAGACCTTCAGATTGATGAACACCATACCATTGAGGATACTGGCATTGCCTTAGGTGAGGCCTTTGCTAAGGCAATTGGTAATAAACTAGGTCTTGAGCGGTACGGATTTTGCTTACCAATGGACGATTGTTTGGCACAGGTCGCGATTGATTTCGGTGGTCGGCCCTGGATAGTTTGGGATGCGGACTTTAAGCGTGAAAAGGTTGGAGATATGCCCACCGAGATGTTTTACCATTTCTTTAAGTCATTTACCGACGCTGCAAAATGCAACTTAAATATCAAAGCAGAGGGAGAGAATGAACACCATAAGATTGAGTCCATTTTTAAGGCTTTCGCTAAAGCAATCAAGATGGCGATCAAACGGGATGCGGAGAAATTGGTACTGCCGAGTACTAAAGGAGTCCTATAAATAGAAATTAAGACATGATTGGAATTATAAACTACGGTGCAGGCAATATATTTTCGCTTACCTCTGCTCTGGAAAGGTTGAAATTACCTTATGGGATGGTTAATAACCAAGCTGATCTTGAAAAATACACACACATCATTATCCCTGGAGTTGGACATGCAGGCACCGCCATGCGCAAGTTGAAGCAGACAGGTTTGGTTGGGCCACTCAAGGCCCTGAAAAAACCAGTTTTAGGAATTTGTGTTGGAATGCAGCTGATCACTGCACATTCGGAAGAAGGAAACGCTGACATGATGAACATTGTTCCAGTGAATACAAGGCTATTCGATAAGGATCAAGGCATTAAGATTCCGCATATGGGATGGAATAACATTGAGCATAAAAACAACCCATTGTTTGAAGGTGTGGAAAATGGTGCACAATTTTACTTTGTTCATTCGTACTTTATTGAATATAACCCTATTTTTGACATCGCAGCTGCAAATTATGGAATGCCATTCTCAGCGGCCGTTCAGAAAGGCAATTTCTATGGTGTCCAATTTCATCCGGAGAAGTCTGGTATTGCCGGAGAACGCCTATTAAAGAATTTTTCAAACTTAAAACAGTAAAATGTATATAATTCCTGCAATTGATATTTTAGATGGAAAAGTGGTTCGCCTAAGAGAAGGCGATTATAACCAGAAGACGGTATACGATGTGTCCATTGCGGAAATGATTGAGACCTATCGTTCAAATGGCACTGAATTTATTCATATTATCGATTTAAACGGAGCCAAAGGTGATTTTAGTAATCAGGCTAAGCTATTTGAAATTATCAGAAATACTGACATGAAAGTGCAATACGGTGGCGGTATCCGAACCATTAAGCAAGTAACGGATTTACTAGACGCCGGTATTCAACGAGTAATTGTAGGTACACAGGCAATCACCAACCCAGATTTTCTAAAGGAATTGAGTACTGAAGTGGGCAAAAAATATGACTATGCCAACAGGATCGTAATTGCGATTGATGTTCTTGATGAAGTGATCAAGTATTCTGGCTGGATGGAAAGCTCGCCGATAAAGCTGATGGATTATGTTGACAAATGCCTGCAACTTGGATTTTTTAGGTTTCTGTGTACAGACATCAATAAGGACGGAAAATTAGGTGGGGCTGCAATTGATCTTTATAAAAAGCTACTAGAGCACTCTCCTTTTATTAAGTTAATCGCGTCTGGTGGTATCAGTTCGATGAAAGATATCGAGGACCTTGCCGAGCTGGATATCCGTTCGGTGGTAGTCGGAAAAGCTATTTATGAAAATAGGGTAAGCATCGATGAGATTAAAGAATGGAATTTAAAGCAAATGACTTCCTTATAATTAGATGCTAAGCAAACGAATTATTCCTTGTTTGGACGTCAAAGATGGGAGGACAGTTAAAGGCGTTAACTTTGTTGACTTACGGGATGCGGGTGATCCAGTGGAACTGGCTTGGCAATATGCAGAACAGGGTGCCGATGAACTCGTGTTTTTGGACATCACTGCTACACATGAACGAAGAGGTACTACCATTGAAATGGTTAAATCTGTTGCGCGTCAGCTAAATATTCCTTTTACAATCGGTGGTGGAATAACATCCGTTGGCGATGCTGAGGCACTTTTAAATTCAGGAGCCGACAAAATAAGTATTAATTCTGCAGCTGTAAGGAATCCTGCATTAATTGAAGAATTGGCGAAAGCCTTCGGAGTGCAATTCGTGGTATTGGCTGTTGATACAAAATTAGTCGACGGTAGGAATATGGTACATCTGAACGGTGGTAGGCTGATTACAGAATTGGAAACAGAAGATTGGATTAGGAGAGCAGAAGGTCTCGGGGCGGGTGAGATATTACTTACTTCCATGGATCATGATGGCACCAAGAATGGCTTTGATTGCTCCTTGTTAGAAAAAGTTGCCAGATCAATCAATATTCCGGTGATCGCCTCTGGGGGTGCGGGTAAAATAGAACATTTTACAGAAGTCTTTTTGAAGACTGGGGTTGATGCCGCGTTAGCAGCATCAGTATTTCACTATGGTGAGATCCCTATTCCCTATTTGAAACAAGAATTAAAAAAACACAACATACCAGTTAGGTTATAACTACAACGCATAATGAAGATAAATTTCGACAAAACTGAGGGCCTTGTTCCCGTAATTATACAGGATTCAAAGACTCTCGAGGTTTTAATGCTTGGGTATATGAACCAAGAAGCCTGGGATAAAACTCAAGCTGAAGGAAAAGTAACCTTTTTCTCGCGTTCTAAGAACAGACTTTGGACTAAAGGTGAAGAAAGTGGCAACTTCCTTTATGTAGAGGACACGCACATTGATTGCGACAACGATACGATACTAATTAAGGGAACTCCCGTTGGACCGACTTGCCATACTGGTTCCCGCAGTTGTTTTAAGACAAACTACAATCAAAATTTCATCTTCGAGCTCGAGAAGATCATAACTGATCGGTATGATAATCCTGCAGAGGAATCATACGTTAACAAATTACGTAAGAAAGGCCTAAATAAAATAGCTCAAAAGGTTGGTGAAGAAGGTGTAGAAACTGTAATTGCCGCATTGGCAGAAACTGATGAAGACTTTGTGAACGAAAGTTCCGATCTTATGTTCCATCTGCTAGTTTTACTTAAGGAAAAGGGAAAGTCCTTAGCTGATATAGGAATTAACCTGGAAGGTAGGCACATTAAAAAATTATAGCAAAAAATGCTAACGCATTTACATACATTATCGGGGCATCAAAACCCAATTTACGCTTTAAGTGATGGTTTAGACCCCAATACATTTTATAGTGCTGGTAACGATAAAGGCGTTGTAGAATGGTCTTTAGAGCGTATGGCTTTTGTTAAAGTATTGGTACCTGTTCAAAGTTCTGTTTACGCGCTTCATCGATTCGAAAATCTTTTATTCATAGCTCAGAGAAGTGGAGTGATAACGGTGTTCGACACTGTAGAAAACGTAATCAGAGCAACTCTGTCATTCCATAAAAGAGCAGTTTTCGATTTGAAAACAATTGCGCATAAGCAAGAGTTGATCAGCACGGGAGAAGATGGAAATGTAGCGGTTTGGTCTCTCAAGGACTATTCCCTCTTGTATAATTTTAATGTGATAAACGATACCCTACGCGTAATCGCTGTAAGCAATGATGAAACGGAGGTTGCTTTAGGCTGCAAAGATGGGGTCATACGAATTTACAATTCATCAGATTTCGCATTTCAACGACAATTCACTGGGCACAAAATGCCGGTCACATCTTTACAGTATGCTCCCATGGGGACTTTCCTGGTATCAGGAGGCAGGGATGCACAATTAAAGTTCTGGAATTTACCTGGATACGAACTGCAAAATCAGGTTGGCGCGCATATGTTTAGCATTTACGGAATAGCTTTCCACCCATCTGCACCTTATTTTGCAACTTGTAGCCAGGATAAAAGCATCAAACTTTGGAGCTCTGAAGACTTGAAACTATACAAGATCTTAAGCCTGGAGAAACGAACAGAAGGGCACTTTCATTCTATCAATAAATTGATGTGGAGCAAGGATGGTCGTTATTTAATCTCTACGGGGGACGACCGACAAGTTATGATCTGGCGTTTCCAATCCTAACCTATCTTCCGGGCCATCTCACTTTATTATAATTCCCCGTTTGCCAAAAGATTTTCTTAATTTGGGAATAATCAAATGTAAAATTATGTCTAAAGAACATCAGTATACTACTAATTTAGTATGGACAGGTAATAAAGGATCAGGCACAATGGATTACAGATCCTATGAAAGAAGCTACGTGATTTCAGTTGCCCAAAAGGCCGATATTTTAGGCTCTTCGGATTCTGCATTCATGGGCGATAAGACAAGGCATAATCCGGAAGATCTGTTAGTTTCTTCTATTTCCTCCTGCCACATGTTGTGGTACTTACATCTTTGTTCGCAAAACGGAATTGTAGTATTGGATTACAAGGATGAAGCAGTCGGCAAAATGACTGAAGTTGAAAGTGGCAGCGGACACTTTACCGAAGTGAAATTGTTTCCAATAGTTACCATTACCGATGAATCTCAAATCCAGCTAGCAAAATCATTACATGAAAATGCGAATAAAATGTGTTTCATTGCCAACTCCTGCAACTTCCCTGTCCTTCATGAAGCACAATACATTGTTGAGCGGTCTTAAATAAATCGCTTTATTATTCTAAGTTTATGGCTGTACTTTCCAAGTTCGACATTGAATATTCCCTGGTTGTCCATAGGATCTATCTTTACTTTTGCGGAGGCATGAATGATCTCTGAATTGTTCAGCATAATGCCCACGTGTGTAATTTTACCTTCATCATTATCGAAAAAAGCAACATCACCAGGCACAACCTCTTGCAGAAAGTCTACAGTCTTTCCCTGCTCAGCTTGCTGCCAGGCATCTCTCCTAAGTCCGATTCCATTGAGCTTAAATACGTTTTGAACAAAGCCTGAGCAATCAATTCCGAAGAATGTTCTGCCACCCCATAGATATGGGGCATTTAAAAAAAATGAAGCTGTAGAAATAAGCCTATCAATGTCTGTCCACTCCGGATTTTGAGGGGTAAATAATACATCATATTTCTGATTGTTTAAAAAACATTCACTAGCTTTAAAATTAGGCAGGTTACTACCTGGACTAAGATAAAGTTTGTTTCCCTGCGGATCAACTAAAGCATTAAGGGCTTGGGCTGGCGACAGATATCTTGTAACTTTTGCCATCAGGTACTCTTCCAGGGATATCAGTGTCAGTTGCCTGAAGTCTATCCAGCCTTTATAACCGTCAAATTCAGCGCTTATGTACCACCACTTTTCCAGCTGCTCTAATACTTCAACAAATTCGCCAAATAATAACTGAGAAGCATTTTCTGACCTATCTGATGGCTCAGACCTCATTGGGGCAACAGATACCCGACATATTCCAAATATTTGCTCCATAATTTTATCAGTAGCATAAAAGTAAACTTTTGGACAGTTAATTTGTTATATAATTTGTATTAAAACTTAATTAAAAAGAATATGAATCCCAGAAAAATCCTCATCGCTGTTGACAATAGCACATGCTCAGAAAAAGCTGCAAAGGCGGGATACGACCTCGCCAAGACATTTGGGGCAGAGGTGGCACTCGTAAACATAATTGAACCTGTTCCGGCAAATGTAAACCCTGACTTATCTCTTGCACCAGTATTTCTGGACACCTATGACAATAGCGAAGAAAACAGTCATGTTTTGTTGAAAGAAATTGAAAATAAATTTAGTAATGGAGTTCCAACTATTTATTTGAGCGTTATTGACAGCGCAGCACACGGGATCATCCAACAGTCTGATGAGTATGGATCGGATTTAATTGTTATAGGAACCTACGGTAGAACGGGACTTTATCACTTTTTAATGGGGAGTGTTGCTGAACACGTTGCCAGAAAGGCTGCTTGCCCTGTACTGATCATCCCAAATAAATACGAAGAGGTTATATAAAAAAAGGGCGTTCTCTCGTACGCCCTTTTCAAAAATTATAATTCTGCTTATCCTTCCTGATGTAACCAGTTTTTTTTCGCTAAAAGCTCATCTTCTGTCTCGCGGACATCTTCGTCATCGATGCAACAATCTACAGGACATACTGCAGCACATTGAGGTTCATCATGAAAGCCTTTACACTCGGTACATTTATCTGAAACAATATAATAAACCTCATCGGAAACTGCTTCCTGAGCAAATCCCGCATCTATCTGCTGATCACCAAAGTCAATAATACCACTTAGATTGGTACCATCAGAAAATCTCCAGGCTGTGCCTGCGTCGTAGATTGCATTATTGGGGCATTCAGGCTCACATGCTCCGCAGTTAATACATTCGTCTGTTATTATAATAGCCATGTTTCGTTAAATTCTATTTGCTAAGTTTACCTTTGCAGGGCAAATATAACACTTAAACTTTAAAATTGTTGGAATATGCCAATCCTTACAGTCGAAAGACTAATTATTGCATTTAAAAAACTAAGTCAATTTCTCGCTGAACCTGATCAGGATTTCAAGGATCTCATCGCGTCTGCAAGAAATAGCAATGCCTGGTTTACAGAGCAAGAAGTTGATAGATCGTTGAATGCATTGAATCAGATGCTAAATGAAGAGGATTTGAAAAAGTGGTTTGAAGGGATCCATGTTACAGCATTTCCGAAAAGAGTAGGGTTAATACTAGCAGGCAACATTCCATTAGTTGGCTTTCATGACGTGTTATCCGTCCTTGCAACCGGCAATATAGCATTGATAAAATTATCCTCATCTGATGATAAATTATTACCTGCAGTTCTAAAGCAACTATGCCTGATTGAACCCGCTTTAGCCGCGCAAATAGTTTATGTAGAAAGACTCAAAGACTTCAATTCGGTTATTGCTACCGGAAGCAATAATACATCCAGGTATTTTGAATACTATTTTGGAAAAGTTCCCAATATCATCAGGAAAAACAGAACAAGTGTCGCTGTATTATCCGGAAATGAAACCAAAGAAGATATTGCAGATTTAGGTCATGATCTGTTTGATTATTTTGGGCTTGGCTGTAGAAATGTTTCAAAAATATATCTGCCTGAAAATTACGACATCAAGGAGTTTTTTGAGCCATTGGAGCAATATAATGACATCATCAATCATTTCAAATACAACAACAACTACGAATACAATAAGTCAATTTACTTGGTGAATAGCGCGAAACACTTCGACAATGGTTTTCTTTTATTAAAAGAAGATAAAGGCTTCTCTTCCCCCTTGGCCGTACTTTACTTTGAACGTTACAGTAAATTGAAGGATTTGGAAAATGCGCTAAAGAACCACGAAGAGAATCTTCAATGTATTGTTTCTAAAGCAGCTCTAGCAATAAATACATGTGTCCTCCATTTTGGAGATAGTCAGCACCCGAAACTTTGGGACTATGCAGATAACGTAAATACCATAGATTTCCTGAATAGCCTCAATGACTAAATAATTTTTTGTAACAATTCATTTTTTAAGATTATATTAAACTCCATCTTTAATTGTGGTTCAGCACGGTCTCCATATCAAAACGCTTGCATTAATAGCCATATTGATGTTAAGTATACTTTATACAGATGCCCAAATATGCGAGGGATCTTTGGGAGATCCTGTTGTTAACATCGATTTTGGCAGAGGAGGTGGCAGAGGTCCGAGGCCAGACATTATTACTTCCTATCGCTACATCCCCTTTGGCAATGTAAATGGTGAAGGTGATTACACCATAGCTCAAAGCACTATAGGTCTAAACAGGGGTTGGTATGAAATTTTCAACCACACGCCAAACGATTTCGATGGCTATATGATGATCGTAAATGCAGCTTTGGATCCTGGTGTTTTTTATGAATCAAGTAATCCAATTGACCTGTGTCCAAATACCACTTATGAATTCGCCGCATGGATAGCCAATCTTTTAATAGGCAATGGTATACGCCCAAACGTCACATTTACTATTCTTGACGTTAACGGAACCAGCTTGGGGACTTTTAGTACTGGCGATATGCCAAATGGAAACCCCAATTGGAAGCAATATGGCTTTCAGTTCAGTACAACAGGAGCAGGTCGTGTAAAAATCCGTATGACAAACAACGCGCCCGGTGGTGGAGGTAATGACCTGGCTCTTGATGACATCACCTTCAGGGCTTGCGGACCTAAAATTACTTCAAGTATAAACAATAAAACATTCACAGAGCAGAATCTTTGCGAGAATAGCACCGCCACTTATAACTTTTCAGCTGGAGTTACGGGTAGCAGTACACTTAAATACCAGTGGCAGATCAATGAAGGAACAGATTGGGTTGATATTGCTGGCGAAACAGGTACTTCAATGAATTATGAATTCCGTAATGCTGTTTCTGGCATATATAAGTTTCGTCTTGCTGTGGCTGAGCCGACGAACTTTAATTCCTCCTTATGCCGTACTGTATCACCAGTGATGACTATCTATGTCAACAAATACCCTATTCCAAAGGCCATTAGCAATCGGCCATGTGTAGGAGATGACCTAATACTTGATGTAGCAGATGCAGCAGGAACCTATCAATGGTTTAACCCTCAGGGAAATCAGATATCCACTCTAAAATCCCCAATCATAAAAAGTCCAACATTTGCAATGATGGGAAAGTATAATGTTACCGTAACAAGCGGAGGCTGTGCCGCGAGTTCAGAAGTGGAGGTAAGTTTATTTGCTCCACCATCACCAAAAGTCGAGAATACAATGCCGTCGGTATGTGAAGGGTCGGCGGTAGAGTTACAAGCCAGCGGTGGTACGGCCTATACCTGGACCCCATCTAACGGACTATCTGCAACGGATATTGCAAATCCAATGGCTTCTCCTTTGCAAACGACTACCTACACTGTACTGGTTTCTAACGGCTCTTGCGACAGATCAGTTCAGGTTACTGTGGTGGTAAACAAAATGCCTGTTGCAAAGGCGGGTGAGGATAAAAAAATCATCCTTGGTGGCAGTACAACGCTAAGTGGTGTCGCAGCCGGAGATCAGGTTAGCTATTTTTGGACTCCCTCTACCCGCCTTGATGATCCCAAAAAACTCAATCCAGTAGCTTCACCCCTTGAAAGTACAACCTATACGCTAAATGTCACATCTGCATTAGGATGTGTTACCGCCGTAGATCAAGCCTTCGTGCTGGTTTATGAAAAACTGGTTATTCCAGCTAGCTTTAGTCCGAATGGTGATGGAACAAACGATGTTTGGAATATTATAGCAATTGACACTTATGCAAAACCTAAAGTATCCATAATGAACAGGTATGGTGAACTCATTTATGAGACGACCGATTATTACCTCAAGCCCTGGAATGGTAAGCGTAAAAATATTGATGTACCAGTTGGCGTTTACTATTACCTGATTAACCTCGGGCCAGATATAAAACCGCTTTCAGGGCCGGTCACCTTAATCAGATAAACTCCGGCTATGCCGCAATTCTCAATTTGAAATACTATTTTTGACCTGATGTATATTATAAAGGTAAAAGGCATTGCCAAAATACCCGATTATGTTCAGCTTAGGGATGATAAATTCACTTTGTTAGCTTATTTCAGGGTAGATAGACCAGATAAATCTTTGGAAAAACTCGGCCTTGCAGATAAACTATCCTTTATTATGGAATTTGTAAATGATTTACCATTTGGTAAAATCGCTAAAATTGATATTTAAAATGGCGGAAAGCACAGTTATAAGTTTAAGAAACGTAGATGTATTTCAACAAAAGCATCTGGTATTATCTAGCGTAAATCTAGATATCTCGAAAGGTGAGTTTGTTTTCCTAATCGGTCAAACAGGGTCTGGGAAAAGTAGTTTACTTAAAATAATCTATGGCGACCTACATATTGGCAATGGAGACGGTTTGGTTGCAGGCTTTGACCTCAAGAATCTTGCTATCAAGGATGTTCCATTCTTAAGAAGAAAACTGGGAATTGTATTTCAAGACTTCCAGCTATTGACAGATAGAACAATAGAGAAAAATCTCGAGTTCGTGTTGAAGGCCACAGGATGGACAGACAACGTGCTTATCGATGAACGTGTTAAAGACGTTTTGGAGAAAGTTGGGCTTCGTTCTAAGATTAGAAAGATGCCTCATGAATTATCAGGTGGTGAGCAACAACGGGTTGTAATCGCAAGAGCATTGTTAAATAATCCGGAAATCATTCTTGCAGATGAGCCTACAGGTAACCTGGATCCCGATACATCAGAAGAGATTGTAATGCTATTGAGGCAAATCAGTTTAGGTGGTACGTCAGTCATAATGGCTACTCATGATTACCATATGATTCGCACCTTCCCTTCTAGAATTATAAAATGCGAAGGAGGTCTGGTTCATGAAGACGCAAAAATTGTATAGATAATACGGCTGACAAAATCTTCTTTTTCCGTCATAATGGTCAGTCTATCCCATAAAAATCTGACAGCATGACGGATATGGGGTATTGGCAAAGCATTTGAGTTTAACTCAAAAATTCTACTATACCATGTTTAGCAAGAAGAAGAAAACCATAAACGAAGATCAATCTGTGGAAGAGAACGCGAACGAACAAGTAAATACGCAAGACGAGCAGCCTGCTGCTGACACTAATGAAAACACAATAAACCCCGAACAAGAAACTGTTCCAGAATTGTCTGTAGAAGAAAAACTGCAACAGGACAACGCTGCTTTGAATGATAAATACCTACGACTATTTGCTGAATTTGATAATTTCAAACGTCGTACACAAAAGGAAAGAGTAGAATTATTGCAAACGGCAGGCAAGGACATTATCGTTTCTTTGCTATCTGTCTTGGATGATTTCGACAGGGCTAATAAAGCGATGGAGGGTGCAACTGACGTCACAGCGGTCCGTGAGGGAATTAATTTGGTACACAGCAAGCTAAAAAACCTTTTGATACAAAAAGGTTTGAAAGAGATGGAAAGCATCAATACTGTTTTCGATACCGACAACCATGAAGCCATTACCAAAATACCTGCTCATACTGAGGATATGAAGGGAAAAGTAATTGATGAGCTTGAAAAAGGTTATACATTAAATGATAAAGTGATCCGCTTCGCTAAAGTGGTAGTAGGAAGTTAATATGAGCAAGAGAGATTTTTATGATGTATTGGGTGTAACCAAAAGTGCATCTGCGGAAGAAATTAAAAAGGCCTACCGTAAAATGGCCATTAAATACCATCCTGACAAGAATCCTGGTGATAAGCAAGCTGAGGATAAATTTAAGGAGGCTGCTGAAGCCTACGAAATACTGAGTAATGGCGAGAAAAAGCAGCGCTATGACCATTATGGTCATGCAGGTGTAGGTGGTGCTTCTCAAGGCGGAGGTGGTGGCTATGGCGGCGGCGGCATGAACATGGAAGATATCTTCAGCCAGTTTGGAGACATTTTCGGCAATGGCGGCGGAGGTGGTGGTGGTAGTCCGTTCGACAGCTTTTTTGGAGGTAGCGGACAACAGTCTCGTGGAGGCAGACGTGTAGCTAAAGGTTCCAATCTCAGAATCAAAGTAAAACTCACACTGGAGGAGATTGCCAACGGAACAGAGAAAAAGATAAAAGTAAATAAACAGGTCAATTGTAAAACATGTGATGGTACAGGCGCAAAAGATAAATCATCTGTAAGCACTTGCAAAACTTGTGGTGGTAGTGGCGCGGTAAGACGGGTAACCAATACCATTCTTGGTCAGATGCAAACGAGTTCAACCTGCCCCACCTGCAATGGTAGCGGTCAACAAATCACTTCTAAATGTACTGTTTGTCATGGTGAAGGGACTACCCGTGGAGAAGAGACCATCTCTATCAACATTCCTGCAGGTGTCAGCGATGGCATGCAATTGAGCATGAGCGGTAAAGGTAATGCTGCCCCTAACGGCGGTATCCCAGGAGATTTGATTATTTTAATTGAAGAGATGCCACATGAATCTTTGAAACGCGAAGGTAACAACGTGGTTTATGATCTGCATGTTTCTATTATAGACGCAGCATTAGGCTACAGCGCAGAGGTACCAACAATTGACGGTAAAGCAAAGATCAAGATTGAGCCCGGAACGCAAAGTGGCAAGCTTCTTCGTTTGAAAGGCAAAGGTATTCCGGAAGTGAATTCTTACCACCGAGGCGACCAGATTATCCACGTTAACATCTGGACTCCAAAAGCATTAAGCTTAGAAGAAAGAACTATGCTGGAAAAACTTAAAGAATCCCCTAACTTCAAGCCTCAACCGGGCAAGAACGATAAGAGTTTTTTCGAAAAAATGAAAGAATACTTCGAGTAATAGTCAAATATAATTTACTAAGCCACCTTCAAGGTGGCTTTTTTGTACATTTGGGTTTTAAAGACCCCCTGTATGACTGCTGCCGTAATAGATCTGGGAACAAATACTTTTCATCTAATCATAGCTGAACTTTCTGCTGGAAATCTTAGGACGCTTTTTAAAACAAACCTGCCAGTTAAGCTCGGGGAAGGGAAGATTAATGAGAACATCATCATTCCGGAGGCATTTGAACGTGGAATTATCGCCTTAAAAGAATTTAAAAAGGAAATCAGCAAGCATAATGTTGACATTGTGAAGGCTATTGCAACATCGGCAATAAGGAGCGCAAAAAACGGACTAGATTTCGTGAATGCGGCCAAAGCACAAGCTGGTATTGAGATCACAGTTATTAATGGGGATCAAGAAGCCGATTACATTTACCAAGGTGTTAATGCTACTGGCTTAATCGACAATACCTCGCTTATCGTAGACATCGGTGGCGGAAGTACTGAATTTATTCTATGTAATCATGGAGGAGTCCTTTGGAAGAAAAGCTATGACATTGGCGCTGCAAGGTTACAACAAGCATATTTTAAATCTGATCCCATAAGCAAAAAGGATCAGGAAGCTATTTGCCTAAAACTTAGAACTGAATTGTCTGATTTGAGAGCGGTTTGTGACCGTCACAAACCTTTACATTTAATTGGTTCAGCCGGAGCGTTCGAAAGCTTTGCCACGATGATTAATGATGACGTCGATATCAAACAACTGAAAGAGAGTACAATTTCTATTAGCAGCTATTTTGAGTTGTCTGAAAAATTAATTATGTCCACACATAGTGAACGAACAAATTTCAAAGGACTAATCAAGCTTCGTGTCGACATGATCGTTATCGCATCATTGCTTACCAATTACACTCTGGAGATGATAAATCCTGAAAAATTTAGCGTATCGACGTACGATCTTAAAATGGGGGTATTGTCTACCCTTAATTAAATACTTAAGAGAGCCTGATAAAGCTTTTCAGTAGGCAGTCCCATAACGTTAGTGTAAGAACCAATAATCTTCTTCACCCCTATCAGTCCTATCCAATCCTGGATACCATAGGCACCCGCTTTATCGAATGGATTATAATTTTTGATGTAATAATTGATCTGTTCTGTTGTAAGTTGATTAAAGAATACTTCTGTAATGTCGAAAAAAGAAACGGTGTGCCCATTATAGGAAATACCAACTCCTGTATAAACCTGATGGTTGGTTCCCGACAGTTTCTCTAGGATTTCCCTCGCATGAGTGACATCTTCCGGCTTTCCAAGGATCTCAGTCTTATATGCAACAATTGTATCTGCAGTGATAACAATGTTATCGATACTTTGATCTAAAAAAGCCGCAGCCTTCTTCTCTGCAATGTGTACAGCAATCTCTGCCGGCAATAAGTTATCTGGGAAACTTTCATCAACGTCTTTTACAAGGACTTTAAAATCGAGGTTCATTGATTTCATTAATTCTTGTCGACGGGGAGATTTCGAAGCAAGAATGATTGGTAAGCTTTGCTGATACATATGACAAAAATAATAAAAGCGACCCGAAGTCGCTTTTATTATTTGATAATGTCTAGGATTATTTGGTTCCGGCAGGACGTTGGCCTCCGCCCTCTTGTCTTTTCTTCATCATCTCTTTACGCTCTTCTTTCCAGGCAGTAAAAAGTTTCTTCTGACCCGCAGATAATAATGCTTCAATTTTACTTTCCGTAGCTTCATTACCTTTCACCATGAAAGCTCTCATTGCAACTCTATTGTCTCCAACTGAATCACGAAGCTTTTTCATTTTAGCATTCTGCTCTAAATAGATCGCAGTAACTTTAGCTTTTTGATCTGCAGTGAAAGTAAATTTCTCAGCAAGCATATCAACGCTTCTTTTTGCTCGCTCCTCTGGAGTACCCATTTGGCGACCACCACCTTGCTCTCGCTGAGCTTGTGCGAAAGTCGCTACACTAAATAGCAATCCGCAGATAATCAATAATTTTTTCATACTTCTTTAATTGTTTTGTATGGATTAGAGATAAAATCAAACAGTAAGTTTAATGGAAGTTTGTAACATGCCCGTTGCAAATACAAGCTATATCCCTGAGTCGGAAGCCATCGCATTTTCGTCAAACCAAGTTTGCTGAATACGCATCACTTTCTCAATAATATCTCGTACGGCAGTTTTACCACCATCAAAAGGAGAAATGTATGTCGAGACTGCTTTGACATCAGCCACGGCATCTGCGGGACAGGTGGGGATGCCTACCATGGCCATTATCTTAAGGTCAGGGATATCATCGCCCATATAGAGCACTTCCTTTGGGTTAAGATTATATTTCGCTAGTAACGTTTCATAAACCTTTACCTTATCAGAAACATTAAGAAATATCTCTTGTAAACTTAATGCCTCGAAACGCTTTTGCATAGCTGATCCATTCCCACCGGAGATGACACAAACCAAATATCCTCTTTTAACCGCAAGTTGTAGGGCATAACCATCTTTTATATTGAAGCTACGTAGATATTCGCCAGAATCAGAAGCAAGTATGCTACCATCTGTCAACACGCCATCAACGTCAAATATAAATGTGCTTACCCCCTTAAGCTCTTCCAGTAACATAATTTAATCTTGGTTATCTCTCCATTCGTAAACCCAAGCAGATTGGATTTGCTCCAGGTGGCCTTCTGTACTCTCTTCTCTGGTTCCCTTGAAATTAGGTAATTCCAAAACCCAGTTCAACAGCTCGGTAAACCTGACGCGGTAGATTTTGGCTTCGTTGAACTCGTCGCCAAACTTTTCATATAATTCCTGAGCGATGTCTTCATGATCAGCCCAATGTATCGGTAAAGCAAATTTATCTTGCATGTTCTTTTTATGTTATTGATTAAACTAGTGACCTAAGAATGCAGATTGGTCTGGAATAATGATCTCTATGTTACCATCGATTACCACACACTGACAGCCTAGCCTGGACGTAATTCGTGGACGAACAGCCCTATCGATAAAGTCTTCTTCTTTTTCTGATATTTCCTGGAGGTTATCCATTCCTTTCAATACATAGACATGGCAGGTACTGCAGCCGCAAACACCACCACAATTATGCTGAAGTTCTATATTATTATCCAAACAAACGTCTAAAACATCCTGACCACCGGCAATTGGAAGTTCAACTGACTCTTTTCCTTGTTCTTCAAAATTTATCTTTAATTTATAAACACTCATAATTATGTCGCAAAAATAAGCACCAAAAACCGCAATCCTTGCTATTGATGTGATTTTTTAATGCTGTCACTTAATATTTGATATATGTTTTGGAGTTCAGGCCTATCCTGAAGCATTTCTAAATGCGCATAAAGCGTCTTTTCATCACGACGTATGGCAGGTCCAGTTTGCACGTCGATGGGTGACAGATGTTGTACTTTTTCCGCTGTTTCCTTAATCAGTGGTCTCAATAAATTAAAGTCAAGTTCATTTTGTTTTAGCAAATCATTACTTAGTGTGTAAAGTTGGTTTACAAAATTACAGGCAAATGCAGCTGCAAGATGAAGTATCCGCCTTTTTGCAGAGTCTACGAAATAAACGGCGTTACTCAAGCTTTCTGCAAATCGTTCAAGAATAGCAAGACTCTCCGCATCTCCGGCCTCAATACAAAGTGGCACTTGTTTAAAATCCAGCATTTTACCCTTTGAGAATGTTTGAAGAGGGTATAAAACCCCACGCCGTTTTAAGTTCATAAGTACATCGAGATCTGCCGCTCCCGAAGTATGAACGACCAATGAATTGGTATTCGCAAGTCGAGAAACCATATTGGCGATGGCATCATCCTTTACAGAGATCACAATAAGATCCGCCTCCAAGCTGATTTCCGATAAGTTTTGAATGGGATTAGCTTCAACATTCGTTGCTAGTATTTCTGCATGTGCAAAAGTAGCGCTCCAAATTTGCAGTACTGTATGTCCACCGGCTTTGAAAGCCCTTGACATGTGTGTGGCAACGTTACCTGATCCTATAAAAACAACTTTCATTAAATCGACTTCACCTCTTTCTGTCTTCTAAAAATGGAGATCAGGAATCCGATAACCATCACAATTGTTCCGGCCCAATATAAATTGATAAACGGAAACTCAATAGATTTAAAAACTACCCAATCTTTAGCTTGCTGCGGCTTTTCATAAACTTGCAACTCCATTTTACCCTGATCAGGGATAATCTTCGTAAATCTAAATCTCAACCCTAATTCGTCAATATTCCTGGCGAAATCGAATACATTATTCCCTTTTACAAGAAAAATTGGTTCGGTTTTGTACACTTTGCCATTGACGACTACTTCCAGCGGCAAACCCACTGCAAGGTCGCCCTTAGCTAATACAAGGTTTCTTGCGACAGGCTTATTATTCAGGGCTTTCACCGTAATAATTCCGCTGCTGGTGTGGAGCGTATCTCCGACAGCCAACTGTACTATACGTGGCGCTTTATAATTTTCTTCTTCGGAATGTCCTTCATGGTCATTCTGTTCCTCTTCTTTCAAAGGAGCACTTGTTACATGGGTATAGATATCGTAGGTCAGATAATGTTTAGTATCCGGAGATGCGATAAGTCCCATTTTATCATTCGATTGAATATGAGGATTCAGGTCAAAATCTTCCTTTACAGATCCCTTTTCATCGTAAACTCTGAAGTTTAACTTATAGAAAGTATTCGGAGCAACTGTAGTATCGCTGACATAGGTGACTGTATAACGGCCCATCTTTTTAGGTTCATTCCTGTAGAGCACAATATTTTCACCCGGCTTCTCAGCTTTTTCAAAATCTTTAACCGGAATGAAGTTGGAAGCGTTTAAAGATATAGGCCTGTGAGTGGCTGCAGCAACTAATGCGCCTAACAACAACAAGGCAAAGCCGATGTGTGCAACCGCAGCACCTACCAATTTTTTCTTTCCACCAAACGCCAGCCCCAGTATCTTGGCGTTAGACATCACTGCGAACAAGCAGCTAAAGGTCAGTAAAATGAACATCAGGTTATGATAGACATTTGTCAGGTAAACAAAGCCCGCAGTAAAAACAGCAGAAAAAATTACTGATGCCAAAAGACCGCTATAAAATTTCTTAACATCCGTGCGTTTGTATTTCATGAACTGAGTAAAACCGGATATGATGGTCACTAGTATGGCAAAAGGGGCCTGCCACTGGTTATAATATTTAACTGCATCAATTGGTGGAGCGAAATTAGTACCAAAAGCTGCATTGAAGACCGGCACAGAGGTCACGAAAATAACCTGAATACAGGCAATTGTGATCACTAAAGAGCCAATGAACATCCAGAATTCTCGAGAATAAGTTTCCTCATCCTTGTTGGTGATTGGAAGTTCCTTCCAACGAACCGACATCAGGACAATCGGAATTGCCAGAAACACCACGTTATAGAGGATCAGGTGACCAAACATGCCTAGATCGGTAAAGGCATGCACTGAAGTTTCTCCAAGAATCCCGCTTCTTGTTAAAAACGATGCATAAAGCACCAAAATAAAACTCATAAAAATGAGTACAATTGCCGTAAAGTAAGCATGACCGGTATTTTTAAAAGCTATCATTACATGGATACCAGCAATTAAGGTAAGCCAAGGAATAATGGATGCATTCTCTACAGGATCCCAAGCCCAGAATCCACCAAAATTTAGCGCTTCATAGGCCCAGAAAGAGCCCATGATGATTCCAGTTCCCAATATCATAACAGCAAAAAGCGCCCAGGGCATTGCAGGCTTGATCCACTCTCTATATTTCCTCAACCAAAGTCCTGAAATCGCATATGCAAAAGGAACCACCATGCTTGCAAAGCCCAAAAAGAGTGTTGGAGGGTGTATAACCATCCAATAGTTCTGTAATAAAGGATTAAGCCCTCTACCATCGGTTATAAACTTTAAGTAGTTTTTAAAGTTTTCAGGATCAGCAAAAACTACCGGAGCCATGTCCTTCAAGTTAACTGCGTCTCTAAGCAATATAAAAGGCGAACTACCAATACGCTGCCCAAAAATCTCTACTCCTAATAACATTGAGGTTAGAAACACTTGAGAGAAAGAGATTACAGTCATCACTCCATTTTCCCATGTTCTTGATTTCCAGATTAGCAAGGCTCCAAGGAGAGATTGCCAAAAAGCCCATAACCAAAAGCTACCCTCCTGACCTTCCCAAAATGCAGAAACGATATAGTAAACAGGCAGCTCTTTTGAGGAGTGTGAGTAAACGTAATAGTATTCGTTGTAATGATTGAGAATTAAAAAGAACAAAGTGCTTCCTATTCCGACAATGGCTAACCAATTTAATAAAAAAGCCACTCTACCTAGACGAGTCCAGGATTGATTAGTAAGATCTTTACTTTTAGCCGCGAAAAAATAAGCTATTGTAGAAAGTAATGATGCTCCAAATGCAAGAACTATAAAGAATTGTCCGATTCTACCGGGAAGGAGGTTCTCTCCAATAAATTGAATATCCATTAAGATTAATTGTATTTTTCCACTTTGCCGTCCTGTTTAACCTCCACAAGGTCATTATTATATTTTGAAGGACATTTCATTAAAATCTTCGAAGCGTAAAACGTACCTGATTTCATTTCGCCAATCAATACTAATTTTTCAGAACGTTCAAAATCCTGAGGTTTAGTGCCGTTGTACACAACTTTATTAACGGCACCTTTCTCATCCTTCATAAAAAACGCAAAATGATTGGCATCTTTTTGCGCGTCATAGTAAATTCCCTTTTCCTTAGCCCAAAAACCCATAACGTGAAATTCTCTCGTATCTCGTGCAGCTTCAGAAAATGTAGAATAGCTACTAGTGTCTGCATTCAAACTTACAAGGAAGCAAACACATATTGCTATCGTAATCAAACCAATGATTGCACTTTTTCTCATGTTGGTATATGAATTTTAGATCATACAAAGATAAAAAGATATAAGTACCTATATCTTTTTAGGGAACTGCAATTACCTAGGATGGTTGTTTATTGATAGTTCTCTGACAATTAATCTTTATACTCAGGTTTAATCAGTTGCGGCATGGACTTTCTCAATTTTAATACCTTAGGCCTAGAAACATTTCTAATGTAAGGATCCCAACTGTTGCGTTTATAGTAATCCTGATGATGAGTTTCTGCAGGATAAAATACTTCGAAAGGAACGAGCTCTGTCGCCACTGGCTCACTAATCTTTCCATCAAGACCCGCAATAACATTTTGAAGGATTTGATACTCATTGTCTGATCTATAAAAAGCAATAGACCTATAATCAGAACCTAAATCTGGACCTTGTCCGTCTACTTGGCTAGCATCGTGAGAATGAAAGAAAGCCTCTGCAAGCTTCTCATAACTGATGGTCTTTGGATCATAATATACCTGCACGGACTCCGCATGACCAGTGGTCTTAGTTAACACATCCTCGTATGAAGGATTTTTAGTAGTACCGCCAGAATAACCACTGATCGCTTTATGAACGCCCTTCAACTCTACCATACATTCTTGCATTGCCCAGAAGCATCCACCCGCAAAAGTAGCCACAGATTCTCCTGCTGCCGCTGGAGTTACTATAGCATAACCATTTTTGCTATTTATTTTCTGACCCTCATTACAAGAAAACAGTCCCACAGTAACAAGGCAAATTATTATTGTTTTTAGGTTCATCATATTTATTTAACGTATATACGCTAAACTGACTTATAGAATTTTATCGGCTAAAATAAATAGCAGTTCGCTGACAAAAAAAACCGCAAAGCGAAAACTTTGCGATTCCAAATATCAAACAGACGTTTATGGCCAAACACCAAGATTCATGTACGAAACGGCGATTTTATCGATTGATCCCACAAAGGCTGCAGTTCTCAACGTAGTTACGCCTGGTTTAATAACAAGATTCTCCCTAATTTCATGATAAGAATGAATCATGGTATCTTCTAACCCGGAATTTACCAATTCCAGTTCAGATGCCCCTTTTACAATCATCAAACGGTTCTCAGCAGGAATAGTTTTTCCGGTTAAACCTTCCAAGGTATGGATTAAATTGGCATTGGAATTTTCTGCATAACGTTTCTCCATACGGCCAAAAGCAACGTGTGAAAGGTTTTTCAACCATTCGAAATAAGAAACAGTTACACCACCAGCGTTACAATACATATCTGGAATAATAATACCACCCATTGCCGTAAACAGTTCTTCAGCTTCAGGAGTAGTTGGCCCGTTAGCACCTTCTGCAATGATCTTTGCCTTAATATTTTTGATATTGTGTTCTGTAAGTTGATTCTCCAAAGCTGCAGGAACCAGGATATCACATGGTTGCTCTAAGCCTTCCATAGAATTCTTGAAATTCGTAGCTCCGGGAAATCCAAGAATTGAGCCGGTGTTATTACGATGAGCAAAAACCTCATCCACGTTTAAACCATTCGCGTTATAGATTGCACCCTCGTATTCGCAAAGACCAACTATGGTTGCTCCAAATTCAGTTAAATATTTCGCAGAATGGTAACCTACATTTCCCAAACCCTGAACAATTACTCTTTTATCACCAAGACCAGCCATTAAGCCTATCTTTTTCATGTCTTCCGCCACGTTCACACATTCCTTTACGGCATAAGCTACTCCCCGACCAGTTGCTTCTTTTCTGCCACGGATACCATGCAAAGCAATTGGTTTTCCTGTTACGCATCCTAACGCGTCAAGCTGACCAGGATTCATCGTCATATACGTATCTGCGATCCAGCTCATTTCCCGCTCACCTGACCCATAGTCAGGAGCAGGAACATCGATTCCAGGACCGATAAAATTCTTTTTTATCAATTCAGTTGTATAACGACGGGTAATCGTTTCCAATTCTGCTACGGTATAGTTTTTTGGATTGATACAAATACCACCTTTCGCACCACCGAATGGAACATTAACTATTGCACATTTATAAGTCATCAGTGCGGCCAAGGCCATCACTTCATCTTCATTTACCATATCGCTATAGCGGATACCACCCTTGGTAGGGCTCATATGATGAGAGTGTTCTACACGCCATGCGTCAATTACTTCGAAACCATTACCTCTGCGGATCGGAAATTGAAAACGATATACACTGTTACAAGCTTTTATTTGATTTAACAGACCTTCCGGATGGGAGGTAAACCGTGCTGCACTGTCAAAATTCTTGCACACATCTGCAAAAAAATTGCTGCCATTTGCTGTATTAGCCATGAGTTTTTTTTATGAATTGTAGTAAGTTAGTATTTACGCTGCAAAATTGCATTAAAAAAAATGATTATTACAAATGCAAACACCCTTAGTGTAAATGGCACACTACACACAAAAACAACAAAGAACGTTGTTTTTGTGATTTAAAACACTTTTTAGCTGAGTTATTTTTTTTCTAACTTTTTTAATCTCCTGTCTAGCGAGAACAGGTAACCGAGCAAACCCGCGAGAATAATTACAATGCAAACTACAACAACATAGATTTTGCCGTTGCTGCGCAATGTGTCTGCCATTTCAATTCTATTATCCTGTGCGAATACACTAACTGAATTGATCCATAGAAGGAAAGCAATTATAATTTTCTTCATGTTATGAATTGTCTTTTATTTCCAAGGAACGAATCCTGAAACGAATGGTGTAAATCCAATATCCAATAATCGACCATCCAAGGAATGCAGGGTATAAAACCGCACGCATCCTGCTGTCCAAATCGTAACTATTAAAACCCGGGTTGCCTCCATTACCAGGATGTAAAGAATCCTGAAGACGAGGAAGTACCAGTATTAATACCACCATCATCGGAAAGGCAAAAATATTATAAATGGCTGAAATCTTCGCCCGCTTTTGCTCTTCGTCAATAGAATTTCTTAACACCAGATACGCAAAATATAGAAGGATAGCGATCGCAGTAAAGTTTTGTTTTACATCAAAGCTCCAATATTGGCCCCAAGTGAATTTAGCCCATATCGATCCTGTTACCAATCCAAGCAAACTAAAAACAATCCCCACGTTAACACTTTCGACAGCCTTAAGATCGTCAGTCTGATTAGTACTGAGCAAATATTTTATACTATACCAGACTGAAATAGAAAACAAGGTTAGCATGCTGAACCACATCGGCACATGAAAATATAGATTCCTAATGGTCTCATTGAGAATAGCTAAACGGGGCACTCCCAAAAGCAAGCCTCCAATCGTAGTGTAAATCACTAAAACGGAACCCAGTATTTTCCACCAGCTCTTATACATCTTGCACGAATCTAATCACGACTGCAAAAGTAACAACTTACAGTTTAAATCCTAAAAACGAATTAATCTTTCCAGAGATATGGAAATAATATTAGCGAAGCAGTCACCGTCATAACATTGATCAAGAGTAAGATTCCGATCTCATCGAGGCTAACACTTCTATCCAAGCCATCGATTGCGTTTTTAGAGAGCTTGATAAGCACAATTAGAACCGGAATGATCAATGGAAAACTCAGCACCGCCATCAGCATACCTCCGTTTCCCGCCTTCGTTGCAATAGCCGAGACCATGGTGAAAATGGTTGAAAAGCTTAAACTACCTAGAATTACAGCGATATAAAACAATAGAAAATCTGGTGGGGAATAGCTAAAAACGACAATGTATACTCCCAATGCAATCGTACTCAGAATGACCATCATCAAGATATTGTAAATGGTTTTTGCTAAAATGATGGCAGCGGGACTCGCTATTATATAATTGTAGAGCTGTCTGCCTTTGCTTTCTTGTAAAAAGCTTTTTGAAACTCCGTTGATAGAAGCAAAAAGCATAATAATCCAGAACAGTGCATTCCATGTTATTTTGTTTTCCATGGTAACAAATGAAATGAAGCAAACAAAAATTGTCGAGACGACATATAGCAATATGCCATTTATAGCATACTTAGAGCGCCATTCCAATAGAATTTCTTTATATAATAAATGCTTAACTTCTTTTGCAAACTGCATAAGAAGCAAAGATATATTACATTTACTTTGTTTTTAAAGCTTTTAAAAAATGAATTCAAAATACTGCTCAACGCTAGAAACCCCTATTGGTATGTTGATGATCTTTGCGAATGAGCAATTTATTTCCGAAATAACTTTTACTGAGCGTGAAAGCGACGGTATATCAGCTAATGAGCTCACGAAATTAGCGGCAAGACAGCTCGATAAATATTTTGCCGGCACACTAAAAATATTTGATCTCCCTTTGAAGCAATCAGGAACCAACTTCCAGCAGGAAGTTTGGCAATCGTTGCTAAATATAGAATATGCAACCACGTTGTCCTATGCTAAGTTTTCTGAAGTGAAGCCTTTAGCGATACGGGCTATTGCCACTGCAAATGGGAAGAATAAGATCGCAATCGCAATTCCTTGTCACCGGGTGATTGGACGCAGTGGTAAACTTGTTGGCTACGCTGGAGGTCTATGGAGAAAGAAATGGTTGCTGCAGCATGAACGCGATGTTGCGCAAAAGGGCCAAACTGAATTTAAATTTTAGCTATGAATCCATACTTAGATATTGTCATTAGAAGTGGCGCAGTTTATATTTTTATGTTGGCAGCTATTAGGATTAGCGGAAAAAAGGAGCTATCGCAGCTCAATTCGGCAGATGTGGTACTTATCCTTTTAATCAGCAACGCAGTTCAGAATGCTATGGTCGGCCCCAACACTTCTCTATTGGGTGGTATAACCGCCGCAGGGGTACTTTTTTTATTAAATTACATTTTAAAAAAATTGCTATTTAAAAATAAAATTTTTAGAGATCTGATCAATGACAAACCCCAAATTCTGATTCACAACGGGAATTTGGATTTTGTTCTTTTAGGAAAGTTAGGAATAACGAACGACGAACTGCAGGAAGCACTGCGCGAACATGGACTGGATCGTTTTAAAGACGTGAAATTAGCTGTGCTTGAGGTGGATGGCAACATAAGTATCATCAGTAAAGATGACCATATGAAAAATATTCAAGTCAAGCACAAACGAAAACATAAGTCTCTCGGCGATATGAACTGATCTTAAATTACTTTGATTACCCTTGGCTTTCTGACCGTAAATAAAATAAACGCACCAGCAACGATCACGTACCAGCCCCATTTATACTTTACTAATCCGGCAGCAAGGTTCACTAGTTTTTTAAAATGGAGGAAGCTCAGGGATTCTTGTGATTTCAAATAAACACCAAGTAAAGTAATCAAAACCAGTACTACAGCACCGAAACCCGCAAATCTGATAACGCCTGCTTTGCTGGCAAAAGATCCAATTAGCCCGACTATAACCAACACGTAAAATGCAATCGCGAGACGCATATCCAGATCAAAATAGTTCCAATTGCCTACAATAGGGACATACACCAATGGACTAACACCACCCACTGCCATAAGCGCTGTACCAATAATTCCCTGTGCCCTCATTGTTTATCCTTGTGTGTTGATGCCCATTTTATCTGCGAAGTGCGCACAGTAATCTCGTAAATCTTCGACAATAAGTTTCTCGCCAGTAGCTTTTAAAAAGCTGTCACCCATAGTTTGCAGGGTTTCGTAGAAAAATCTCTTCATCTCATCAACCGGCATATCCTTTGTCCACAAGTCAATCCGTAAAGAATTCTTGTAATTGTGATCCCATAGTGCAAGCATCATCGACTTAACTGCAACCTGTTCTTTAATCTCTGAATCTGTAGACTCCCACAATAGGTTTTCGGGAACATTATTGTCATCTAACTGAACTGTAATTTTAATTTCTGCTGTTTTCATTTAGCGGATACTGGTTTTTATAATTAATATTAAAATGATGATGAAGCTGACAAGAACGCCCTCCACAACCCATAGCTTTTTCACACTTGGTATGAACTTTCTGAAGATCTGATCTGAAATAAAAGAGATGATTGCGGCAAGAACACTTAAACCGGTCATTAAATCGATAAGCGCATTCGGAGTTTCCTGTAAACTTTGTCTTTTGTTAACAAGCAACAAGATGGCTCCAGTTATACATATGGCTGAAACGACATTTAGCGGTGTTAGTTTTACCTTCAAGTTATAATGCTTAGTTCTTAAATTTCTTTTTCTTCCAGGAAGGTTGCTTATTGGTCTTATTACGAGCAGCGGCAGCTATTGCTGCAGCATGTTTCTTCTCGTGAAAAGCGCCTTTAAAGTCCGGATCTTCCCTGCGTTTCTGGTCATCGATTGTCCTGCTAATTGCTTGTTTTTCCTCAAAGGGTGTTTCTTCTATAAAAACTTCAGGTGGCAAAGGTACAATAGGGATTTGTTGTCTTATTAACTTTTCTATTTTCTGAATGTAATATTTTTCCGCGTCTGTGCACAACGTAAGAGCATCTCCTTTAGCGAAAGCCCTGCCCGTTCTCCCAATCCTATGTACATAATCTTCAATCACAATGGGTACATCAAAATTGATTACATGACTCACTTCAGACACGTCAATCCCTCTTGAGGCGACGTCTGTAGCAACCAGTACCCTGATATTTCCGTCCTTAAAATCATTTATCGAATTGATTCTGGTGTTTTGACCCTTATTCGCATGGATAACCCTAACCGCCTCCGGGCCGAACTTCCGCTCAATAAAAGAAAATATATTATCCGCTACAGTTTTTGTTTTGCAGAAAATAATCAATCGGGTGAACTCGTCAACATTCTTCAAAACGTGTGCAAGTAAATTGATCTTAGTTTTGAAATTGGGTACATGATACAAGCTCTGCGTTACCGAAGCTGCAGGCGTCGCTTGTTGTGCAACTTCAATAATAGTTGGATTCTTTAAAAAGTCTCCTGCAATCTTCTGAACAAGATCCGACATGGTTGCAGAGAATAAAAGATTTTGTCGTTTACGTGGAACAACCTCAAGAATTCTGTGGATCGAACCAATAAAACCCATATCCATCATCTTATCGGCCTCATCTAAAACCAGGAATTTCAGGTACTGCGTATTGATGTGGTTGGCTAAATAAATATCTAAGAACCTTCCGGGAGTGGCAACAATAATATCTACACCTGCTTTAATTTGTTCGATTTGAGTCTTTGGCCCCAAGCCACCATAAACCACAACTGTTCTCAAATCTGTGTATTTGGAAAATATCTTTACATGATCTGTTATTTGCATCGCAAGTTCTCTGGTAGGCGCTAAAATAAGAGCGCGAGGTGCATCGCCCTGGGCATATTTTAGCTGCATTAAAATAGGCAGAACATAGGCAGCAGTTTTGCCCGTACCCGTCTCCGCTATACCAAAAATATCTTGTCCTGACAGAACAGGTGCGATTGCCTTCTCCTGAATTGGGGTGGCGACTGTGAATCCTGCATCCGCTACAGCATTTAATATCTGACGATTGAGGTTAAACTCTTCAAATTCTTTGGGCATTTTGCAAAACTACTCAAAATTTATTTAGTGCCCTGAATCCCTGATTGTCGACTACTATAATCCTGAGCCCCTTAGTCTATTATACTAAATATTTTTTCTAAGTTTGAATGAACAAACGATCCAGGTAATAATGAAAACTATTCTTATAAAATCCGCTTTAATTGTAAATGAAGGACAAATTACGATCGGGGATGTGCTTATAAAAGATGGGTTTATCGCCAAAATCGCTTCATCAATCGATGTTGAAGCAGACCAAGAAATCAATGCTGAGGGCTTGCATCTCTTTCCAGGAATGATTGATGATCAGGTGCATTTCAGAGAGCCTGGATTGACGCATAAGGCAGATATATTTACTGAAAGCATGGCTGCCGTAGCTGGGGGAATTACTTCATTCATGGAGATGCCTAACACGGTACCAAACACGCTGAGCCAGGAACTGTTGGCAGACAAGTACCAAATCGCCTCAGAGATGTCGCTTGCCAACTACTCCTTTTTCATGGGAGCCTCAAACAATAACCTTGACGAGGTATTGAAAACTAACCCTCTAGAGGTTTGTGGAATCAAAGTTTTCATGGGTTCATCTACAGGAAATATGTTAGTAGATAATCAAGCTGTACTTGAAAACATATTTAAAGAAGCGCCTATATTGGTTGCCACCCATTGTGAAGATGAACAAACGATTCAGCGAAATCTTGCTACCTATAAAGAAAAGTATGGAGATGCCCTGACTCCATCCATGCATCCCTTGATAAGGAGCGCTGAAGCTTGTTATATTTCTTCTTCGATGGCTGTTCAATTGGCGAAAAAGCACAACACCAGATTGCACATTTTACACATCTCCACGGCAAAAGAAGTTGGTTTATTCGATAATACTTTACCTTTAAAAGAGAAGCGAATCACTGCTGAGGCATGCATACACCATCTTTGGTTTGATGACAGCAACTATGCTGAAAAAGGAAACTGGATAAAATGGAATCCAGCTATAAAGACGTCGGAAGACAAGGAAAGCATCTTATCGGGGATATTAAATGGCAACATTGATATCATTGCAACAGATCATGCTCCGCATACAATCGAAGAAAAAGAACAACCTTATATCTCAGCGCCATCAGGTGGACCATTAGTGCAGCATGCCACATCTGCTTTGATGGAGATGTATCATCAGGGTAAAATCACACTGGAAAAAATTGCTGAGAAAACGGCGCATAACGTAGCCATTTGTTTTGATATTGATAGACGTGGATTCATAAGAGAAGGCTATTGGGCAGACCTCTACCTTGTAAATTTAAATGACCCATACAAAGTAACGCGACAAAATGTGCTTTACAAGTGCGGATGGTCCCCATTTGAAGGTCAAACATTCAAATCTGAAGTTACGCATACTATTGTGTCCGGCAATCTGGCCTATATGAAAGGAAAGTTCATGACGAATGAAACAGGCAAAAGATTAGCTTTTAACAGGTAATGAATAGAGCTTATAGATCCAAAACAAAACATTTCACTATTCTTTTATCCTTAGCTTTAATAGTATTTCTGCTCGGTTTGAGCAGTACTGCGGTCGAGTATCTCTATTCTGATCGTCTCTACCTATTTACTTCAATAGTTCAACGGTTTGTTAGCTCAATAGTTCCCTTTCCCATTGGTGATCTAATGTATTTTTTGCTGGTACTATATATTTTGAAATCCCTTTTTATATTGAGCAAGAAAGTTTTCAAAAGAACCTTGAAAAAGACAGATCGGATTAATGCCCCACTTGGAGCACTTAATTTCTGCTTGTTGCTATATCTGATATTTAAAATATTGTGGGGCCTAAACTATTCCCGACCATCTATGGCTAAAAAGCTTGGAATCAGCAATGAGAAATATAACACAGCTCAGCTTGTTTCTTTGGGAAGATTCTTTGTAAAGAAGTTAAATAACCTTCAAGCTGTTAAAAAGACCAGGTTTGATATCACTCAGCTGGAGGATATCGCAGTAAAAGGGTACAGCAACATGGAGAAAAAAAACCGGATTTTTGATTATCACATTTCTTCTGTTAAGCCAGTAATGAATAGTTGGATAGTAACTAAAATAGGAATTGAAGGATATTACAATCCGCTGTCTGGCGAGGCAAATGTAAACATGTGGCTTCCGTCGGTTGCCCTACCCTTCGTGACTTGTCATGAAATTGCCCACCAGCTGGGTATTGGTCGCGAGGATGAGGCGAACTTAATAGGCTACCTGGTTTCCAGTAATAGTTCTGACCCTTATTTTCAATATTCTGCTAATTATGCAATGCTTAAAAATATTCTTTTTGAGATTAGGATCAAATCGTCTGAGGACTATGACAGGCTTTATGCGACCATCAATAAAGTAACAATACGTGACTTTGAATCGGATAGGGATTTCTGGAGAAAATACAACAACGACATGTTCGGTTACCTAGACGTAGCTTTCGACAGATTTTTAAAGCTAAATAATCAACAAAAAGGCACCGACAGCTATCAGGATATAGTACTTTGGCTTTACAATATCCATAAAAAAGATTTGTAAATTTGCCCGACTATGGCAAAAATATCCATTAATCTGGCAACAGGTGCTTTCCAGCAAGAAGAGATAATTGTAGGTATTGATTTAGGTACTACAAATAGTTTGGTTGCCTTTATAAATCCAGAGAAAAACCCACAGGTCATCAATGACACAGGGAAAGGACTATTGGTTCCTTCTGTTGTACATTTCAATGCAAAGGGTGACGCTTTGGTAGGCAACGAAGCAAAAGACTTTTTAATCACGGACCCTGCCAATACCATATTTTCCGTCAAGCGTCTTTTAGGAAGATCTTATAAAGATGTTGCCAACCACCAAGACACTTTTTCTTATAAGATCATCGATGATGAAGGTGATTCATTGGTTAAGATAAAAGCGGGAGATCGATTTTATACGCCAATTGAGCTATCGGGAGAGATTTTAAAAGAACTGAAAGCCAGAGCAGAACATGCTTTAAAAACACCGGTAAACAGGGCAGTTATCACAGTGCCTGCTTATTTTAACGATAGTCAGCGTCAGGCGACACGTGATGCAGGCAAACTTGCCGGATTAGATGTGCTACGTATTGTAAACGAACCTACAGCAGCTAGTTTGGCCTATGGAATTGGACTAGATCCCGCTCAACAAAAAACAATAGCTGTTTATGACTTGGGGGGCGGTACATTTGATGTGTCCATATTGTCTATCCAGAACGGAATCTTTGAGGTATTATCTACCAACGGGAATACTTTCTTAGGAGGTGATGATTTTGATCGAGCCATTGTTTATTACTGGATAGCTAAAAACAAGTTAAATAAAGAAGAACTATCAGCAGATTTAAGTTTAATGCAATCTCTGAGATTGAAAGCTGAAGAAGCGAAAAAAGCCTTGAGCAGCCAGAACTTGTTTAATGAAAAGTTAGGTGACATCTGGTGTACGCTAGATATGCAAACCTTTGAAGAATTGGTAAAGGATAAGGTAGCTGAAACCATTACTTCATGTAAAAATGCGCTTAAGGATGCAAAACTGTCTGTAGAAGAGATAGATGAGGTAATACTAGTCGGAGGTTCAACCCGTACGCCGTATGTAAAGCAGCAGGTAGAAAGTTTTTTTGGCCGCAAACCCCATGACCAGATCAATCCAGATGAAGTTGTTGCTTTAGGCGCAGCTATTCAAGCAGATATTCTTGCAGGTAATCGTTCTGACATTCTGTTACTTGACGTTACTCCGTTATCACTTGGAATAGAAACAATGGGCGGTCTAATGGATGTAATCGTCCCAAGAAATGCCAAAGTACCTACAAAAGCGGGCAGGCAGTATACTACCTCTCTGGACGGACAGGTTAACATGAAGATTTCAGTATTCCAAGGCGAGCGGGACTTGGTGAGTGAAAATAGAAAGCTGGCGGAGTTCGATCTTAAGGGAATTCCTGCCATGCCGGCTGGTTTACCTAAGGTAGATATAAACTTTCTTTTAAATGCAGATGGCATTTTAACGGTACAGGCAATTGAATTGAGATCTGGCGTGAAGCAGGAGATTGATATAACTCCAAGCTATGGCCTAACCGATGATACGGTTGAACGGATGCTAATCGACAGTATTACTCATGCTAAAAGCGATGTTGAACAGCGGATGCTGATTGAAGCTAGAGGCGAAGGCGAACAACTGGTATATACCGCAGAGCGCTTTATCGATAAGCACTCGGAATTTTTAAATGAGACTGAAATTAGCGAGACCCGCAATTATGTTGATGCATTGAAGGCAGCCTTGACAGCTACCGTTAAAGATGAAATATTGAAGAAAGCAGATGAACTAAACGAATTCACCAGGCCATTTGCAGAACGCGTAATGGATGTTGCAGTATCTTCTGCAATGAAAGGAAAAAGTATAGACAAGTAACCATTTTTCAGAAATTCAGTAGAGTATTGCAGGGATGAAGCATATCATTATTTCTGCAATACTTGTTTTAGGCCTGTTTATGTTTGGGTCCTGGGGATTCTTTGCGCATCAGCACATCAACCGTTTTGCTGTATTCACACTTCCTGAGGGCATGATTCGATTTTACAAATGCAACATAAATTACATTTCCGATCACGCAGTAGATCCCGACAAACGAAGATATGCTGACACCGCAGAAGCACCTAGACACTATCTTGATGTAGAACTTTATGAAAATAACATAGACAGTATTCCCGAGAAATGGGCTGATGCATTGAAGAAATATGGTACGGTCAAAATGAGCAATAATGGAATCTTGCCCTGGCAAATCCAAAGGAGCTATTTTAAATTAGTTGAAGCCTTTACTGAGAGAGATTCCATAAGGATTCTCATTTATTCGGCGTATATAGGCCATTACCTCGCTGATGCACATGTTCCGCTCCATACCACCCAAAACCATGATGGGCAATTAACCAATCAGGTTGGGATTCATGCATTCTGGGAAAGTCGCTTACCAGAATTATTTTATAAGGAATACAACTATGTTGTAGGAAAGGCGACTTACATTGAAAGCCCGATAAAAGGGGCTTGGAAAATTGTAAAACACACCCATTCCCTGGTAGATTCTGTATTAAACGGTGAAAAGCAGATTAGTAAAGTCTTCGCTCCCTATGAAAAAAAGAGCTATTCCAAAAGAAAGACGATCGTGTTAAAGCAATATTCAAAAGAATATTCCAGGGCATATCATACTCGGATGAATGCAATGGTAGAAAAGCAGATGCGGTCCTCAATACTTGAAATTGGAAACTTCTGGTACACCGCTTGGGTTGACGCAGGACAGCCAAGCTTAGAGGGATTTTAATCTATTTCAACACCCTTTTTAGTGAACCTCGACTTGACGGCAGCGTAAATTGCCGGCACAAAAGTAACAACAGCAATAACTACAATTACCACGTCGAAGTTTTTCTTCACAACCGGAATTTGCCCCAGAAGATATCCAGCCATTAACAAACTAATGATCCATGCCACACCGCCAATGATATTAAAGAGCGTAAACCTTCCGAATGGCATTTTAGCAACTCCTGCCACAAACGGTGCAATCGTTCTAAATATTGGAAGAAAGCGACTAAAAATAATTGCTTTACCACCATGCTTCTCAAAAAACATGTGAGATTGGTTATAGTATTCCAGCTTTAGGATTCGGTTACTCTCCTTGAAGACCTTGACACCGAAGAAGCTTCCCAATTGGTAATTGAGTGAATTGCCCAGAATTGCAGCTACAATTAGTAGCAGCAGCATTAACCAGATGTTTAGTCCGGTATTGCCACCAGCGATCAATGTACCCATTGCAAAAAGCAATGAATCACCTGGAAGAAAGGGGGTAATTACAAAACCTGTTTCGGCGAATATGATCAGAAAAAGAATGGCGTATGTCCAACCCTGATAATCTTGAATAATTTCTTCAAGATGTTTGTCAATATGTAATAGAAAGTCTGCTAAAAAGTTTATGAATTCCAAGAGTTATAAATTAAGCCCAAAAATAGAAATTAATTCTGAATAAGGATGTTTCCGAACAGTTCAGTCTCGGAAGTCCCGTTAAAAAAGAAGGTATAAATTTTACCGGCTTGAAGATTTGCATCAATAACGGGAGCTGTAATAACACCAGTTGCAGCAGCCTGGAACTTAGTTCCTGGATCTACATTGTAATAAGATGAGGCACTACCAAAAGTTACGATAGGAACTAATTCTCCTCCCCCGACTACAGAAACTCTAAGAAAATTATCAAGGAAGTTATTTAAATGAATAAATCTTACTCTTGCTTTTCCAGTTGGAGGCAGTGTCATATCATCCTCTTTGATCCCGGTTGCCTGACCACCCTGAAGGTTTTTAGTGTAGAAAAATGTTGCATGACTACCTATAACTGCATTGTAAGGGATAATATCACCATTGGCCGTTGTAGAACCTGTGTTTGACATAGCTAAATAGTTAAGTCCTGAATAAAAAGACAGATAGGGAGTAGCTTGCCCTGCAGCAACAGCGGCCACGCTAAGTTTACCATTATTGATGTAAATATCCTGAGGCAACGAGTTAGGAAGTGCGTTAACAAATCTAATTTTCACTTCCCCTACAGGAACTTCAGTCTTTTTCACGCAGGAGCCCAAGAAGATTAACATACTGAACCCTAACATTAATATTCTTTTCATAACAATTTTTAAGTTAACAGATTCTTTAAACAACAATGGCCCGGTTTAATAACCAAGCCATGCTTATATCTCTAAATAATAATTAATTGTAATTATTTAACATTACTGGCATAACCAGCATAAGAACGTTCTCATTCTCATCATTAGTATGTGGAATCAGTAATCCAGCACGATTTGGAGTGGAAAGTTCTAAAGTTACCTCTTCACCACTCAGGTTTCCTAACATTTCAATAAGGAATTTGGCATTGAACCCAATCTCCAGATCTTCTCCTTCGTATTGGCAACTTAAACGCTCGTGCGCTTCATTTGCAAAATCAAGATCTTCTGACGAAATGTTCAACTCACTTCCACTGATCTTCAAGCGAACCTGATGAGTAGTTTTATTAGCGAAAATAACTACCCGGCGAAGGGTATTCAAAAACAAAGCCCTGTCTATAACTAATTTGTTTGGATTGTTTGCAGGAATAACTGCTTCATAATCAGGGTAACGTTCGTCAATAAGGCGACAAACGAGATTGATGTTCTCAAATTTAAAGAAGGCGCTGGTTGCGTTGTAATCAACCGAAACGTTAACATCAGAAGTTGGTAAAGCCGCCTTTAAAAGCGTTAGCGCCTTTTTCGGAAGGATGAATGAAGAAGTTTTATCAGCTTTACTGTCAGTACGACGGTATCTAACTAGCTTATGGGCATCTGTAGCTACAAATGTAATGTACTGGTCAGATAGCTGACAGAAAACACCCGTCATAGCAGGTCGAAGTTCATCGTTACTTACAGCAAAGATGGTTTTTGTGATAGCCTCAATAAGCACTGAAGCTGGTAAATTAACAGAAGATGCATTTTCAACAACGGGTATCTTTGGGAAATCATCCCCATTCTCACCACTTAGTTTATACTTTCCATCTCCAGCACTAATCTCGATAGAGAACGAGTTATCGTCAATATTGAAAGATATTGGCTGATCAGGCAAAGTCTTCAAAGTATCTAGCAGGATTCTTGCAGGAACAGCAACCTTACCACCTTCTTTAGATTCAACAGGAAGAGACGTTGTCATACTAGTCTGCAAATCAGTCGCAGATATAGTCAGATTTCCGTCTTTGATTTCAAAAAGAAAATTTTCAAGAATAGGCAAAACAGTACTGCTGCTTGAGGCACCATTTACTGTTTGCAAATGTTTTAATAACGTTGATGTGGATACAATAAATCTCATAATTTGATCTAGTCAGTTCTCAAAAATATAAAAATTACCTTGCATACTTACGACTACGGTAATAATGTTGAAAAATTGCAAACAATATTAACATTCCCAAGGGGAGCCCTACATTTAACAGTTGCCAGGTTAATTTATCATTCCTTAACTTTGCTTTATCCAATAACCTGATCTTGACCTCTTTGTTACGAAGTGCAATTAAATTATGATCATTTGAAAGGTAGTCAACAAGGTTTAAAAGCAACGTTTTATTCCCAAAAGTTCGCTGACTATATCGATCAAAACCCAGAGGAAAGGGGGAACCATCTCTGCTGCTGACCTGATTCTTAAATAAATCTCCGTCTCCAAGGACAATCATTTTACCGGGCTTACTTTGGGCAGGAACGGGGAAATTTTCGCTAATACCTGCAGGAACAGATCTGTTTAAAAACACAGACGGAAAGCTTCCCTCTATTAAAACTCCGACAGTCTGGGGAATGTTAGCAAACTCGCGTGGATCAGGCTGTTCAGCCACCATTTGCAGCGACAGCAGCTTAGGGGTATTATGAACTTTATTGAAGCCCGAAGTCTTAAGCAAGACACTCTTTTTTAAACCTCTAACTCCTATCGTATCAACAGTGCTAACAAACTCAGAACGAATTCCATCGATATTTTTCACTAGACTACTTGAGGTATCAGGCATTAGCAACGGATAATAAATCCATGGCGCCATCTGAATTTGACCTTGAACGCCACCTGTACTCAATGGGATTTCTGCGCAATTCGCATCGGTAATTAGGTTATAGTTAACCCTTGCTCCATACATAAAAAGCATATCGTCAAGATTGAGCTTTCGGTTAAAAGCAAGTTGTTCGCCACTTTTGCTCATACTATCCAGCTCCGCACCTACCTGGTCTATGCTCCACAAAACGCTACCACCCCTCATAACGAAATAGTTGATCTTGTATTTCTGAACTTCAGTAAATTCCTTTTGCGGCTTCGTGATTACCAACATCTTTAATTTATCAAGTCCACTCTTGTTGATTACGTCAAGATTAACCCTTCCAACCTCATAACTATCAGATAAAGTGGTAATGGCATCGCTGAGCTGCTGATTTGTAAGCTCATCATTTCCTTCCGTAAAACCAATTCTAGGATGATTCTGGGTAAGTATTTTTTGAATGGCCGAAGTAAATAGGTATTCCAGATTCTGTATGGAATTATTGATGTTTTCTTCATAATCTCCTGCCGCATCGAAATTTTGCAGCAGTTTGATTGGATAAGACTGACCGTTGCCTTCCACCATAGCCACTGGAAATATAATCTTTTGAGCAAAACCGTTTTCATTTTTTATGTTTAGCGATGTTGGTTCTATACCTACGCGATATAAATTATTGATAGTGCTGTCAAGCGCTATTCCGGAGCGTCCCGCTATCGGGTTAACAAATCGATAATGAATGTTGTTACCTGCATCAGCGGCATAGTCATTCAATAAGTCCGCTGTTGCATTTTTCAATCTTCTAAAAGTCGCAGGCAAGTCTCCATCCAGATATACAGTGATTGTTATTGACTTGTTAACATCCCTAGCAATTGCCCTAGTTGCAGGATGTAGCGTAAACTTCTTCTCTTTAGTTAAATCAAACCGGAAATAAAAATACTGTGCTGCGATATTTAGCCAAATGACTCCAACGATGAAGCCTAATATGTTGAGTTGGGTTTTGTTCATTCGGTTTACCATTTCCGTCTGCTGATAACTATTCTAGTTAAACCGAGAAAGAGCATAACAAAACTTAAAAAATAAACAAGATCTCTTGTATCAATAACTCCCCTACTAATGGATTGATAGTGTTCGTTGATGCTCAAGCTTAAAAGGTAACGCTCCCAAGATTGAAGGCCAAAAGCCTTACTCATGGCATCGAAACCAGCATATGTAATAAAACATATGAATACTGCGATGGCGAAAGCGACCACTTGATTTTTTGTTATTGAGGACGAAAAAATGCCGACAGCAGTATAAGAACTGGACAATAAAAACAAACCTATGTAAGATCCAAGCACTGCCCCACCGTCAATATTCCCCTCTGGAAAACCCAATTTATAAATCGAAATATAATAGATGACTGTTGGGATGAGCGCAAAAACAACTAGAATCAGACAGGAGAAATACTTTGCTAATATGATCTGCCAGTCTGTGATAGGTCTTGTGGCCAATAGTACATATGTCCCCTCTCTTCTTTCCTCAGCAAACGATCGCATCGTCAGTGAGGGGATTAAAAACAAAAACAAAAATGGGGAAAGTGCGAAAAAGCTACTGAGTTCTGCGTATCCATAATCCAAAATAGAGGTATCCGGAAAAAACCAAAGAAGCAAACCTGCAGTCAAAAGAAAAACTCCAATGGTTATATATGCCATCAATGAGTTTAAAAGACTGAAGAGTTCTCTTTTGAATACAGCGTACATGTTTCTGATTAAAAGTTGTAACCGACACGCAGGCCGAGGAAAGAACGGGTGCCATTACTTCTTGACCATCCTTCATAACGAATACTTGCATCAATACTTCCTCTATTGCTAATAGGGAATTCCACCCCTAAGGTTGGGTTGTAAGCAAAGGCTGTACCGCTACCGTTGCCATTTGCACTAGAAATAGATATACCGGCTTCAGCACTACCATAAAGATACTCCGAAACAAAGTATCTTAAACCAGCTTTCAATGGCACAAAACCTTCCCTATATTTTATATCAGTAAAAACAGCATCACCGTTGAAACGTAGGTAGCCTATGTTTACGGTAAAGTTTAAATTAGCGTTTATTGGGCTTTGGAAAAGTATTGAAGGCCCTACGCCATAATTGACATTTGACCCGAAGTTACTCTGCGGAAAGGCAAAGTCGATACCTATGCCTAGCTTGGAACTGGAAAGCTGTGCATAGATGCTACTTGAGACAAGTATAAGGATAATTGTTGCGGATATTCTTCTCACGTGTTATTGAATTCTAGGTGGCTATGATATAAACTATAAGCGAAGGTAACAAAAAACACGTTTTATGAGGGAATTACAGCCTCGTCCTATGGTAGATCTTATAATCCAAAGTTATAAGCCAATCTTAAGCCTACAAATCTAGAGGGTGCTTTACTATTTCCAGACCATGCTTCATATCTTGCGCTGAGGTCGATAGTACTTTTATCCGCCACTGGAAACTCAATACCAATATGAGGAGTATAGATGAAAGCCGTTTCCGAACCAGAGCTGGTTCCAATTGCAGCACCCAATTCACCACCTGCATAAAAGTTTTCTGCTAAGAAATACCTTGCACCTACCTTTAAAGGCACAGCTCCATAATCAGCCACCTTTAAGGTTGTGTTACCTACTAAAGCAATGTCTTTACCTTTGAAGTTTAAGTATCCTGCTGTCGCAGTAAAGTTTAATTTATTAGCAATGGGAGTTTGGAATTGCAGGGAACCTCCATAACCAAAATCGTAACTATCGGACGAATTTCCTGTGGGGAAGGCGAATTCTGCTCCGATATCTACTTTTGAACCTGTCATCGCCACATCTTTTGTTTGCGCGTTTAGATTGCTGAATCCTAAAACACCTGCTATTGCTGTTGCTAAAAATAATTTTTTCATGTTCTTAAATTTATGTGTATAATTTAATTTGATTGGTCACACAATTACAAAATCCAGGCCAATAGGGGATCCGCCTATTAAATTATAATAGAATTCAAGGGTAACGTATTGAAGCTAAGCCGTTAATTTTCTAAAGATGTCTTCTAGTGAAGAAGACTGATTACTCGCCTTTAGATCGATAAGCGTATCATTTGCAACTACAGCACCTTTATTTATGATGATCACCTGATCGCAAAGTGCTTCCACCTCCTGCATGATGTGAGTAGACAATATGACTGTGCGTTCTCTTCCTAAATCCTTAATTAACTTACGAATGTCAGCAAGCTGATTTGGGTCCAGTCCAGAGGTTGGTTCATCCAAAATCAATACTTTCGGATCATGGATTATAGCTTGTGCAAGCCCTACGCGTTGTTTGTAGCCCTTTGACAACATATGAATTTTCTTATGCATCTCTTCCTGTAGCCCTACCTGTTCGATCACATCAGCCACCCGTTCATTTATTTTCGGTAAGTCGTAAGTACTTGCAACAAAATGAAGGAATTCCCGAACGTACATATCGGTATACAGGGGCGTATTTTCCGGTAAATATCCCAAAACCTTTTTGACTTGCAGACTTTGCGTTTGAGTGTCAAACCCTGCAATTTCAGCAGTGCCAGAACTTGGGGTTAGATAACAAGAAAGCATTTTCATAGTGGTGGACTTCCCAGCGCCATTAGGCCCTAAAAAACCAAGTATCTTGCCCCGACCGGCCTCAAAACTAATGGAATCAACTACTTTTTGTTTGTTGTAAGATTTTGATAAACCTTTGACTTTAACACCCATAATCAAAAGTAACTAAATCCTTGAAAATGCCTCAAATCGATACTTAAGTTTATCGATTGATTTTTGCACACTTTTGGCTAAGTTTGCATCACTATGGCAAAAAACAATAACGACGAGCAATTTAAAAATGTTATTTCACACGCTAAAGAATACGGTTTTGTATTTCAAAGCAGCGAAATTTATGACGGATTAAGTGCTGTTTATGACTACGGACAGCTGGGCGCTGAATTGAAGAACAATATTAAATCTTATTGGTGGAAAGCCATGGTACAAATGCATGAAAACATTGTCGGTATAGATTCTGCAATATTCATGCATCCAAAAATCTGGAAAGCGAGCGGCCATGTTGATGGCTTCAACGACCCAATGATCGACAATAAAGATTCTAAAAAACGCTACCGTGCAGACCAATTGCTGGAAGATAAAATCGCCCGATATGAGAAGGACGGAAAAGCAGAAAAAGCAGCGAAACTGCAAACCGATATGGACGATGCTCTCAAAGCGGAAAATCTTCCTTTATTAAAGATATTAATTGAAGAACATGAGATCGTTTGTCCCGTCAGTGGCACAAAAAACTGGACTGATGTTCGTCAGTTTAATTTAATGTTTAGCACTCAGTTTGGAGCAATGGCAGAAGGTTCTGATGAGGTGTACCTGAGACCAGAAACTGCACAAGGAATATTCGTAAACTTCTTGAACGTGCAAAAGTCAGGCAGGATGAAAATCCCGTTTGGTATTGCTCAAATTGGCAAAGCCTTCAGGAATGAAGTTATCGCTCGCCAATTCATTATGCGTATGCGTGAATTCGAACAGATGGAAATGCAGTTTTTCGTTCGTCCAGGTGAGGATGAAAAATGGTTTGCATACTGGAAAGAAGCACGGTTGAAATGGCACCTCGCTCTTGGCACTTCAGCAGAGAAATATCGCTTTCACGACCATGTTAAATTAGCTCACTATGCCAATGCAGCTACCGATATTGAATTTGAATTCCCATTCGGATTTAAAGAAGTGGAAGGCATCCACAGTCGTACAGACTTTGATTTGTCACAACATCAGGAGTTCTCTGGTAAGAAAATGCAATACTTCGATGCAGAATTGAACGATGAGGGAAAGCCATACGGAAACTACATTCCATATGTAATTGAAACATCGATAGGTCTTGACCGTATGTTCCTCCTTACAATGATTAACGCCTTTGAAGAGCAGGATTTGAGTACAGACGAAAAGCAAGATAGCAGAACGCTGTTGAGATTGCACCCCTGCCTTGCTCCTATCAAAGTAGCGATCTTCCCCTTGACTAAAAAAGATGGGCTGCCGGAGAAAGCTCGAGAGATCATGAACAGCTTGAAACTAGATTTCAATTGCATTTACGAAGAGAAAGACGCGATTGGAAAACGTTACCGCAGACAAGATGCCATTGGCACTCCATTCTGCCTGACTATTGATCACCAGACACTAGAAGACAACACGGTTACGATTCGTCACCGTGATACCATGGAACAGCAGCGAATAGAGATTAAGGAACTCCAGTTTCTTATCGAAAGTAAAACAAGCTGGAAGAACTTACTTCAATAACAACAACAATAGAAGGTCTGGACTAAAAAAAGTTCAGACTTTTTTTCTTTACCTAGTTCCTGCAAATGTTGGTCTGCTGTTTGTATTAAAATCACAATAAATACGTTATGCGCACATGAGATTAACAGATCTGATGCTTTTCTTCCTCATTCCTTTGCTATCAGTCAATGGCACTACAGAAAAATCCAGACAGGCATCGACGTGGACAAAAGAAGAGTTACGGGCTGCAAATACTGCTGAAGATGAAAAGTACCTTACCGGCGAAGAGAAAGATATGGTGATTTATATGAATCTGGCTAGAATGGATGGGGAAAAATTTTTCAACACCTATTTTCAGAATTACATGGAGCAACACAATCGCCAGATGATCAAGTACAGCAATTACAAGGAATTGAAGATCAGTAAGAGCGATAAGTATTACAGAAGCCTGGAAACTGATTTAAAAAATGTTAAAGGTATGAGTGCCCTATGGCCGGATGAGGCAATGAGTTGGGTTGCCGAGCAACATGCGAAGGACATGAATAAAAATAATTACGCTACTCATAATTCGCTTGATGGACGTACAGTAAAGGATCGAATAGGCAAAATGTATCCACGTAAAGCGTGTGGTGAAAACCTTGCTTTTGGTTACGCTTCAGGATTAGCTAATATATGTATGTTACTGTTGGACAGGGGTGTCCCGAATCTGGGGCATCGAAAAATTATTCTGAGAGACGATTACAAGTTCAATTATATTGGAATTAGTATCCAGCCCCATAAGGGATACAAGTACTGTTCTGTAACTGATTTTGTGGCACTACCGAGATAATAAATTAGTAACTTCGTCATTTATTGATGATCTGAATGCGCAAAGCCTTATTAAGAATAATAGACTTTTTCTACCCCCCATTTTCACGCTGGTTAACGCTGCATACTTTTAGATATTTAGCTTCCGGGAGCTCTACTGTTACTTCTGGAATCGTCACCTATTACATCTGCTACAATTGGATTTTGAAGCAACAGGATGTTCATATCCACATCCCATACTTCCCAAATTTGATAACTGCCCCGTCTGCAGCCCTTGCAATGGAGTCCTTCATCACTTTTTTTATCGGCTTTCTTTTAAATAAGTATTTAATTTTCACTTCTTCTGACTTAAAAGGAAGGATTCAGTTATTTAGATATGGATCTGTTTGGGTAACAAACATCCTGCTCAATTATGCATTATTGAAGGTGCTCCATGATGCTTTGGGCTTCTATCCTACGGTCTCAAAGATGATCATAGCAGTACTTCTTGCGGTATATAGCTACTTTTCCCAAAAGTACTTCACCTTTAGGGTGAAAAAATAAATTCTTATCTTGCTGCACTAACTAGATTATTCTGAAATGAGCGATTTTAATGATTTCAATAATCCGCAAGTTGCTAATCTTCCCAAACACCTGCGGCAATTTATTGTAGCGCAGCAATATGAGAACTATACGCCGATAGATCAGGCAGTTTGGAGATATGTGATGCGTCAGAATTACAGCTATCTGAAACAAGTTGCTTATTATCCATATATTAAAGGTCTCAACAGCGCAGGACTTAGCATTGAATACATCCCGCGCCTACAAACGATGAATGACCATCTAGGTAAGATTGGTTGGGGAGCGGTAACAGTTGACGGCTTTATTCCTCCCGCAGCGTTCATGGAATACCAGGCCTATCGTGTTCTTGTGATCGCAGCTGATATCCGCCACATCAACCACATTGAATACACTCCGGCACCAGACATTATACATGAATCTGCGGGTCATGCGCCAATTATCGCAGATAAAGATTATAACAGCTATCTAAGCTACTTTGGCTCTATTGGCGCCAAGGCGATGTTTTCATCCAAGGACTTCCAGTTATATGAAGCAATTAGAAAGCTTTCTATTTTAAAAGAAGCAGCAAATACTGCGGAGGCAGAAATTAGAAAAGCGGAGCGTCACCTGCAACGGGTATCGGAAGACATGGGTGAGCCATCTGAAATGGCTTTACTAGGTAGGCTCCATTGGTGGACAGTTGAATATGGGCTCATTGGAACGTTAGAAAAACCGAAGATATATGGAGCTGGATTGCTCTCTTCTATCGGCGAGAGCGCATCCTGCATGCAGGAAAATGTCAAGAAGTTATGGTATAATAAATACACAGTAAATTATCCATACGACATCACGAAAACACAGCCACAATTATTTGTAACTGAAACATTCCAGAATCTAATTGACGTCTTAGAGGAATTTGCGGATACAATGGCATTTAGACGAGGAGGCTCTGAGGGCTTAATTAAAGCTATAGAATGTAAAAATCCTGCTACTGCATTATATAGCTCTGGTTTGCAGGTTACAGGAGTATTTACGGACTTAGGCTTGGACAAATCCGACGAGCTCACCTTTATAAAGACTACTGGCCCCTCAGCACTTTCATTGAATGGCAGGCAACTTGAAGGTCATGGCAAGGAGTACCATAGTTCAGGGTTTTCATCACCTGTTGGAAAACTAAAAGGCAGAAACACTATGCTGGAAGATTTCAACGAACATGAGTTAGCGGAAATGGGATTGTTTATTGGCGGAAGAGCACAACTAATTTTTGAAAGTGGAATAGAACTGGAAGGTAACGTACAAACCATTTTAAAACCCGGAGATAAAATTTTACTGATCACATTTGATGATTGCCGGGTTATAGAAAAGAATGGAAATGTACTATTCATGCCAGAATGGGGTACTTATGATATGGCGGTAGGTGCAAGTATTCTGTCGGTATTCAACGGGGCGGCAGATAAAGATTCTTACGAAGAAATCACTCAGATCAGTAAACAACAGACTAACCACCATGTTTATGATGAGAAAACTATTGAATTACATAGAATTTATGCGACAATAAGATCTATAAGAGAAGGAATAGACAGCATAGATGAATTACCTGCGTTATTCCATACAGTAAAAAAAAACCATAGGCAGGATTGGCTGGCTGCATTGGAAATATTAGAGATTGTACATCATAAAATTGTGCTCCCTTCACTGAAAAAAGAGTTAACAATATATCTTGAACTAAAGGCGATCAATGAAAAAGATTATACAAAATTGATTAACGATGGCCTACATGTTATTGCCAACCCCGTAAGCCAACTAATTACCCTGAAGGATGATAATTCAAATACAGCTGATTAAATTACGATAAATATGAATATAATTATCACGGGAGCAAGCAGTGGAATCGGATTCGAAACTGCATTAGAGTTTACTTTAAGTACGCAAAATACAGTGGTTTGTATTGCAAGGACTGTTGAAAAGTTACGTAAGCTTCTGGAGATCGCTAAGGGTATTACACCGGAATGCACTTTGCTACCGGTTGAGTTCGATATTGTGAACGATGATTACCATGCACTTGTCCCATTTTTACAAGAGAGATTGGGGTCCGTTGATATTTTAATAAATAATGCAGGCTCACTGATCAACAAGCCTTTTTTAGAAACATCGGCTGCAGATATGTGGCAGATGCTGGAGAGCAATGTAATGGGTCACTTTAATATGATTCAGCATGTAGTTCCGCTAATGACTTCTGGTAGTCATATTGTGAACATTGGAAGCATGGGTGGTTTTCAGGGAAGCGTGAAATTCCCAGGCCTATCTGCATACTCTTCTAGCAAGTCGGCATTGCATACGTTGACAGAATGTCTAGCACAAGAACTCTCTCATACCGGTATAAAAATTAACTGTCTGGCTTTAGGATCTGCACAAACCGAAATGTTAAAAATGGCATTTCCAGGTTATGAATCACCAGTTATGGCGTTTGAGATGGGCAAATATGTGGCTGATTTTGCGAAGACAGGCCATCGATTTTTCAATGGAAAAACACTACCTGTTGCTGTTACTACACCTTAACAAGTTTTCCACATTTTACCTGTTCGGGGATATTTTTAATATCTTGGACTTATTGATATGAAGAAAACTTTAATTCTATTCAGTCTGATTTGTGTTAGTATGTCGATTGCAACTGCACAGACTACAATACCAGTTCAGTACCAGGAAATGGTTAACAAGCTGATTCGTCAGCTTCCCGAGCAAAAGGAAAAACAGGAAGAAGTTGTTACTACAACTCCGAACAAACTTCTGGATTTTGCGAAAACCATGCTCGGTATTCGTTACCGCACTGCATCAAGCAGTCCATCACAAGGTTTCGATTGTTCCGGCTTTGTTAATTATGTGTTTAGTAATTTCGGGTTTAAAGTACCCCGATCTTCTAGGGATTTCGCGGCCAGCGGTGAAAGCAAAAAGTTATCAGAGGCAAAGATTGGAGATGTTATTCTTTTCACCGGTACAAACAGCAGGTCTCGCACACCGGGTCATGTTGGAATCGTATATTCTATTGATGGGGATGAAGTCAAGTTTATCCATTCTTCATCCGGACATGCAAAAGGGGTTACTATATCGAGCCTTGATGAGGGTTTCTACAAGAAACGTTTTCTGAAAATCGTAAGTATTCTTTAAACTACAACAATACTACTTTTAAAGCTAGCTCAATTTTACCACCTACCAACAAGTGTTTCGCCAATTCGTGTAGTTCGCGCGTTCTATTAACCGTGTCGCCAATTGTTGCATCCAGCACTTCCTTTACCTCTGTTAACATCATTATGCGATCAACTTCTTCTGCCGAGGGAAAAGAGGAAATATTTCCAAGCATTCCAAGATCATTTCCAGTCAATACTACCGAGTTTCTTACTCCCTCTGGTAAAGCGTCAACCCCTATTCCCAAAGTCGTTAATGGCTTGGGAACCTTAAATAAATTATCTTTAGTTACCCTGCAGTACCAATCTCCCCCCAAGCGGGCTACCAAATCTATCTTCTCCTGATCGATCCTACCTTCGCCATCCAGAATTTCTTCCTTAATATGAATTAGTTTTATCTCGGCGAGAATGAGATTCCCAGCTCCTGGGTTTTCTCCAAGATGGATCACCTCAGTTACCATGCACTCTAGTTGAACTGGAGCCTCCGCAACCCTTGGCGGTTTCACCAACTTGGATGGCAACATCGTAAATCCCGACTTGTCAAACTCATTAACACCTAAAGCATACTCAGTGCTAGATAGGCTCATCTGCTGAACCATGGAATAGTTGACAATATTAATTACGCATTCCTTAACTTCTAAAACGTTCTCGAGGGTATGCTTTGTTGTATTGTCCCTGATCCTTCTAGCGGGAGAAAACACACACAACGGCGGATTAGTGCTAAATATATTAAAGAAACTAAAAGGGCTCAAGTTCACATGACCAGCCTTGTCAATAGTGCTGGCAAAGCATATTGGCCGTGGTGCAATTGCATACTGCAAATAGTTCTGCAACTGCACCGGATTAAGGTCTGACGTTTTTAGTGTAATCATGCTAACCCTATTTCTTTAATGCGAGAATTGAGAACTCACTGTCAAATTTAGTAATGATATTACTCAGGCGTCCCAACCCTGCAACTTCCATTTCAACTATATCTCCTGCTTTCAACCATTGTGTGTTATACGCCGGATCTTTCGATAAACCAGTACCATTAAGTTCTAAAAAGCAACCTGTACCTACTGTTCCAGACCCTATTACATCACCAGGTAAAATATCGGCACCATAGGCACAGCGCTCGATGATCTCGGCAAATGTCCAATCCATATCAGCCATATTGCCAGATGATACATTCACTCCATTTACAGAACAGCTCATACCCAAATTGTAGGCATTACCAATATGACCTTCCTTTGGAGTAGTTTTATATTCTTCAAGTTCATCAGGAGTTACCAGCCAAGGGCCAATAATTGTAGAAAAATCCTTGCCTTTTGCAGGGCCGAGATTTAACAGCATTTCTTCCATCTGCAATGTTCTGGCACTTAAATCGTTCATAATCGTATACCCTGCGATATAGCCATCCGCCTCTGCGGCAGTGATATTCCGTCCCTTTTTTCCTATGACTATTGCAACCTCTAACTCGAAATCTAACTTTTCAAAGTGATCTGGCATGCATTCTACATCTCCCGGACCTTGAATAGCATTGTGATTAGTAAAGTAGAAGATTGGGTACTGATCGAATTCAGCAATCATATCCACCTTGCGATTTCTCCTGGCTGTTGCAACGTGCTGTCGAAACGCATATCCATCTCTGCAGGAAGTTGGATGCGGAACAGGTGCAAGTAGCTCATAGAATACCTCTTCCTTGGGTTCGATTTCTTGCAACTTAATCTGATTATCAATCTTCTTCGCTCTTTCCATTAAAACATCTGATCCCTTTAGAAAATCAGCCATGTTATCTGGCAATTGTTTGTCACAAGAATTAAGGTTGTAAATATGACCATGTACAAAGACACCCAGGTGCTCTGTATCCTCCGTTTTATAAGATACAAGTTTCATATTAAGTTAGATTTAAGTTATTCAAAGCTAGATAAATTTAAGTCATCCAACTCTATTAATTAAATATTGGCTATAACAATAACCTATCATTTGTTGTTTATTAGATTTATTACCTAAATTAGCAATCGCGAAAGAGCATGAAACAATACATTAATACATATCAAGATCAAATAGCAAGGCAAGCCTTGTCTTCCTTCAGATATGCGATGTTGTCAAAGCTTATTTTTGCTCAGTATTCCTTTTCTTAGCCACTCTTTGGCCTTTCTGGTAAAACGTATCACGCGTTTTAAATAGTATCTTTTTTATATTTACTTAAATAACTCACCTACGCTTATGCCTATATATCATACGTTAGGATCCATACCTGCCAAGCGCCATACGGTTTTCCGGAAACCTGACGGAAACCTTTATGCAGAAGAATTGGTATCAACAGAAGGGTTTTCAAGTTTATACTCTTTGGTTTATCACTGCTACCCGCCTACTATTGTAAAGTCCTTGGGAGATCCTTATTCTGTAGAACCAATAATTGCTCGAGAAAAGCATTTAAAGCACACTAGCCTGATCGGTTTTAATATTAAGCCGGAAGACGACTATTTAAAGAGTAGAAAACCGGTACTCGTCAATAGTGATCTACATATTTCGTTGGCAGCGCCAAGAAAGTCAATGACTGATTATTTCTATAAGAATAGTCAGGCAGACGAAGTATTCTTTATTCACCAGGGATCGGGCACACTTAAAACCGGTTTTGGCAAAATAACATTCAAATACGGAGATTATTTAATCGTCCCACGTGGAACTATCTATCAATTAACCTTCGATAATGAAGACAACCGCTTATTTATTATTGAAAGTTTTAGCCCTATCCGCACGCCGAAACGTTACCGTAATCAATACGGTCAGCTTATGGAACACGCACCATATTGTGAGCGTGATATTAGAAGGCCTACAGACCTGGAAACGAATGACGAGCATGGAGACTTTAAAGTGTTGATAAAAAAACAGGGTTTGATCTATCCCTACACCTATGGAACCCATCCTTTTGACTTTATAGGTTGGGACGGCTTTCATTATCCCTGGGCATTTTCAATTCATGATTTTGAACCCATCACAGGTCGACTTCATCAGCCGCCTCCTGTACACCAGACATTTGAAGGCCACAATTTCGTGATCTGCTCATTCGTTCCACGTAAGTATGACTACCATCCGTTGTCTATCCCTGCTCCTTATAATCATAGCAATGTGGATAGCGACGAGGTTCTTTACTATGTAGACGGCGACTTTATGAGCAGAAAGAGCGTAGTTAAGGGACAGATAACATTACATCCTGGAGGAATTCCGCATGGCCCTCATCCTGGATCCGTTGAGAAATCAATAGGAAAGGAAAGCACGAATGAGTTAGCCGTGATGATAGACCCTTTCAAACCATTAATGCTAACAGATTATGCCATAGGGATTGAAGACGAATCCTACTACAAATCCTGGTCTTAACATCGATTTAAGACCGCAAATATACTTAGTGAACAACATTAAGCACATAGTTATACAACAATAAGCATGAGTACACAAACATTTGCGGAGAAGATAAGTAAGGCTCAAGATTTCCTACCTATCAATGGCACAGACTATATTGAATTGTATGTGGGAAATGCTAAACAAGCCGCCCACTATTACAAAACAGCCTTTGGTTTTCAATCGATTGCTTATTCGGGACCAGAAACTGGGGTTCGCGATAGGGCCTCCTACGTTCTGCAGCAAGGAAAGATCAGGCTAGTGCTAACATCAGGATTGAAATCTGAGGGTGCTATTACTGAGCATGCTAAAAAGCATGGCGACGGTGTAAAAGTTTTGGCACTCTGGGTTGATGACGCATACAGTGCTTTTTTAGAAACTACGAAACGTGGCGCTAAACCATATGTAGAACCTTATACTTTGACAGATGAAGATGGCGAAGTTCGGATCTCTGGTATTTATACTTACGGTGAGACTGTTCATATGTTTGTCGAGAGAAAAAACTACACAGGCACATTTCTTCCAGGCTATCAGGATTGGGTTAGTGATTATAACCCTGTCGAGACAGGTTTGCTTTACGTAGACCATTGCGTCGGAAATGTAGGCTGGAATAGAATGAATGAAACCGTAAAATGGTATGAAGAAGTGATGGGTTTTGTAAACATTCTATCATTTGATGATAACCAGATCAATACAGAATATTCTGCGTTGATGAGTAAGGTCATGAGCAATGGCAATGGCTTCTCCAAATTTCCAATAAACGAACCGGCTGAAGGTAAAAAGAAATCCCAGATCGAAGAATACCTGGAATTTCATGAAGGCGAAGGGGTGCAACATATCGCTGTAGCGACAAAAGATATTTTGTCTACAGTAACAAGCTTAAAAGCTCGAGGGGTTGAGTTTTTGAGTGCACCCCCGGAAGCCTATTACAACATGATGCCAACGAGGGTAGGTGAGATCGATGAGGAAATTGAGCAGTTAAAGGAACTGGGGATTTTGGTAGACTGCGATGAAGAAGGCTATCTATTGCAAATATTCACTAAACCTGTCGAAGACAGACCAACATTATTTTTTGAGATCATCCAACGGAAAGGTGCACAGTCGTTCGGAGCCGGGAATTTCAAAGCGCTGTTCGAATCTTTAGAACGCGAGCAAGAGTTAAGGGGTAATCTGTAACCTATTATTCATTTGAAAACTCCGGAGGGGCGGCTATTGGTTTAGCTGCCCTCTTTTTTACAGCAAAAAATGGTTATTTTCGAAAACTGATGAGATGAAGACCGCAATGATACATGTCGTAACCAGAGTAAAGCTTTTTCTATTACGGAGTAAGGAGGCATTTGCGCTATTTCAAAAAAACGATCCGTTGCGACTTGCGGGCGCTACCGCTTTCTTCGCAAATTTTGCCTTACCTCCCATTCTTCTAATATTAATCAGGCTTTTCGGATTCTTTTTTGACAGAAAGATCTTCACAACGAGATTATTTGAGCGGTTGTCCGGCATCCTTGACGAGCAAAGCACAACTCAGATCAGACAAACGCTCAGAAATATCAGAGGGGTAGACCATCAGTGGTATGCAACGCTTATCAGCTTTATATTTTTTTTGTTCGTGGCCACTACCTTATTCAATGTTATAAAAAATTCAATGGACCAGATTTGGTCTATCGGAATTAGCGAGGGGTCAGGATTTCTTTTTAGACTGAAATTACGTGCCAGATCAACGGTGATCATTTTGCTGGCAGGTATACTCTTTTTGACCGGATTCATGACAGACAGCATCCAGGCCTTTATAAGTGGGTATATCAGCAATGCTTCTCCAACGTTTGGAAGGATTTTCTTTTGGGTACTGAATCAGCTACTCTTTGTACTAATCGTAACTATTTGGTTTACAATACTTTTCAGATTTCTAACGAACGGAAGACCAAAATGGATTACCGCAATGAGAGGAGGATTATTAACGGGAATTTTGTTTACTACCGGGAAATTCATTCTTAGAATTTTGCTACCTTTAAGTGGTATTGGAAACATCTACGGCACCTCCGGTTCAATTGTACTAATCATGCTTTTCGTATTCTATTCTTCATTTATCTTCTACTTTGGCGCTTGCTATGTTAAAATATTAAGTGACTCCAGAGATACTCCGATCCGCCCTATAAAGGGCACGTTCAACTATGAAATTAAAGAAATACTTAAAGACGCTTAGGCAGCGTTTGGATGTCTAATCTGCTCAAAGCCCTGCATTTCAAAAACTGCAAGTTTACTCAACAAATTGTAGTGAAGCGTTCCGAAAAAGTTAACTATACCTTCATTGTTTTTTCCCTCAATACAAATACTTTCTTTAACGATTTCTCTTGTCCCAAAACTGGGTTCGTTTAAGATGATGTCTTCGTCCTGGATTTTAAAGTTGTTGGCTTCAATAGAAAATTGTTTTAACATTTCAAGGAAGCTCTGTCCGTTTAGCAATAGTTCTCTGATATTCATAACAGTTTTACTTTTAGTTAGGTAGGGGTATGATATCAATTCTATTGCCAAAAAAAAAGGCAAACACAAAATGTTTGCCTTTTTTAAAGTATTGTTGAAAACTTACAGTTTTAGAACAATCTATAGGCTAAGCCGATCGTAAATAAACTCAATTTAGTATTATTGTAACCATCTTTCCCGATCTTAGATAAACCTTGTTCAAATCGTACATCAATACCCAATTTGCTCACATCCAGACCTGCGCCAAACTGCCAAGCAATGTTCTGTCCTTTGAAATCTCCTGATAAAGCATTACCAGCGGCATTTTTCACTGTCTGTTTGTCGTCCACAATAAAAGACACCACAGGACCTGTATTTAATCTTAATCCAACCCCTGCAGCTCCAATCTTTGTACCTATCAAGATTGGCACATCAAGACTTGTAAACTTTACAGTATTTTCAGCACCAGCATCATTTTTTAGCGTAGTGTTCTTTCCGCTTAGATACAGCTCTGGTTGCAAGTGTATACCTGCTGCGCCAATACGTGCCCACAGACCTGCATAGTAACCTGCGCGGTTGTCACTGCTAAAAGTGCTTTCAGTACTTAACTTCGAGAGGTTTGTTCCGGCCTTCAAACCAAACTGAAAACTTGGTAGTATTTGACTGAAACCAGTCAACCCAGAGCCTAGCAATATTGCTAATAGGATTATTTTTTTCATGGTGTAAAATTTAGTGTCTTATATAAATTATTTAAGTAAAAATATGAAATTTTAATTTCAAAACTAATTGCATACTTTTATATAACAAATATGATAGCCGCAGCCTTTGTTTTAAATATCATATCACTATGTTAATTAAGACTCCTGATGGATTTTACCTTTAACGTTTACTCGCTCATTCTCCTTCTCTGCGGAAAAATTACGCTCCTTTTATCCTACTATGTTTATAAAAAAGAAGACGGTGCAGTAAGGTTATTTGGGATCATGATGTTTACCAATGCCATCTGGTCTATCGCCTACGGTCTCGAACTTGCAAGTCTTTCTTTATCTCAGATCACATTTTTTATCAACATCGAATATATTGGTATCACTACCCTTCCGCTGAGTTGGTTCTTGTTTTGTTTGCACCTATCCGGTAAAGAAAAATGGTACAAAAGACCCTTTAACTTTGGAACACTGATGGTAATAACAATAGCGACTATACTTACTGTGTGGACGAACAATTGGCATCACCTCTACTACACATCAATAACAATAGACAATTCGAACTATTTTCCAATGGCAAAAATTGACACAGGAATTGGCTATCACCTTTTCACTATCTACTTTTACATTCTCCTTGCCATAGGAAACTATCTTTTGTTTGCAAAGTTTCGCACAGCAGACCCAATTTATCGCAGACAAAACTACCTGATCATTGTAGCGTCTTTGATTCCATGGATTGCAAATATCACCTATCTCGCTGGCATAAGACCTTTAGGCAATCTAGACATCACTCCATTTGCATTCGTTGCTACTACATTTTTAATTGCGGTGGCTATATACCGTTTTAAATTGTTCGACATCGTGCCTATTGCACGAGGAAAAGTGATGGATCTGATGCAGGATGGCTTTGTAATTCTCGATAACAAAAAGCGGGTTATTGATTGTAATCTTGCATTCAAAAAATACCTGGAAAGCAGCAAGAGGAACAACGTTATCGGCGCAACTCTTGAGGAACTTTTGCCTGGGCAAACGGCGTTTCATCGATCGATCGAAAACCGCTATGCTGGACACGTAGAGCTTAAAATTTCTAATGAATTCGGTGTATTTGATCTTGATGTTGACATTCGCTGCTTGGACAATAATCAACCTAATAGCGATGCCACTATTGTTAAAATGCAGGATTTGACCCAGTTCAAAAAGGATGCGATAAAGTCAAAGGAGCAAACGGAGGAACTAAAACGATTAAACCAGCTCAAAGACAGGATTTTCTCCATTATTGCTCATGACTTACGAGCCCCGCTAGTAAATCTTTCAGAAGTACTAAAAATGATCTCCGATGATGAGATTTCGCCGGAAGAATTCAAAATGCTGGCGCCTATTTTAAGTAAAGACATAATTTACACTACTGATCTCCTGGAAAATATTCTTCACTGGTCCCGCAGTCAGCTTAAAGGCTTTGGGATTAACAAAGGGTTTTTCGATTTAAAGGGTCTTGTTGTAGATGAGGTAAGCTACCACATGCCCTCCGCAAGGGCTAAAAATATAACGATCGTGCAAGATGTATTTCCAGGAGCAATGATCTATGCAGATATGCTAATGATTCAGATCGTGATTAGAAACATACTCAACAATGCAATTAAATTCTGTTACGACAAGTGCGAGATAAAGATATTTGCAGTCTACACTAAAGAACATTTTATTAAACTCTGTATTGAGGACAATGGAACAGGAATGGAGGAATTAATACTTGAAAGGCTCTTCAGCGGAGAAAATCAATCAAGAAGAGGCACAATGAATGAAAAAGGCACCGGACTTGGAATGGTTGTCTGTAAAGAATTTATGGACCGCAATGATGGCAAAATTTCTGTAAGCAGTGAAATAAGCATAGGAACTAAATTTTGTTTGTATCTGCCAGTGGATGAATCTAAAAGTTAAAACGTAGAAACAGCCAGGACTATAGTACCTGGCCTTTGTAGTAGTAGGATTAATAACTATCCTCCAGTTACGTCGTCAATCGCCTGTTGTTCTTTCAAAGCATCAACATTATTTTTAGACCCAAAATTAGTTGTCTTTTCTGCAAAATAATCCAAAATGCTTTTTATGGTGTCCAGATTATCTGCAACTCTTTGGTGCATATCAGGTAGGTCTTGATCTAGTTTTTTATCGCTTAGTTCTATATTGTCTACTTCAATCTTACCAATCTTCTGTATAATTGCCTGTTGTGAATGTTGCAAGTCTTCTAATTCTCTTACAATTTTCTCCATCAATTCAAACTTTTTTAAAGTATCCATTATTAGTGTTTCTAGGTAAATTAATATTTTAATTATATATTGAATCAACCAATTACCTTGCCAAAATTGAAGTACACGACTAGTAATCTGGCTTAGAATATGATACATTAACAAAACTGAAAAGCCAGATTTGGATAACTGATAAATAACTAATACTTTAGTTATTTTTAAATGGAACCTTATGAAGAAGTGTTTAATATTTATATTCGCCATTATTATTTTCCAGACAGTTGGGCTTCAGGCTCAAAGTATTGTGGATAATGATAAACTTTTAGAATTTTATCAGACTCAGCGGTATAGCGAGGCAGCGGCCTACCTGCAAACGGTTTTTATGGAGGATACTCAAGACCCAAAAGAACTATCGCAACTTGCGTATTCCAGCTTAATGGCTGGTAAGCTTGCTGATGCCGAGAAAAGCTATTTAAAATTATATACTCAGCAACCTACAAATCTCTCAACACTATTTAGCCTCGCCAATATCAGCATTAGAAGAGGCATAGATGAAAAGGCCAAGGGATATTACGAGGAGGTCCTAAAATTAGACAGCACAAACTTCAATGTGTATAAGCAACTGGCAAGCTTAAATAAAGACGATATCAATACTGAAAGAATAAAATACTTACGAAAGGCAAACACGCTTAACCCTACCGATGCGGATGTTGCTTTCAGCCTTTGCGAGATTTATTTTAACATGAATTTTTTTGGTGAAGCAAGCAAGGTCTTACAGCCGGCCCTTGCCGCCGATAGCACCAATCTTCAATTGCTCAAAATGAAAATGCCTATTAGTATGGCAAATAAAAAATATGACGAATCGATTGCAACGGGATTTAAGCTCCTAAGCTTTGGAGATAGCTCCACTTTTGTACTCAATAACTTGGCTAAGTCATATTTTCTAAAGCTTGATTATCGCAATGCCTTGAAATATTTTCTAATAATAAGGGATAAATCGTTCGATAATGAAGGTCTGTATTATAATATTGGTCTAAGCTACCGAGGGATCAAAGATTATAAGAATGCTGCCCCCTATTTCGAAAAAGCCATAACAGAAGGAATTTCTACTAAGATTGCTTCCTACTATGGTCTTCTTGGTGACTCATTTGAAGAGGTCAATAAAAATGAAGAGGCAAATGTAGCCTACAAGCGTGGTTTGTTATTTGAAAATAACGGTAGTTTACTATATAATATAGCATTAGTATATGAGACTAGGCTGAACGATAAGAAAAACGCCATCAGCTATTATGAACAGTATTTAAAGACCATAAATGAGAAGGAGCAGCCCAAACTGATTACTTTCATAAAAAACAAGGTTGTCGAATTAAAAAAGTAGTTAGCGTTTAATCAGCTTAGCTACATACTTTCCAATAATGTCGAACTCAATATTAACAGAATCATTAACATTGACTTCCTGAAGATTAGTGTGCTCGAAGGTATAAGGAATAATAAATACAGAAAACTCATCATCTTCGGAAGCAACCACCGTTAAGCTAATCCCATTCACGCATACAGAACCTTTTTCCACTGTCACATTACCCTGATTGCGATCATACCTAAACCTGTATTCCCAACTTCCGTCAAGTTCTTCCCTTTTTATACAAACAGCTGTCTGATCTACATGACCTTGAACAATATGGCCATCTAAACGGCCATTCATTTGCATGCAGCGCTCCAAATTAATTTTACTACCCAGCGTCAAATTGTTGAGGCTTGTCTTCCGCAGGGTCTCTTCAATCGCAGTTACCGTGTGACTGTTGCTTTCTAAAGCGACTACAGTAAGGCATACTCCACTATGGGCGACACTTTGATCAATCTTCAATTCATTGCTAATTGAAGATTTAATAGTAAAATGAACATTAGTACCCTCATGATTGATTGCTAATATTTCCCCTAACGTTTCTATTATTCCTGTAAACATCTTCTTTAAAACTTCAATCTATTCTTTCTCCAATTATCATTCCCCAGGAGCTTAGCAGCTATACCATCAATTTCAGGAGCTTTAAACGCCATCACACCCACCAGTGCTGCGATAAAAGCTTCATCCTGATCATCGTGAATCAGACTTTCAATGTTGAAATACTTACCTACAAAATGTGTATCAAAGTTTCCAGTCCTAAAAGCGTCGTGTTGCATTACAAATTTCCCAAAGTTTAAAGTCGTTTTAATACCGGTAATGTCATATTCATCAATTGCCCTGATCATTCTTTCAATTGCCTCGGCACGGTCGCTACCAAATACTATTAATTTGGCAATCATCGGATCGTAATAAATTGGAATTTCCATCCCCTGTTCAAAGCCATCATCTACTCTTACTCCGTTACCCTTAGGTGTGATGTAAGTTTCTAAAGTACCGATATCGGGTAAAAAGTTGTTGTCCGGATCCTCGGCGTATATACGCAACTCAATGGCATGACCACTAATCTTTAGTTCCTCCTGTGTGTAATTCAATGGTTCTCCACATGCAATTCTAATCTGTTCTTTAACCAGATCCAGCCCTGTAATCATTTCAGTTACCGGGTGCTCTACCTGAAGTCTGGTATTCATTTCAAGAAAGAAGAAATCAAGATTCTCATCCAGAATAAACTCTACAGTTCCAGCACCTATATAGTTGACAGCTCTTGCCACATCAACTGCACAGTTGCCCATCCGGGATCGCATATCTTGAGTTAGGATACTTGATGGCGCCTCTTCAACTACTTTTTGATGTCTTCTCTGAATAGAGCACTCTCTTTCAAACAGGTGTACAATATTTCCATGCGTATCTCCCAAAACCTGGATCTCTATGTGCCTGGGGGATGATACGAAACGTTCAATAAAAACAGCTCCATCTCCAAAGGCAGAAACTGCTTCACTGACAGCTAATTGCATCTGCTCCTCAAAATCTTCTTCGGTATTTACAATACGCATTCCCTTACCTCCTCCACCAGCCGCAGCCTTAATCAGTATAGGAAAGCCAACCTCCACTGCCCTGCGCTTTGCTTCGGCAACATCAGTAATGGCTTCTTCTGTCCCCGGAACCATTGGGATATTGTATTTTAAAACTGCCGCTTTTGCAGAGAGTTTGTTACCCATTATCTCCATAGCCTCTGGTGTTGGCCCAATAAGTATTAAGCCAGCCTCTTTGACCATTCTCGCAAAATTCGCGTTTTCAGAAAGAAAACCGTAACCTGGGTGGATTGCCTCGGCACCTGTGATTTTACAGGCCTCAATTATCTTTTCTCCGACTAAGTAGGATTGATTTGATGGCGCTAGTCCGATGCAGACGGCTTCATCAGCATATCTAACATGCAAGGCCGCCCTATCGGCATCAGAGTAAACAGCAACTGTTTTGATTCCCATTTCTCGTGCAGACCGCATAATTCTCAGTGCTATTTCACCGCGGTTAGCTATCAGGATCTTTTTCATTAGAGATTCTTAATATTTTCTAGCGTAAAATCAATCATTCCAGCATCAATGCCCAAATGAGTTACCATCCTGATGGTATTTTTCCCTGTGATGTTACAGGCAATTCCTTTAGTAGCCATTAATGCAACAACCGCTTCGGCAGAGCGAGAAGAAGCTACCTCAAAAATTACAATATTAGTTTGAACAGGCATTACCGACGCCACGTAACTGGCCTTGCTTAAAGCATCAGCAAGTGTGGCCGCGTGATGATGGTCTATTGCGAGTCGCTCAACATGATTGTCCAACGCATAAATACCTGCTGCTGCAAGATACCCCGCCTGCCTCATCCCACCACCAAAAGCCTTTCTTATTTTGATAGCTTTTCTTATAGTTTCTTTGGAACCAAGCAACACAGAACCAATGGGGGCACCGAGGCCCTTCGATAAGCAGACAGAAATGCCGTCAAAGTACCTACCGTAGTTTCTTGCACTGTCTCCTGTTGCTATAAGCGCATTGAAAATCCTTGCCCCATCTAGATGAAGCTTTAATCCTTTTATTTTACAAAGTGTTTGGATCGGCTCAATCTGGGATAAACTATAACAGGATCCGCCACCTTTATTAACCGTATTCTCCAATACAACTAATGTTGAACTAGGATAGTGAATATTGTATTCATTAATTTCAGGTTCAATAAGCTCTGGTGTTAGAATTCCTCTCTGGCCATTTAATAAACGAACCGATGCCATTGAATGGTAAGCAATTCCACCACCTTCATAACGGTAAACATGTGCAGTCTGATCACATATAACCTCATCCATCGGCTGGGTAAAGCATTTAATAGCTATCTGGTTGGTCATAGTCCCAGAAGGGCAGAACAAACCAGCTTCCATATTGAAGATGCTGGAAAGTTTAGCCTCCAGTGCATTCACTGTTTCATCCTCTCCGAACACATCATCACCAACTTTCGCCGTCATCATAGCATCAAGCATACCCTGTGTAGGCTTGGTTACTGTATCACTTCTAAAATCAACTATTAGGGCCATAAACTATTGTTAAACACAAATATTCATTTTTTTTTTGTTTTAAACAGGTGACACAGAAAAAATAAAGCGAGCGATTCTGTTCTTTTTTTTATGCTCTGGAAGCAATAATTCCAGCTTTTTGTTTGTGTAAAAGGAAAGAGACAATTTTAAATTTGGATATTAAAATAACAAACGTATTTTAGCTTAGTGTTTATTTAACAATATGGTAACATCAAAACGACGAGCAATGCGTTAAAAAGTGACCTTTAAACACAATTAAACGTAGAAAAACTTAAAACAACCAAAACTAAAAGACAAAATTTATGAAAGAAAACCATGTTCAGGCCGTAGGATTATTGACTTTTATTCCTAAATCTAAGTAAGATGATAGTTATTGCAGACGGTGGCTCTACCAAAACAAATTGGTGTTTAATTAACGAGGCGGGCAGAAAAATTTTATTTAACACAGAAGGTTACAACCCATACTTTTCGAGTGAAGAATATATTGTTGAATCATTAAATAACTCTTTACCAGATCATCTTGAAAAAGAAAAACTAACTGAAGTTCATTATTATGGCGCAGGGTGTTCTACAGATGCAAAACGTAAAATCGTTTACGATGCGATGAAACGAGTTTTCACGAACGCAGAAGTTAAAATCGGGCATGACCTTTTAGCATCTTGTCGTGCGCTACTTGGTGACGAGCCAGGCTTTGCCGCGATTTTAGGTACGGGCACTAACAGCTGTTTATATGACGGCACAGATATAAGCCTGAATATCGATTCACTAGGCTATTTCCTGGGTGACGAAGGAAGCGGTTGCTATATTGGCAAAAGGATTCTTTCTGACTATATGAAAGGATATATGCCTAAAGGATTGAGAGAAAGCTTTTACGATAATTTTGCACTAACCAACGAAGACATATTCGACAACATTTACAACAAACCGCTTCCTAATCGTTTCTGTGCAGGTTTCAGTAAGTTCTTGTACGATTTCAAAGACAGTTATGAAGATTATACTTATTCGACTATTGAGTATGCATTTACTGCATTCTTTGAAAATTTAGTTATACACTACCCCAACTATAAAGACTATAAACTGAACTGTGTGGGTTCTGTGGGTTACAGCTTTAGAGATATTTTAAGTGTTGTTGCAGACAAATATGAGATGGGTATCGGTAAGATCATCCGCTCTCCTATAGATGACCTGGTAAATTACCATCTGCACACATCAAAGAAATAAAATAAAAAAGCCCCATATGGGGCTTTTTTATTTTATTTCAATAAGAGTTTAGAAAGATATTTCCTTACCAAACAACTTGGCATATTTCCTTTTATCAAACTTGTAAAGTGTTGCCGCCCGAAAGGACACTCCTTGCTGCTTTTCTTCCAAATCTTTGAGGATGCCAAAACTTAGCATTTTCTTTCTAAAGTTTCTTTTATCCAGCTTCTTATCTCCAATTACCTCATAAACATTTTGCAGCTGCGTAAGTGTAAATTTTTCAGGCAATAGTTCGAAAGCTATAGGCTGATGCTTGATTCTTCTTTTGATTTTTTCAAGTCCAGTTTCAAAAATCTTTTTATGGTCGAACGCGAGTTTAGGCAAATCTTTTACATCTATCCAATTTGCCTTTTTAGCATAAGTACTAATCGGCTTTACGGCCTTATCTCCTCCAAGTCTAAGCAGTGCGTAATAAGCAATGCTAACTACTCTTCCCTGCGGGTGACGGTTAACATCACCGAAGGTATAATACTGCTCCATGTAGATGTTGCTTAAACCGGTGAGCTCATTTAAGATCCTTCCAGCGGATTGATCCAAACTCTCGTTTTCACCAACGATATTTCCCGGCAAAGCCCACCAATCTTTGAAAGGCTCTTCATTTCTTTCAATTAGTAGAATTTTCAATTCTCCTTCATCAAATCCGAAAACAACACAGTCAATGGAGAAAGTGGAATCAAACTTTGGTAAAATTTCGTTCAAAATATTTAATATTTAAGATTCATTAATTTTCCACCACACGCATCTTTCAGTCTTACAAATATAGCCTGATTCTGGTAAATTAAGACAAAGATAAGATTTGCAAAATAGGAATATAAAACCATTTAAATATACTTGCCCGCTCATTACAAAAAAAATACATTAAAAATTACTTAGTGTAAATATTACACCTTATATTCGTATATATTATGAAGCCAAATATTAAAAATATTGCTGTACTCACTTCAGGCGGCGATGCTCCCGGAATGAATGCCTGCATTAGAGCAGTAGTTCGGACTGGGATATATAACGGAGTGAATATGTTTGGGGTTTTACAAGGATACCAAGGATTAATAAATAACAATATTATCCCGATGGACGCGAGATCGGTTAGTAATACAATACACATGGGTGGTACCATTCTTAAAACTGCCCGCTGTTTAGAGTTTAAAACAGAAGAAGGGATGGAAATTGCATTTAAGAATTTACAATCACGAGATATTGATGGTTTGGTTGTAATTGGGGGCGATGGTACATTTACAGGTGCTCAACGCTTCGGCGAAAAGTTTGGAGTACGGGTGATGGGTGTTCCAGGTACAATTGACAATGACCTGTATGGATCAGACTTCACGCTTGGATACGACACCGCGATTAATACTGTCATTGAAGCAATAGATAAGATCAGAGACACTGCTGACTCGCACGACAGGTTGTTTTTCATAGAGGTTATGGGTAGAGACTCCGGTTGCATTGCCTTAAGAAGTGGTATCGCAAGCGGAGCGGAAGCAATTTTGTTACCAGAGAAAGAGACCAGCCTAGATGAACTGATCGCTCAGTTGGAAACAGGAGCCTCCACCAAAAAATCCTCAAGTATCGTTATTGTATCTGAAGGAAATAAGTTTGGCGGAGCATATGACATTGCAAAAAAGGTTAAAGAACGCTTTAATCACTATGATACAAAAGTGACCATATTAGGTCACCTTCAAAGAGGTGGTAGTCCAAGCAGTTTTGATAGAATATTGGGAAGCAGACTTGGTTTTGCGGCTGTGAATGAAATACTTAGAGGAAATACCATGCAAATGGTTGGCTTAAGGGGCAATGAAATTGTTACTACAAGCATCGAAGAAGCATTGACAAGGCACTTCTTTAAACTGGAAAATGACTTATTAGAAATGACAAAAGTATTGTCGATATAAATATTAATGATAGCAGTAGTATATAGCGGTTCTAAAACGGCTTTCTGGAAGATCGCCAGAGATGGAAAAACCATCGCTGACTGTACTATGCCCGGTATCAATCCGTGCTTCAACGATCAAAAAGCAATTCTTCAATTCCTCAATAAAAAAGCAACGCTGATAAATCACGCCGAGAGCATCAAAAAGATTTATGTCTTTGCTGCAGGTGCTTCCTCAAAAGAGCGCAGAGCAGAATTGTCCGAAACCCTCGGCTTATTTTTCAAGAACAGCAAGATCAAAGTGAGGGATGACCTTTATGGAGCTGCGATCTCTGCTTGCTATAATACTAGTGGCATCGTAGGTATTTTAGGGAGCGGTTCAAACTGCTCGTATTTTGACGGAAAAAAATTAGAAAAAAACAACTTCGGACTTGGCTTTGTTCTAGGCGATGAAGGATCTGCAAATTACTTAGGTAAAATTATCCTTAAAAGCTTTATGCAAGGGAAATTACCTAAAGAACTTCAAACTGAGTTTGCTTCGAAATATAATCTTGACAGATCACAAGTTTTGGATAGAATTTATAAGAAGCCGATGGTTCAACAGTTCTTGAGTTCATTTTTTGACTTTTATCTAGATCATCGCAATCACCCTTACATAGCCGCGATCTTAGATAAAGCATTTAATAATTATTTCAAGACCTATCTTTTACCAACGTTAAAATTACATCCTGGCAACGCGATACATTTTGTAGGCATTGTGGCCGGGAACTTTCAGGACGAGCTTCGGGCAATGGCAGCCAAGCATGGATTGGAAATTACCTCGATTACGAAAGAACCCATATACAATCTATTAAACTACTATTCAAATTAAAAAAATGAGCAAAATTGGAATAAACGGCTTTGGCCGTATCGGCAGACTGGTATTTAGAGCTGCTTTAAAAAGAGGATTAGATGTCGTTGCAATCAATGATTTAATTGAGCCAGATTACATGGCGTACATGTTGAAATATGACACTACTCACGGTCGTTTTGACGGTACAATAACCGTTGAAAACGGCAACTTGGTTGTTAATGGTAAAACGATACGTATTACTGCGGAAAGAGATCCTGCAAACCTTAAATGGGATGAAGTTGGTGTAGAAACAGTAATTGAGTCAACAGGTTTATTTTTAACTGAGGTTGATGCTCAAAAGCACATTACTGCGGGTGCAAAGAGAGTTGTATTGTCAGCTCCTGCTAAAGACGATTCAATTCCTACCTACGTAATGGGAGTTAACCATGACAAATTAACTGCTGATCAAACTATTGTTTCTAATGCGTCATGTACTACAAACTGTTTAGCGCCAATCGCTAAAGTTCTGAATGACAACTGGGGTATCGCTGAGGGCTTAATGAGTACAGTTCATGCGATAACTGCAACGCAAAAAACTGTTGATGGCCCGTCTGCAAAAGACTGGAGAGGTGGTCGTGGTGGTTTCTCCAACATCATTCCTTCTGCAACAGGTGCTGCAAAAGCGGTTACTAAAGTTATTCCTGAATTAAAAGGAAAATTAACAGGCATGGCCTTCCGTGTACCGGTAGCAGACGTATCAGTGGTAGATTTAACTGTACGTTTAGAAAGACCAGCAACTTACCAACAAATTAAAGATGCTATGAAAGCTGCTTCTGAAGGCGCTTTGAAAGGTGTTTTAGGATATACTGAAGACGAAGTTGTTTCGTCTGACTTCATCGGAGATGATCATGCTTCAATTTTTGACGCTAATGCAGGTATCGCATTGAATGATCACTTCGTTAAAGTTGTTTCATGGTATGACAACGAGTGGGGCTATTCATCAGCTCTGGCGAAATTTGTTGAGTACTATGGAAACTTAAAATAAAATTCGTTCATACGAGTTTATATTTGGTTAGATAAAGGGATGTTCGTGGATACGACACATCCCTTTTCCTTTATTGAAGTTATCCTTTCACCTATCTAGGTCGAAAATTTAATGGTCAGCAGCCATTATTCGCCTTTTGGCATAGGCGGCAGCTATAATCATCCCCATTCCAATCATGATAGATACATCTGCGAAGTTGAAAACCCCAGTCTGAAAGACGATGAAATCGATATGAAGAAAATCTGTGACTGATCCAAACATAATTCTATCATAAAGGTTTCCAATGCCACCCCCTATTACAAATGCAGCACCGATGATGGTCAGCCTGGAAAGTCTTACTTTGGTAAGAATAAAATACAGTCCCGTTGACAACACGATAGCCGGAAGAATAATTAATAGGGCAAATTTCAGGAACTGTGGGAGAATGCTCCCCACACTTAAGAAAGCACCAGTATTCTCCACCTTTGTTAGTGTAATATTATCGGTAAAAACTTTTATATTCTCATAATAGCCCACCTCTTTTCTAACGATGTTCTTAGAAATTTGATCGCAACCGACATTACAGATCACAATCAGCAAAATTGCAAGTCTGGTAATTCTCAATTTCATAACAAAATTATTTTAGCTAAAATTAGCTAAAATAATTCACAACTAATTTTTGTTGTTCTTTCCTATTAACTAGTCCGCAGGTTTGCAAACTGATAACCTTCGCTAACTTGCGTTTTTTCTTTAACCTGAGTAAACGCAACCTTCACGTCATCTTGAAGCTGAGTAATTACATTTCTGGCCTTGTTGTATGAACATTGATAAATGTCGTGCGCGTTCTGCAATTTGCCTGCCTTAGTATGTTGTCTACTAGTTTTGTAATTGTGGAGTTCTGAGTGTATTGTTCGCTCCACTTTACCTATTTTTAATGTTTTTGCTTCATATAAAATCACCCAATCGTCGTAATTGGCATATTTTGTTAAAGCTGTATTTAAGTCATTTACACGACCTTTTGTATCACCTGTACACCCAACTTTGATCAATTTTCCTTTCAAGGAGCCGGCAATGTAAACGAAACCAACTTTATGTTCCACTAATGCTGCTGCCACTTTACTGGGGTCACATTGTGGACAAAAACCAGCGATGGTCTTAAGATGGTGTGTTGAGTCATTTTCGCACTCTTCTGTGTTGACGGCAATAACCGCGTCTAATTCAGACATATCGGCTTTTAATTCATCAGTCATCCCCATGCCTTTTGCATCATATAATAGCTCGTAAGAGACTTTGTGTTTTTTAAAAAACTCTTGTTGCTCCTTCGTAAGCTGGTCTTTAGTAATCATTTTATAAAAATACGAATATTTGTTGAGTTACCCTTTATCTGAACCAATCAATGAATATCTTATAAGGCAAGGGCATATATGGTAGTGCGCGTTAATGCCCGTTCAGTCATTGTTCACACTTGGTTCACATCAAAGCCACAAACAGGTACCTTTTTGTGAGCAAAGTGTGTGCTAGGTGTGTTTTATGTGAGCACTGGCCTGCACTAGTACCTAAGCTCAGCCGCTATTTGCATCGAACCTACAGCTAAAGACATATAACATTATAATTTAAATTAAATAGGTATCTTGTAAAAAAACAATTTAAATCACAATTTAAAAAAGCAAAACCATGGGAAAGATTAAAAAAGGAATTCTTGGCGGTGTGTCAGGAAAAGTAGGTGCAGTTGTTGGCGCGCACTGGCGAGGTATCGATTATTTACGAGGATTGCCGAAATTGCAAACAAAACCAAGAACGGATCTCCAGCATGCGCAAACCTCCAAACTGACGTTATTCAGAGGATTCCTGTTGGGTATTGCCAGTACAGTAGAAAAGTGTTTTCAAAATCACACCAAGTACACTGAAATGAACGCGGCGCTGTCTTACAATATGACACATGCGGTAGCAGGATCATACCCTGAGTTTGAAGTTGATTTCCCAGCCCTACTTTTTGCAAAAGGCGAGCTGCTTGGATCATGGGGTCCTAAAGCATTATCTAAAGAAACCAGTCAGTTGACAGTTTGCTGGAAGAACAGGCCATTTTCTAATATGAGTGCCGCGGGTGATAAAGTGCAAGTAATTATGTATTGTGTCGAAACAGAGGAATTTCACATCTATGAACAAATTGGTACGCGCTCTGACAAATCAGTAACACTAGCAATTGAGGGTGGTGTAAGTGGCCACACCGTTCATTGTTACTTAAGCTTTTATTCAGAAGCATTTAAAATTTCTTCCACCAACGAGTATATCGGAGAAATTCCGGTGAAATAATTATCTGTAATTTGAGTTGTTATGAGAAAGCTTTTAACCGTGATTGCACTGACACTTATTCTAGGGAGTTGCACAAAAAAGGAGGCCTTCGAGAAAGTGTATCTTTCTCATGTCATCAATCCAGGTGAAAGCTTTAATGAGTATCCATCAGAGATCGACAGCGCGATCACTTTCAATGTTCATCAAGAGAAAGTAGGCAAAACACTTGGCGCAAATCCAAAGGTGTGGTATGGTGTAAAGTTCGGTGATACCGTTGTAAGAATTCAGACAAATAAAGCGGACCCTAACTATTCGAATGAAAAGTTTATTCGCGGGAAGTTTATGAATACTCAGAAAACATCATTGCTTGTCCAAATTGCAGATAATTTTGGCTACAAGGCTAAATTTTACCTGATATCACTAAAAAATCATCAACTAAGCGTGACAGAATTAAGACGGCCGACAGCTCAAGAAGGGGATTTGAATTACATTGGATTAATACATCTCGGTAGCGAAGGCTACCTCCTAAACAACGATTTTTTGATTAACCCGGTTAATTCCCAAGTTTACTTTTTAAAGAGGGAAAATCAGGATGAAAGAATTCAAGGACAGTATTTACTAAAATCCCCCGACAAGGGAACGCTCGTTTTCATGAAAGATTCTTCGCTATATCAAGTAAATTATGAGAACGATGAGTCGATCAATGTTCCTTTAAGGATTGATCCTACAAAACCGGGGTTGTATATGTATATCCAGGAAAACTATGTTTGGAAATCGAAACGACCAAGGTTGAGCTTCCTAATGGAAGATAAAAACCCGCTTGTAACAAATTAATACGCTTACTTTTACATTTGGATATGTCGGCACATCATTTAACTTTGGTAAAAATCAGATTTATTTTAATATTAACCCTTAATCAAATATAAACTCAAATGAAAAATTTATTCTATGCATTAGTCCTATCTGTCTTCCTTTTTAGCTGCAGCAAACATGAATCAGTAATTGTCCCAAAACTTCTTACCGAGACGGAACGTTTCAATTCTTACCAGGAAGGAGATGCGTTATTTATTATGAAATATGGTACAGAGGATCGAATAAAAGACGACAAAAACGCTACAGGTGAGTTCAATATAAAGTTTAGGGATACAACTATTTTTATCCAAAACAGCCCTTCTGATCCTGCTGCAAAGACTGACAAATTCTCGTTCGCTCAATATGTGAATACTCAGAAAACTACAATACTTGCGCAGGTTGCGGGTAAAGAAGGTGAAATTGCGCCAATTTACCTCATCAATTTAAATGAAAATAAAATTGACGTTATCAGCCTTTCACGCCCGTCCACCGGTGCTAAAGACAAAGAATATACACAAGGCCTAATGAAGGTTGGTAAAACAGGATTTGTTGTTAACAATGATTTCTTTATTACCAACGTGAATGCTAAAGCTTATTTACTTAAGAGACAAAACCCAGAGGAACGAATTCAAGGCATGTATTTCAACCTTTCACAGGACAAGCAAACACTTGTTTTCTTGACGACTAATTCTTTATATCAAATTCATTATGCAACTAATCAGGCGAATACGCATGTTTTACCTGCAGACAAGAGTACTACTCCAGAGCTTGCAGCGATTTATATAGCTAATAACTTTAAATGGGTCATTGAAAACAACATTGCATTTCTTAAAAAAATCGGGGGAAATAGTGATAAAGTAGTCGACATCTCAGAGTTCAAATAACTTAAAGAGCTAATGATTTTCGTATATTAGTTTGAGAAAATTAATATTCATGAAAACAGCTCATAAGTTGCCGCTTTTGGCAATGCTTACAATTTTTGCCGCTTGTAATGATAGCGGCAAAAATTCGTCCTCTAATAAATCAGACTCATCAGGGAACGCACTATTAGTCAAAAGTGAGCTCCCATATCAAACTCCACCATTCGATAAAATTAAGGACAGTGATTTCAAGCCTGCATTCGAAGCAGGAATGAATGCACATTTGTTTGAAATTGAGAAAATTGCATCGAATCCCGAAATGCCTTCGTTTGAGAATACGTTAGTAGCCATGGAGAGATCCGGCGAACTTCTAAATCGTGTTAATAATGTTTTTAATACGCTGACAGGTGCCAATACCAACGATGGTTTGCAGAAACTTCAGGAAGAGATTGCACCAAAACTCGCTGCACATCAGGATGCAATCTATCTAAATACGCAACTTTTTAGGCGAATAGCAGATATCTATAATAAGAGGACTACTTTAACACTAGACCCCGAGTCCACAAAATTGATTGAATATTTTTATCAGACTTTCGAGCTAGCTGGTGCTAAACTAGGTGATTTAGATAAGAGCAGTCTTAAAAAGCTAAATGAGCAAGAAGCGTCCCTAAGCGCCAAATTTTCTAATCAATTGCTGGCAGCTGCAAAAGCCGGATCAGTTGTGATTACAGATAAATCTGAACTCGCAGGATTGTCTGATGGCGACGTTAGCGCAGCAGCACAAGCTGGCAAAGACAACAAACAAAATGGTAAATGGATCTTGAAGCTTCAAAATACTACACAACAGCCTATGTTGCAAAGTCTTTCTAACCGTACTACGAGACAGAAATTGTTTGAGGCTTCGTTTAACCGCGCAGAAAAAGGCGATGCAAATGACACCCGTAAAACAATTTCTGAGATAGCAAGAATCAGAACCGAGAAAGCGAAACTAATGGGCTTCGCTAACTATGCGACCTGGAAGCTTCAAGACCAAATGGCTAAAAGTCCTGCCGTTGTAGAAACTTTCTTCGCTAAATTAGTGCCTTCTGCAACAGCTCGAGCAAACGCAGAAGCTACTGATATTCAATCAGTAATTGATCGCCAGAAAGGCGGCTTCAAACTTACAGCTTATGATTGGGATCACTATGCAGAGCAAGTTCGCAAAGAGAAATATGACCTTGACGAAAATCAGATTAAGCCTTATTTTGAGTTAAACAGCGTATTGAAGAATGGTGTGTTTTATGCTGCAACAAAACTTTACGGAATAACTTTTAAAGAGCGCACTGACCTTCCCGTTTATCAAGAAGATGTTAAGGTATTTGAGTTGTTTGAAGAAAATGGAACCGCAATCGGCCTTTTTTATTGTGACTATTTCAAAAGAGACAATAAATCTGGTGGTGCCTGGATGAGTAATCTGGTAGGGCAGTCTGGATTGCTTGGCACCAAGCCAGTAATTTATAATGTTTGCAACTTCACCAAACCTCAGAAGGGTGAGCCAGCACTCATTAGTTTCGATGATGTGACGACGATGTTTCATGAATTTGGACATGCCTTGCATGGTTTCTTCGCAAGTCAGAAGTATCCTAGTCTCTCTGGAACCAGTGTGGCGAGAGATTTTGTTGAATTTCCTTCGCAGTTTAACGAGCACTGGGCAATGGATCCAGTGATTTTCAAAAACTATGCAAAGCATTATAAGAGTGGGGAATTGATGCCGCAAGCTTTAATTGACAAAATAAAGAAAGCATCTGCATTTAACCAGGGATATTCACTAACTGAAACCCTTGCTGCAGCAGCATTGGATATGCAGTGGCATAAGCTTACTGCAAATGACCCATTGCAAGACGTAGACAAATTTGAAACGGCGGCACTAAATAAAACTGGTTTGGCTTTGTCGTATGTTCCGCCAAGATACAGGTCAAGTTATTTCTTACACATATGGGCGAATGGCTATGCCGCAGGGTATTACGCCTATTTATGGACAGAAATGCTAGACAATGACGCATATTCCTGGTTTGAAGAGAACGGTGGCTTGAGCAGAGCTAACGGGCAGCGGTTTAGAAATATGATTTTATCGAGGGGTAATACGGAGGACTATGGGAAGATGTTTAAAGATTTTAGAGGTCATGCCCCAGATATTACGCCGATGTTGAAGAACAGAGGTTTACCTACGAAGTAAGGATTGTGGGATATGCTAAACCTTCTTATGCTGGATACGCACTGCGTTAAGTATCGCCAGCAACGCTACGCCTACATCTGCAATTACAGCTTCCCACAGTGTCGCTATACCGCCAGCACCGAGGACAAGAACGACGATTTTCACTGTCATTGCGAAGGCAATGTTCTGCCAAACAATACTTTTTGTTATTTTACCAATTTTTATGGCAGTGATGATCTTTCCAGGCTGGTCATTTTGAATAACAATATCAGCAGTCTCTATTGTCGCATCGCTACCTAAGCCACCCATAGCAATACCTGCATCGGCCAGGGCAACTACTGGTGCATCATTCACACCATCACCAACAAAGGCAATTATGCGGCCCTGCTGTTTCAGGTCTTCTACCTTTTCTACTTTGTGTTCTGGCAACAATCCGCCGAATGCCTGGTCGATTCCTAGTAAAGTTGCTACTTTACTCACCACACTCTGCTTATCCCCGCTTAGCATGACAGTTTTAAGTCCCAATGCATGCATTGTCTTAATTGCTTCGCGTGCATCTTCTTTAACCTCATCGGCGATACTTAAACAACCCGCATAACTTCCGTTTATTGCAACCATCACGACAGTATCCTCGATGCTTTCGGTCTGCTCATCATAAGAGATATTAAATTTTTTTAACAGGTTTGCATTCCCGGCAAGAACTGCTTTTCCTAAAATACTCGCTTTTAATCCATGCCCAGCTACCTCTTCAAAATCTTTCACGTCCAATTCAAAGTCAATACCATTTTCTTCAGCATAGCTCAATATTGCTACCGCTATCGGATGCGTAGATTTGCTTTCCAGAGCCGCTACAAATTTAATCAATTCTTCTTCGGAATAACCTTCAACCAATACATCCTGAACTTTGAATACGCCTTTAGTCAAGGTTCCTGTTTTGTCCATGACGATGGTGTCTACTTTCGTCATCACGTCCAGAAAGTTTGACCCTTTAAAGAGAATTCCATTCTTTGAAGCCAACCCAATGCCGCCAAAGTATCCCAGGGGAATAGAAACGACCAGCGCACAAGGACAGCTGATCACCAGGAATACTAAGCCTCTGTATAGCCATTCCTTAAAGCTATAATCCGCCACAAAGAAATATGGTATAACAATCACTAAAACGGCAAGCAAGAAGACAATTGGTGTGTATATTTTGGCAAAACGGGATAAAAACAATTGAGTCTGTGATTTTCTGGTGGTTGCATCTTGAACCATCTCCAATATCTTACTAAGCTTACTGTCCTTAAATAGTAACTTCACCTGGACTTCTGCAAGCTGATGTAGATTAATCATACCCGCATACACTGCATCGCCTTTTGATTTGGTATCAGGCTTGCTTTCGCCAGTCAAGGCGGCAGTATTGAAGGTGGCTTCATTTGAATAAAGTATCCCATCTAATGCGACTTTCTCTCCGGGCTTAACTTCAATAACTTCTTCTAGATTAACATCAGCCGGGGCAATATTTGTTGTTTTACCGTCCCGGATCACGGTAACAGAATCCGGTCTGATGTCTAATAAAGCTTTAATACTCCTTTTAGCTTTAGCGACCGCTGCATCCTGGAACCACTCTCCTATCGAATAAAACACCATAACAGCCACGCCTTCACTGTAAGATCCAATGGCAAAGGCCCCTAATGTAGCAATGCTCATCAGGAAAAATTCATTAAAGAAATCAAATCTGATAGCCTTACGATAGGCGAGAAATAGCACATTATACCCTGCTAAAAGATAGGCAGACATATAAACTGGTAATGAAATCGCCAGGGACAAATGTAGGTTAAAGCCAAGTTCCATGACCTGCATGATAACTAGCATCAAGAAAGCGGTTAGTAGTGGCCAATGGCTTAGCCAACTATTTTGCATCATTTATTTCCAACCAATGGCCGTCGGGATCTTTAAAATAGATTTGCTTCACGCCGTCAACTCTGTTTGTAATGGTGCTCGCTTTCCCTGGCCAATCTTCATAATGGACTTTTTTAGCGTCCAGATTTTTAACGAAATCCTCCACAGAGGCTACACTGAAACACAAATGTTCATTCTTATCGTGCTCGTTTCCCACTTTAGCTCCCTGAATTAAATGCAGCTGACCAGCAGAGCCAAGCGTGAACCAAGTGTGGCGATTGTCTTTAAACGGTTCAGGGATCTCCTGCAGATTCAAGACACTTTTATAGAATGCTGTCGCCTTTGCCAGATCGGCAACATAAACAGCGATATGATTTAAAACAGTAACCTGCTTTTTAGTCTCGATTTGAGCCATAACTTTTTGAACTGGAGAGGTGACTAGTAAGATGAAGGCGATAAATAGTACTTGTTTCATTATTGTTTGCTAAGATTTCTTAAGCAAGATCGTTAAAATTCTTGGCATTTGACTTCTGTCATTATCATCAAAATATTCGTCCAGTGCCAACAGTTGAAGCCCATGTTTCTTACCTGCGATGATGAAGTCAGAAACATTATGATTAAAGCAATCTACTACTTGCTGATTGCCCTCCTCTGTATCAAACCTTGCTTTCGTGCCTGTATATTGCATAAAAGGATGCAATTCGCCGATATATACATAACCACCAGGATTTAGCGATTTACCAACTTCATTGAATACATAGTCCAGATTTTCTATGTGTTCTAAAATTAGACTGAAGGTGACCAGGTCATATAAACCATCCTTGAAATTCCATTTACGGGTGATGTCAGCCTGTTTAAACTGCACTTTGTTTGAGGTGAATTTATCCTTAGCTCTCGCAAGCATTTGATCTGATAGATCCACTGCAGTAATCTGTACCGCTTTGTCTATCAACCACTCCGTATTTTTACCGGTTCCACAGCCAATTTCGAGTACCCTATTGAAAGACACACTTGCCAATATCAATTTTAAGGCAAGCCCTTCAAGATCCCTAGTTTTGTTATCGTTAGTATCGTATTGAGCCGCCCAAATGTTGTACGCTTGTTTAGTATTCATATTGACACAAACTTACGTGATTTCGACTATTACTTTTAAAGATTTTTTGATTCAGTTTGAATAATTAGCCTGTAACTGCCTCAGTGATAAAAAAGATGTTTAGTACCACGTAAACAACCAGTAAGGTGATAGAGGAGATCTTATCAAATTTATTGGCAGCGCTAAGTTTGTCTTGCTTAATAAGTCTTAGGGAATAAGCGGTAGAGACAATAACCACAAGTATAAATACAAGCGTGATACCATGAAGTGTATCAACCAATGTGAAGCTAGTGGTTTCTGGTAGCGAGCCATCAATTATATATTTGTTACCAATGACAGCGAAAAGCGACCCCACACTTAGACCAAATCGGGAATCGATACTGTCTGCGTGGATATAAAAGCACATAAATGCAATGAAAAATGCCACATACATTCCCAAGAACATTTTCCAAAAGATCCCAATGGCGTCCCTGCTAATTCCGACACCCACCTTAAAATTACTGTATTCTGTATGAGGAACTTTAAATGACGTGTCGCCAAATGCTGTCTCATAAACCTTTATGCCAGAGGAAACTTTCAAACTATCGATATTCCAGCCGCTGAGCGTAAATCGGGGATCAAATTGTTTTCCCAAAGTATCAGGAACAAAAATTAAGGATTGGGAATCAAATTGCGAATTCTCGACAGACAGTCTTAGAATCTGGTGATCAAAGGGGAAATTATCGATCGACCAGGAATCCTTCATCAGGCACTGGATCTTCATCAGCAAATAAACTTCCTTGCCCGTGCTGTCAATCGTTGAAAAGGACTTAGTAACAGTCTTCGCCTGTGGTATTTCCAAATTTTCTACAAAATCAAAGTCCCTGTTCTTATACTTTAACCACAGCCAAAAGTCTACAGTAAATTGTTTCTCTTTAAAATCGATATCGTGAATGCTGGTCACATAAATACCACTCCTGACCGTATCAGGTATAGTATATTGAGCAGATAAAGATGAGACGAAGCAAATGATTTGCAACGCAAACAGGAGCGAAAATACTTTAAGTGTTTTCAAAAGGATAGTAAGTTTTAGGCGATACTATAAAGATAAGAAAATAACTTTAAGCAGGTTATCCCTTGAAAGCCTCAGAAAGTAATTGGTAGGATCTTAATTTCGCTTGATGATCGTAGATATGAGAACTAGCCATAACTTCATTTACCTGCGTCTGTTCTAAAAATCTCTGAAGATTTTCTCGAATGGTCTCCCTACCCCCAATAAAAGTGCAAGCAAGCATTTGATTGGCCTGCGCCTCTTCATATACATCCCAAACATCCTCCATATTATCTACGGGGGGCTGCAATAACATACGCTTGCCAGTTACGATGCCCTTGAATAATTGGAACAACGAAGTCGCCAGCTTATTGGCCTCAGCATCTGTATCAGCAGCTACAACATTTATACAAGCAAGCACATAGGGTGCTGCCAACTGCGCAGAAGGTTTAAAGTTTTTACGATAGATATCAATTGCCGTCAGAAACTGTGCAGGTGCGAAATGACTGGCGAATGCATAAGGTAATCCGAGTGCAGCCGCAAGATGAGCACTATCAGTACTTGACCCAAGAATCCAGATTGGAATATCAAGGCCTTCGCCCGGAATAGCTCTTACACTACTTTTGGCATTTTCAGTTGAAAAATACTGCTTCAACTTCAATACGTCTTTCGGAAAATCATTAGCAGCATTAAAGCGCTCTCCCCTAATCGCGATAGCTGTAACCTGGTCCGTCCCAGGCGCTCTGCCCAAGCCCAGGTCGATACGTCCTGGAAAAAGAGATTCTAACGTTCCAAATTGCTCGGCAATAACTAGTGGGGAATGATTTGGTAACATAATACCCCCCGAACCGACTCTAATAGTTTTGGTTCCCCCGGCAATATGTCCGATTACTACAGACGTGGCCGAACTCGCAACGCTGATCATGTTGTGATGCTCTGCCAGCCAATATCTATTAAATCCCCAATCTTCCACATGTTGCGCGAGGTCTAAACTGTTTCTAAATGTATCTGCAGGAGTTTTGCCCTCAATTACTGTGGCAAGATCAAGTACTGAATATGGTGTGTTGCTAAGAAGTGTTTCCATGTTATAGTTGTAGGAACAAAATTACAGCCTAATTCTACGAAACTGCTTTCATGTAATGTGATATGACTTTAAATCCACTTTTTACTATCTTGCCATTTTTAATCCAGAAAGAATGAGATTTTTAAGTCGTTGCCTGTTAATCAGTTTTGTTGTGTGTGCTAGTGCTTTTTGTGTTTCCGGTCAGTTACAGAAAGCCGTTATACCGGGAGACTTTGCCGATCCATCAGTAATTAGAAAAGGGAATCAGTATTATGCTGTAGGAACTTCATCAGAGTGGGCTCCACACTTTCCAATTTATACTTCCACAAACCTGAAGGACTGGAAACAAACAGGCTTTGTATTTGATAAGGCGCCAGAGTGGACATCAGGATCATTTTGGGCCCCGGAGTACTACTTTCATAACAACACCTACTTCTTATATTATACCGCAAGACGTAAAAAAGACAATGTGTCTTACATCGGTGTTGCTACGTCTGCCTATCCTGACCGTGGTTTTATAGACCATGGAATCATTATCGAATATGGTAAAGAAGCGATTGATGCGTTTGTATACAATGAGAACGGAGAGCTGTTCATCACTTTCAAAGCATATGGACTCGACAACCGTCCAATTGAAATTTTAGGGAGCAAACTTTCTGCAGACGGTTTAAAACTGGTGGGTAAGCCCTTCACTTTATTTAAAGATGACAAGAAGGTTGGTCTAGAAGGCCAAAGTATCATCAAGAAAGATGGCTTCTACTATTTGTTTTATTCAGCAGGGAATTGCTGTGGAGTTCAGTGTGATTATAACGTGAGGGTAGCGAGGTCAACAGATTTCAAGGGTCCCTACATAGATTTTGATAAGAATCCAATTTTACAGGAGAATGCCGATTGGAAGTGTTCTGGCCATGGCACTTTCGTTAATACGCCTGAGGGAAAGACATTTTATTTGTACCATTCATATAATAGAAAGACCACTGTTTATACAGGCAGACAGGGAATGCTTGCAGAGTTAACCTGGCCTGTTCCTGGAGCATGGCCTGTTTTCAGAGAAGCAAATGGTAGTAATGTTAATAGGACTAGTAGCAATGTAACCGATGACTTTTCTGCTGCAAAACCATCTTTGGACTGGCAATGGGATTTCCGCAACTCTAGTCCTGTTCTGAAGCAAGTTGGCGGAAAATTACAGGTTTCTGGAAGTATCAATGCGAAGAACAAGTCGGGAGTTGCAATTACAAAACGGCCTGTTTCAACCAATTTTGAAATGGTTACTACCGTTGTAAACTACAATACTGCACAGAAAGGTTTAGTTTACTACGGAGACGCCAATTCCTCAATAGGCATCGGTGTAATTGGTAGTAGCGTTGAATTTTGGGAAGTTAAAGGCGATAAAAGAGCAGTGATTGCTAGCGGCCCAATTACCTTAAAAAGTCTTGTCACGCTAAAGCTCAGCGTTGATCAAGACCTTAGCTGCAAGGTATTTTACAAGACTGGTTCATCGTCATGGAAAGAACTATCAGGCTCAGAAAGACCTAAAGTTGATTTCCTAACGCAATGGGACAGAAGCCCAAGGATCGGTTTAAATTTTAAAGGAAGTACGAATCAAAACGCAATATTCTCGTCGTTTATGTTAACTTATAACTAGATCAGCTTATTAAGAACATTGTACTATCACTGCAATTCAGCAATCAGCTCTTTTGCTTTTGAAGCATTTGCAGTCCCTTCAGGAACTTTTTTCAACCATTCTATCGTGGCTGGCTTGTTGTCTTCTTTCAAGAAGCTAAGTGCTACATAGTAGGCTGCATCATATTTAAATGCTGATTCCCCTTTATAAAGACTCATAAAAATTGTTCTAGCCTCATATTCCTTGCCTGTTTCAACGAGCGTGATCGCGAAGTAATAGGCAAGGAATAGGTTTTGAGGGTTAAGCCTATATTCACTTTGCAGTACCCTTTTAGCTTCATGGTATTTTTGGCTATTAAAATATTTTGCTCCTTTAGAAATATTGACCTCCGAATCGTTACCTCGCTCTGCTACTGACATCTGTCTGCTGATAGCATATTTTTCATAAAGACCTGACGACCATGAGGACCAAATTAAGAGGCCGACAATCAACACGGCAGCAATGCTGACGTATTTGATATATGGTTTAACAAACTTATGTTCTTCTTTCATCGTTTTAGTTGAGCTGCCTACCTTGCTTGCTTTAGCACGATGGCTGCTAAAGGCGGAATATCTAAAGAAATAGAGTATTCTCTTCCACTACATTCTTCGTGTTCAGGAAGTAAAATGCCCTTGTTAGCTTTACCACTGCCGAAGAATTCTTCCGCATCAGTGTTAAATATCTCTTTCCATTTGGCTTCAAATGGCAACCCAACCTTATAATCCTGCCTAAACACAGGTGTTAAGTTCAAGATAACAATTAAGGTATCCTTAGCCTTTACCCCTTTACGTTGATAAACAAAGATTGAGTGCTGCGCATCATCTGCATTGATCCACTCGAATCCTTCATGCGAGAAACTATGCTCGTATAGTGCTGGTTCTGACTTGTAAAGTTTATTTAATGCCCTAACGGTAGTCTGCATTCCTAAATGTGGCGGGTGCTGCAAAAGATGCCAGTCTAACGAGTTCTTAAAATCCCACTCGTGGGTCTGTGCAAATTCATTTCCCATGAAAAGGAGCTTGCTACCCGGTTGAGTAAACATGTAAGCATACAAAACGCGCAGGTTTGCGAACTTCTGCCACTCATCTCCAGGCATTTTATAGATCATGGAAGATTTACCATGTACCACTTCATCATGCGAAAAGGGAAGCATAAAATTCTCGCTGAAGGCATACGTAATGCTAAACGTCAGCTGATGATGGTGGTGTTTTCTAGCGATTGGATCATTCTTAAAATACTTTAAGGTGTCATTCATCCAACCCATCATCCATTTCATGCCAAAACCGAGGCCACCGGCATGAACAGGATGAGTCACGCCCGGATAGGTACTGCTCTCTTCAGCAATGGTATGCACACCCTCGTAATTGCTGTAAACAGCCTCATTCATGTCTTTCAGGAATAATATGGCGCCTAGATTCTCCCGACCACCATACTCATTAGTTGCAGCATCTTCGGCCTTTCTTGAGAAGTCAAAATAGAGCATGGACGCTACAGCATCTACCCTCAAACCATCGGCGTGGAATTTATCAAACCAGTATAAGGCATTACTGATCAAAAACGAGCGAACCTCGTTCCTATCGTAATTGAAAATATAAGATTTCCAGTCTGGATGGAAACCTTTACGCATATCGGCATGCTCATATAAATGAGTACCGTCAAAGTTATATAACCCATGGGCATCTCCAGGAAAATGGGAAGGTACCCAATCCATAATCACGGCAATATTACTATTGTGAAGTTCTTCAATAAGGGACATCAACTCCTGAGGAGTTCCATGTCTGGAGCTCGCAGCGAAGTAACCAGTGATCTGATATCCCCAAGATGGATAGTAAGGATACTCCATTATTGGCATAAACTCAACGTGAGTAAAACCCATATCCAGGATATAGGGCACTAGGCTGACTGCGATTTCTTTATAAGTTAATACCCGCTTAGGCTCAGTCGGATCACGCTGCCAGGATCCCAAATGCAGTTCATAGACCGACATTGGTTGGTTAAGCGCATTAAGCTTAGGCCGCTTTTTAAGCCATGCTTTGTCTTTCCAGGTATAGTCGTTATCCCATACCATTGAAGCATTTTTTGGAGGGTGTTCCCAGCGTTTAGCATAGGGATCTCCTTTTTCCAACTCCTCACCGTTGAAACCTTTGACGGCGTATTTATATATTTCCCCTTTTCCAACTCCGTCAATAAAGCCTTCCCAGATCCCAGATTCATCAATCCTTTTATTAAGGTAGTGTGCGCTTTTGTTCCAATGATTAAAATTGCCGATCACCCTTACTTCTTGTGCATTTGGCGCCCATACAGAAAAATAAGTTCCCTCCGTTTTTCCTACCTTGAGCAGATGGGAACCGAACTTCTCATACAACCGAAAGTGCTTGCCTGAAATAAATAATGCGATATCAAAATCACTGAATAAGCTATGGGCAAGCACTTCCATTAGTTGTATATTTTTATAATTGTGAAATTCTTATTGGATCTGAAACGTAAACAGTTACGCTCATCTAACGTAAAATCGATCAATTCTTTATCATCAATGGTAATTTTATTGACTTTGAAAGGTAGCCCGATGATGTTGTGGTTGTATAATTCGTAGGTAGGGGTATACAACCCTGTTCTGCTTTGTTCTATCACAAGATTAGTTGCTGAACCTTTAACAGTAAACTTTTTCTCCGAGTAGATGTCCTGTTCATAAGCGAAGGTATCTCCATGATCCTCGTAAAGGAATGAGTTAACTTCATAATCGCAGAAGTAAACATTTAACATAACTTCGTCGACGTCTTTCTCCCCTACGTATTGCATCACGGGATATTCTGGAATTACAGAACCAGCCCTAATAAACAAAGGCATGTGATCCAGCGCCGCAGCAATATTGTACTCACTTTCTCCGGTTAATACTTCGTGTGTCCAGAAATTAACCCATTTTCCCTTCGGAAGATAAACCATTCTCGAAGTAGCGCCTTGCTCTAAAACAGGACATACCAATATCTTATCTCCAAAAGTAAACTCATCCTGACGGAAACTATTGCTGATATCTTCCTGCTCAAGCATAACCAGCGGTCTTAGAATTGGGAATCCATAACGGTGATGCTCCCAGAATACAGAGTAAAGGTATGGCATTAAGCGATATCTCAGTTCTATATATGTTCTATTGATACTGGTAAATGGCTCTCCAAAGCTCCATGGTTCACGTTCAGCAGTATCTCCCGCTGAGTGAGCTCTCATGAAGGGGGAAAAAGCTCCCAATTGAATCCATCTTGTAAATAGTTCAGCATCCGGCTCTCCGCTGAACCCTCCGATGTCTGTACCAACAAATGGTACTCCGGAAATCGACATCCGTTGACACTGGATGTTACCAAGCTTCAAATGCTCCCAAGTCGCAACATTGTCTCCTGTCCAAACACATCCATAACGTTGCATACCAGAGTATCCCGCACGGGTTATAGTAAATGGACGCTTGTTGCGCATTAATTTCTTTAGGCCGTCATAAGTTGATCGAACCATCTGCATGCCGTAGACATTGTGTGCTTTACGGTGAGAACCTCGAAATCCATCGTAATTGTGCCTAACATCATTAGGAAATGTTCCTGAACCAAAAACTGCAGGTTCATTCATGTCATTCCACACGCCTGCTACGCCAATCTCTACTAATTCTTTATAAAGATTGCCCCACCATTCCCTAACCGCAGGGTTAGTGAAGTCTGGAAACTGGCACCTGCCTGGCCATACATGGCCTTCCATAAAATAATCGTCACTTCTGCGACAGAAAAAGTTATTCTCTTTACCCTCTTTAAATACCCAATAGTTATCATCAACCTTAATTCCCGGATCAATCATTACAACGGTTTTAAAGCCATCATCGGCCAGCTCTTTGATCATTCGTTTAGGATCAGGGAAATGGGTCTTGTTCCAGGTGAAGCAACGGTACCCGTCCATATAATCAATATCCAAATAAATGGCATCACAAGGAATATTTCTTGATCTAAATCCTTCTGCGATCTCTTTTACTTTTTTCTCAGGATAGTAACTCCAACGACATTGATGATATCCTAATGCCCATTTGGGAGGCATCGGGTGAGTTCCGGTCAGCGTTTGATAACGCTTAACCACGTCCATCATATGCGGACCGTGGATGTAGTAATATTGTAATTCCCCACCATCAGCCCAGAAGCTGGTCTTGCTATTGTCTTCGCTTCCGAAGTCAAAATAGGATCGGAATGTATTGTCGAAGAAAATACCGTAAGCTGCCTTATCGTGAACTCCAGTGTAAAAAGGAATTGTACGGTATAATGGATCCTGATCCCAGCCAAATGAATATGCATCTGTATTCCAATTTTGGAAGTGACGCCCACGTAAGTTCATGTTGCCCGACTTATCTCCTAGTCCAAAGAAATTTTCTTCCTGCTGGCATTTTTTAGTCGCGTAAACATAGTAACCACCAAACTCTACATTCTCTTCCCAGTGCATCGGTACGGCATCTTCGCTCATGACCATTTGACTCTGGTTTTCGATAAACGAAATGTGAAAATCCGATTTACGGATTTTGCAGGTGATCGTATTCGTAGACACAGTGTAACTGTCTTCCACTTCTTCAAGTTTGAAAGTCGTCACCTTTTGATCCACAAAGGGTACAGCATAAGAAAATTCATCTAAGAAAACACTGTGTGGCGCAAGGCGCACGCGAATGATCTCATCGCTAACTACCCTAATTTCAACCCTGGCACTTCCGTCGCCAAAGAAAAATTTATTACCCTCGACAGATGCCTTCTCAACACTGCCAAGATATTGCTTAACAATTGGCTGTAAATGAGTAACCGGGTTATTTAAGTGCTGAACTGCTTCTTCAACGGCTTCCTGCTTATTTATAATTTTATTGGTCTCCTTGTTTGGATCAGTAATTTCTTCCATAAAAATCTCTTGAGTGTATATCTTCCCTGTTCGATAGCTTAATTTATACATCTAAAGTGTTAAAATTTCCACGAATACCAAAGTAATATTAAAAGATAAACCCGTTTTAAAAAAAAGCCCTGACTGTACAGTACAGTCAGGGCCTCCCAAGAAGTAATAAATTTGAACTATGGATTGAAAGTTAAGCCAATATAGTACAATGCGCCAACAGAAGGATTTCCGTAAGAAGTATAGTAATATTTGTTCAAGATGTTTGATCCACCCAGTTTAATCATTGTTTTTACAGAAGGGATTTTCAGGTTGATTTGAGCATCCACTGTTCCGAACGCAGGAACGTCCCCAGAAGAAAATGAAGAGTTCCAGTAGAATGCATCCTGCCAGCGGTAAGCAACATTAAAACCTACATTTTTCACAATTTCGCTATTACCCAATCCTAAGTTATAACGTACGGTAGGCGTGTTAAAATCGTTGATATAAGCTGTTGGAAGATCACCGATCTCATTGTAAGAAACGTTTCCACTCAGGTTGTAATTGGAAATTCGGTAATCAAGACCAAAGGCTGCACCATAGGAAGTAACCTCTCCTTTAGCATTAACCGGAACACCGAATTTAGAAAAATTACTACCGTTTTGTTGGTAAACGTCAACAGACGTAATGAAGTTTTTGTACTTGTTGTAGTATCCGTAAGCATCAATTAGCAAGTTACCACCAATTAATCCTTTGTAACCAACTTCATAAGCCTGAACACTTTCAGGCTTTACGCCCTCTGCATCAAATGTATATTGCTGTAACAACGTAGCATCAGGTGTTCCTGTTGCAATTGAAGACTGGAAAGCCCTATAGCTTACATCCGTAAATGGAATATTTGTAGTTAATAAATTGTATTTGTTGAGGCTACCTGGCAAACCACCAATTAGACGCTGACGACCACCCGCAACTGAAAGGTCAATGTACTGGTTTTGAGTAGTAGGGTTGCGATAACCTGTTTGGTACGAAACGCGTATGTTGTTATTTGGAGCTACAGTATAAACACCGGTAACCCTTGGGGTAAAGCGACCCTTGAAGTTATCATTTTTATCATACCTTCCCGCAACAGTTAATTTCAGCTTTTCATCAAAAAGTTTTTTACCCAATTGTGCGAAAGCACCGTATTCTTTGATATTGATCTCGTTGTTTAAATCATCAAAGATAGTACCACCTGATCTCAATTGATACAAACGATAAGAACCACCAACCTGCAGGTCAACCACGTTGTTTAACGCGTTAGAGAAGTTGTACAAGCCTTCGTAATGGTAAAGATTTGTTTTATCGTCAAACTTCGCTCCTTTTCCAGAAGAAATGGTGCTATTGATGATGCCATTCTTAACGTTCTCAAATTGGGTTGTACCTGGTACCAGGCGACCCTGATCTGCAAAGCCACGAGCAGTGTTATGTGCAGTCATATCATCCGCACCTTGAGCACGCGCATTTGAGTAAGCTAAAGCATATTGAGCAAACCAACCTGAAGTAGGATTTGTAGCAGGCCCAGCACTTGGACGGTATGCCTCGTTAATGAATGATCCGAGAATTGATGATATGTAAGAATCTCCAGAACGTTCCTGAGTTGTATAACCCCTCAAGAAAAAGTCTTCACCTTTTAGTTCCAGTTTGTATTGTCCAATACTAAAGTTCTTCAATGAATAACGATCTGACCCCGTGTACACTGAGGTACCTGTACCCCAGCTAGCTTGAGCAATAGCTTCTACCGTCGAAGATAGTTTGTAATGCATCGCACCAGATGCTTTCAACGACTGCGTATCGTAATCTACCAAATTCGCTTCATTATAACCAGTTCTCGACACATCCTGACTTGGTGTAGTTCCCTTGGCTAAGCTATACAACACAGGTAAGTATGGAAGGGCAGGACGCAAGGATGCATATGCAGGATTACCATTAACTGCAGCAACTAATTGTGGGTAGGTTGCTCCCGATCCGATCAATTGGTTAAATGCACCAAATCCTGCTGGTGAAGCATTTTTGAAACCATTGGATAGACCCAATGCAACCGTTCTTAAATTGATATTTGTCTCATCTCCGTAAACGTTAACTCCATCATAATTGGGGTCAGTTTGTCTATTTCCAGCCTTGAAGGTACGCGCACTCCTATCGAAGTTATTGTAGTTGCTCGCTTGCCAGTCCTTAGCTTGTAAGAAGGAAAAAGTTCCTTTTATAGCAAATCTGTTGTTCCAGGCTTTAGCCAAACGAACATCTAACTGTTTATATTCTTGGTTACCAGTGTTGTCGTCATTGACATGATTAATCCCAGTTTTTACCTGGAAGCTCGCACCTTGATAAGCAAATGGATTTTTCGAGTTCATCAACATGGTACCATTGATACCACCTGCACCATACAATGCAGAAGAAGCTCCAGGTAACAATTCTACATTATCAACGTCAAGATCATTCAGACCAATGATATTTCCAACGGAGAAATTTAAACCTGGTGCCTGATTGTCCATTCCATCCACATACTGGTTGAAACGTGTATTGCCGTTCGAGTTAAATCCCCTGGTATTAATAGACTTAAAAGTTAAACTCTGCGCACTTACCTCCACACCTTTCATGTTAGTTAATGCATCGTAAAACGACGGCGTGGGAAGCTCTTTTAATGTGGCTTGCCCCATTCTTTCTATCGATACTGGAGATTCCAAAATACGCTCTGGTGTACGTGAAGCTGATACGACAACCTCCTGACCAAGAATAGCAGCAGACTCTAACTGAAAGTCCACATTAGTCGCAGTTCCGGTAACTTCTTTTTCAATTGAAGTATACCCAACATAAGTTACTACGATTGTAAAGGGAGTTTTTTCGTTAGTAGTGAGTGCATATTTACCACCGTTATTGGTGGCTGTACCCGTCGTCTTTCCTTTAATGGTGATGCCTACGCCAGGCATTGCTGAATTAGTAGTTTTGTCTATGACAACCCCACTAATAGTTACACTTTGTGCCTGTGCCGCTACAACTGTAAAACACAATAATAAAAGCGCAAACGCTGCTTTTGTAAAAGTTTTGCTCATACTGTAATTTTATAAATGGTTAATTATATTCTAAATCTAATACAAATTTCCAATTATCCAAGTTGACCTTTAGTTATTCTTGAATACATATTTTCAATTTATTATAATTGATTAAGTTTTATCTTAAATTGCAGGACCGAATATATTATTTACCGATCTTGGCAAACAATTAATTGAGCAGCGATGAATAAAATAAAAGCCACCATAACCATTATTATACCTGTTTTGTTAACTTTTTCCCTCAATACTAAGTTCGGTGACACTCCCCCTCTATTAAAGTTTCTTAACCCTTTTACGGGCTTCTGGCAAAATGCAGAAAGACTGGCCGCTCATAAAAATAAAAATGTTATTTTGAAGGATACCAGGCAAGATGTTCAAATTGCCTTTGACGACCGCATGATTCCCCATGTTTTCGCACAAAACGATCATGATGTCTATTATGCTCAGGGATATGTTACGGCCATGCATCGATTGTGGCAAATGGACTTTCAAACTAGATATGCTGCAGGAAGACTATCTGAAGTTGTGGGTAAAAAAGCGATCGAACTGGATCGCTATCAACGAAGAATGGGAATGGTTTATGGAGCAGAAAATTCATTAAGAGGAATGATGGCTGATCGGGAATCTAAAGAAATGATTCTTGCTTACACTGCTGGTATCAACGCGTATATACATTCTCTGTCGACTGCAGAACTGCCTCTGGAGTATAAGCTTCTGGATTTTAAACCTGAAGACTGGACTCCAATAAAATGTGCATTACTGTTAAAGCAGATGTCGGCCGTCCTGGCTATGGGCTCTAACGAGTTCTACATGACTAACATCAGAAAAAAATTCGGCACCGATGTTGTCAAAGATCTTTTTCCTGACTACCCTTTCAAAGAAGATCCTATCATCCCAGTCGGGACTAAATGGGATTTTGATCCCATGCCTATTCCGCAAGCACCTGCACCATTCGCTGACGAGACAGCGAGCAACATTAAAACCAAGGAACTGGAAGAAGGAATCGGCAGCAACAACTGGGTTTTATCAGGCAAAAAAACTGCATCTGGTTTTCCAATACTCGCTAACGACCCACACCTGGATTTATCTCTTCCTTCCATCTGGTATCAAATCCAATTACATGCACCCGGGTTAAATGCATATGGAGTTTCGCTGCCAGGTGCCCCAGGAATCATTGTCGGCTTTAACCAAAACATTGCCTGGGGAGTAACGAACGTGGCTGCAGACGTCCTGGATTTCTATCAGATTAAATTTAAAGACAATTCCCACAAAAGCTATTGGTACAATAACAAATGGAATGACACTAAGGTGCGTTATGAAAAGATTGCAGTACGTGGCGAAGGAACAGAAATAGACACTGTGTTTTACACGCACCATGGTCCTGTAGTTTATACTCAAAAACCAAAAGACTTTAGTAAAGCTTCCAATGTACCAACTGGGAATGCACTTCGATGGATCGCACATGATGAATCCAATGAACTGAAAACTTTTTATCTAATGAACAGGGGCAAAAACTACTCAGACTACCGTAAGGCTTTAACCTATTTTTCTGCACCAGCGCAGAATTTCGCATTTGCCTCTGCAGAAAATGACATCGCCATCACTGCAAATGGCCGATTCCCTTTAAAATATAAAGATCAAGGGAAATTCATATTAGACGGTACAGATCCAAAAGCAGACTGGCAGGGTTGGATCCCAGCGGTCCAAAATCCAACAGTAAAAAATCCTTCACGGGAATTTGTAAGCTCAGCAAACCAATCTTCTACAGATCAAAGTTATCCATATTACATTAACTGGGAGTTCAGTCCATATGAGCGCGGTAAGCATATCAATGACCGCCTTACTGCAATGAAAGGTGCTACAGCCGATAGTATCAGGCTAATGCAGACCGATAACTACAGCATCTTTGCTGAAAATGTGGTGTCCACTTTTATAGGTCTGGTTAATAAAGGAAATTTAAATGCCACCCAACAGGAGGCTTTATCTAAAGTGGCCGACTGGAACAAACGATATGATGCAAACGCGATTGCAGCCAGTATTTTTGACCTGTGGAATAAAAGGTTAATGTTCGACATCTGGGATGACGAATTTACGGTAGCTAATGTTCCTATGCGTTATCCTTCGAGGGATAGAACACTTCATCTTATTTTGGACGAACCGAATTCACGCTGGGTGGATAATGTAAATACACCCGTTAAAGAGACACTCAGCGATCTGGTCAATGAATCATTTAAGTGGAGTTGCGACAGTCTGGAACGTAAGTACGGATCAATAGGGAAACCTTGGGAATGGGCTAATGTTAAGCATACCAATGTGCCTCACTTGGCTAAAATTCCTGGTTTCGGGTCAAAAACATTACTGATTGGTGGAGGTAAAATGACCATAAATGCCCAGAGCGAAACAAACGGACCATCATGGCGAATGGTTGTTGAGTTAGGAAAAACTCCAAAGGGACATGGCGTTTATCCAGGTGGACAATCAGGTAATCCCGGAAGCAAATATTACGATAACATGATTGATACCTGGGCAAATGGAGAGTTATACGATCTATACTTCATGCAAAGCGCTGATGATGCCTCCGCTAAAATAATTTCGAACCTTAAAATATCTAAAAAGAAATAACATGGTGTTCCTCGTAGTAATCATCGCAGCATTTTTATTGCAAATGGTATTGCCGTGGTGGGTAATCGTTATTATTTCTTTTGCAATCTGCGGACTTATCGGCAAGACAGGTAAAATATCTTTGTGGTCGCCTTTTTTTGCAATACTGCTATTGTGGACAGGTATGGCTCTGTATAAAAGCATTCCCAACGAACACTTGCTGGCTTCAAGAGTTGGTGAAATGCTTGGGGTAAAAGCGTGGTGGCTTGTGCTGGTATTAAGTGGTGTACTTGGTGCTTTCGTCGCGGGTATTAGTGGTTTTTGTGGTTATCATTTCAGAAAAGCAGTGCTCACCAAGAAAACGACTTCCTAATTACAAGTTGTTGCGTATTTTCGAGCCGTGAATGAGTTAGCAAAGCAAGTATTTTCGATTGCAAAAAACAAAGACTTTGAAGAAATTGGATTAGCCATTTTTCGCTATCAGGCCAATAACTGTGCAGTCTACCGTGACTACATACGAAACCTGAATATTAATCTCTCAGAAGTCAGTTCGCTAAAAAAGGTACCCTACCTTCCTATATCATTTTTCAAAACTCATGATGTCTTAAGCGATGTTTTGAATAAACATCAAATTATTTTCAGTAGCTCTGGAACCACAGGTACATCACAAAGCAAACACCTCGTTACAGACCTAAGTATTTACGAACTGAGCTTCAGGAAAACATTTGAATTGTTCTACGGACCTGCTGCTAATACTTGTATTTTGGCTTTACTACCCTCCTACCTTGAAAGGGATGGTTCTTCGCTCATTTACATGATCGATGCCCTAATTAAGGATAGCAATCATCCTGACAGCGGCTACTTTTTGCACGATCATAATGACCTTAAAAGTAAACTACAAAAACAGCAACAGGCCGCGCAAAAAACAATACTGATTGGCGTAACCTATGCTTTGCTTGACTTTTTAGATAACCATAAATTAGATTTCCCTCAACTCATTGTAATGGAAACAGGGGGCATGAAAGGTAAGCGAAAAGAGATGGTACGCGAAGAGTTGCATGACATTCTTAACACAGGATTTGGGGTAACTTCGATACACAGCGAATACGGAATGACTGAACTGCTGTCTCAGGGTTACTCAAATGGAGAAGGAATATTTAACTGTCCGCCATGGATGAAAATTACTTTAAGAGACACAAATGACCCCTTATCCGCGATAGATGCACAAAAAACAGGCGGCATAAACGTCATAGACCTGGCAAATATCAACTCTTGCTCTTTTATTGCAACTCAAGATCTTGGACGCATGTATCCAGATGGTTCATTTGAAGTGCTCGGTCGTTTCGATAACTCCGATATTCGAGGCTGTAACCTGTTGATCAGTTAGTCCGCGATTATCAAATAGTAATTTTTCTTCCCTTTTTGAGCAATAATGAATTTACCACTTAATAAACTGCTTGAGGTAATCACATCAGCTGGGCTTGCCAACTTGTCTCTGTTGATAGATACACCACCTGCTTGGATCAGCTTTTTAGCCTCGCCTTTCGAGGAAAATACTGCCGACTTCTCCGCAAGCAATGTTGCCAAATCTATTCCCTCCGCTAATTCAGCTTTTGAGATCGTAAATTGTGGGATTCCTTCAAAGATTTCCAGAACCTGATCATCATTCAAGGTTTTGAAGAATTCTAATGAACCGTTGCCAAATAAGAAATCTGAAGTAGTGATAGCAGTTTGCAAAGCCTCATCAGAATGCGTTCTGACAGTGATATCCCCTGCCAATGCTTTCTGCAAAATCCTTTGATGTGGAGCCTCATTGTGTGATGCTTCCAATGTTTCAATTTCGTGCTGGGTTTTCAAAGTGAAGATTCTAATCCACTTCTTTGTATCGTCATCTGAAGCGTTCAACCAGAATTGATAGAATTTGTATGGAGATGTTTTACGAGCCTCAAGCCATACTGCACCGCTTTCTGTCTTTCCAAACTTAGTACCATCGGCCTTTTTTATCAACTGGGTAGTTAGCGCGTAAGCCGTACCAGCGTCTTTTCTTCTGATCAACTCAGTTCCCGTAACAATGTTCCCCCACTGATCAGAACCACCCATCTGGATCAGACAGTTGTGGTGCTTCCACAGGTAATAGAAATCATAGCCTTGAATTAACTGGTAGCAAAACTCAGTGAAGGATAAACCTGATTCACCTTCCAGTCTCTTTTTGACACTGTCTTTGGCCATCATGTAATTCACAGTGATGTGCTTACCAATATCTCTAATGAAAGTGAAAAGACTCATGTCTTTGAACCAGTCGGCATTATTGATCATAACAGCTCCGTTTCCAGCGTCATCAAACTTTAAAAACCTGCTGAGTTGCTTTTTCAGCTCATTAAGGTTATGCTCCACCATTTCCTCTGTCTGCAGGTTGCGCTCAGCTGACTTTCCTGATGGATCGCCAACCATACCTGTCGCCCCGCCAACCAAGGCGAAAGGCTTGTGACCAGCTCTTTGGAAATGAATTAAAGTCATGATCTGCGTAAGGTGACCAACGTGTAGTGAGTCAGCTGTGGGATCGAATCCTATATATCCGGCAGTCATGCCTTCGTTCAATTTATCCTCCGTTCCAGGCATAATATCCTGCAACATTCCGCGCCAGCGTAGCTCTTCAACAAAGTTGGTCATTGTATTTACGTTTGCGGCAAATATAGGAAAACCTTCCTTAACCAATAAAAATCGCTACTTTTAAATAATGAATTTTCTTTCCCACTACTATTTTGAGCGAGATACTACCGATGTTAATGTAATTATCGGAGTTGTATTGCCCGATTTCGTTAAGAATGCAGACAAGTATTATAATCTTTATCCCGCAAAAGAAATCCATTCGTTTAAAGATGATCTACATCAACTCAGCTTATACAAGGGCTGGAAAAGACACGTTAAAGTAGACGCCCTATTTCACTCCTCCACATTCTTTACAGCACAAACACTAATTTTAAAAAAGTTATTACTGCCAGTCATGGAGGGCAGTCTCGTGAAACCATTCTTTCTGGCCCACATTGGATTGGAGTTATTACTTGACCACCTGCTTTTAACCAATGAAGATATCAATGTTGAGCTTTTTTACGATGCTCTTAAGACTTCTGACAAGGTTGCCCTGGATCATTTCTTAAAAAATTGTGGTCTGACGAATACGACTACGTTCTTCAATTTCCTGAATGGATTTATATCAAGCAAATACCTGTTTAGCTACCATAAAATCGAAAACATTGCCTATGCCTTAAATAGAATCTGTATGCGTATATGGGACAACCCGTTCTCCCCTGAACAAGTAAAACAAATTACGCTGCAACTGGAAGCCTACAAGGAAATCCTCGCAACATCTTATTTTTCAATTTTCAATGAGATCGAACCTCAACTAAAATAACCCTTAATTTGTATCTTCGCTTTATGTCACTATTCGATGTAAAGGAGAAAATGGATGCGCTGGCTGCTGAACTCAACCAACATACCTACAACTATTATGTATTGGCAATGCCTACTATCGCTGATTATGAGTTTGATAAAAAACTCGCGACATTAAATCAGCTGGAACTGGACAACCCCGATCTGGCAGATCCAAACTCTCCGACGCAGAAAGTTGGTGGAGACATCACAAAAAACTTCGTTACCATTCCCCATCGATGGGCAATGTTGTCCTTAGGAAATACTTACAACGAGCAAGATCTAAGGGATTTCGATGAGCGTGTTAGGAAGTCCATCGGGGATGATTTCCAATATGTTTGCGAGTTAAAGTTCGACGGGCTCTCTATTAGCCTAACCTACGAGGATTCCAAACTAGTGAAGGCAGTTACCCGTGGTGATGGGAGCAAAGGTGATGACGTTACTACCAATGTAAAAACGATAAACAGTATTCCACACTGGCTAAAATCTAAAGATGTGCCTCCTTTATTCGAAATTAGAGGAGAGATCTTCATGCACCGGGCGGCTTTCGATAGATTGAACAATGAGCGTGAAGCGCTGGGTGAGGTACAGTATGCAAACCCAAGAAACTTTGCTGCAGGCACTGTTAAAATGCAGGACTCTAAAGAAGTTGCTAAACGCCCGTTGGATTGCTTTCTATATTCCTTAAATACAGACAAGAACTATTTTAAAACACATTGGGAAAGTTTACAATCTCTTAAGGACTGGGGCTTTCATATCTCCAAAGACGCAAAGCTGGTAAATGGAATAGATGATGTGCTGGATTTCATAACTTATTGGTCTGAGCATCGATTTGGATTGAGTTATGATATTGACGGCATCGTAATTAAGATTAACAGCTATGCCCAACAACAAGAACTCGGTTTCACAGCTAAATCTCCAAGATGGGCTATTTCTTATAAGTATAAAGCTCAGGAAGTAGAGACTTTACTTGAAAAAGTGACCTACCAGGTAGGTCGTACGGGAGCTGTAACTCCAGTAGCCAACCTAAAACCCATACAGCTAGCAGGCACAACTGTTAAGCGTGCAACATTACACAATGCTAACGAAATTGAACGACTGGATCTGCACGAGGGCGACAGTGTCTTTGTAGAAAAGGGCGGTGAGATCATTCCTAAAATCATCAATGTAAATCTGGACAAGCGTATAAAAGGTGCATCAAAAATAGTATATCTAACCCACTGTCCGGAATGTGGCACAAAGCTGATCCGAAAAGAAGGTGAAGTCGCTTTTTATTGCCCCAATGATGAAGGCTGCCCTCCTCAAATAGTCGGTAAGATTCAACATTTCATCGGAAGAAAAGCAATGAATATTGACGGATTAGGTAACGAGACCATCGAAACCTTTTATCAGCGCGGTCTTGTAAAACACATCAGCGACCTATATACATTGAAAGATAAGTCTGACGAGTTAAAACTTTTGGATCGTTTCGGGGACCGTTCCATAGAAAACATGCTGAATGGCATTGAGCATTCTAAACAAATGCCATTTGAAAAGGTATTGTTTGGACTAGGCATCAGATACGTAGGCGAAACTGTTGCTAAGAAACTGGCGTTTGGCGCTAAAAACATTGAGAACCTCATCAATTCGACATTGGACGAACTGACGGCGATAGAAGAGATCGGTGGCAAGATAGCAGAAAGCATTCTCGAATACTTCTCCAAACCGGAACATTTGGATCAGATTGCCAGACTAAAATCCGACGGTTTACAATTTATAACTCAGGAAAATGAAGTTGCATTAAAAAGTGATAAATTAACTGGAAAAACATTTGTAATTTCGGGCGTTTTTGAAAATTACAGCAGAGAGGAGTTGAAAGATTTGATCGAAAGTAATGGTGGTAAGATTTTGAGCGGCATATCAGTCAAATTGAACTACTTGCTCGCTGGTGAAAACATGGGGCCATCGAAATTGGATAAGGCTAAAAAACTAAATATACCGCTCATAACAGAGGGTAATTTATTTGAAATGTTGAAATAATAAACTAAAAATGAACAAATTTCATGGAACGGGTGTCGCTTTGGTTACACCATTTAAGGCAGATGGATCGGTAGATTTTGAAGGTTTGAAAAACCTGATCAACTATCTGGTCGATGGAAAGGTAGAGTACCTGGTATCCCTTGGTACAACAGGCGAAGCATCAACCCTTAATAAGGATGAGAAGAAGAAGATTTGGAAGTTTACAGCAGAAATAAACAACGGACGGCTACCATTGGTAGCAGGCATTGGGGGCAACGACACGCTTGCAATTGCAAAAGATATGAAGGAATTTGACACCGAAGGTTATCACGCTATTCTTTCGGCAAGTCCATATTACAATAAACCAACACAAGAAGGTATTTACCAACATTATAAATTGCTCAGCGAGTCTTCATCACTTCCAATATTCCTTTACAACGTCCCTGGAAGAACGGGAAGCAACATGAGTTCAGATACTACTTGCAGATTGGCCAATGACTTTAAAAACATTATTGGCATGAAAGAAGCATCGGGCAATTTTGATCAGTTCAATCAAATCATGCGTGATAAACCAAAAGAATTCCTTCTGATCTCTGGAGATGATCCGGTTGCATTGCCTATGATCTCATTGGGAGCCGTAGGAGTAATCTCTGTGATTGGAAATGCCATGCCTCAGCAATTGTCGGCCATGGTTCGTCTCTGTCTTAAGGGGGACTATGCAGCAGCCTTGCCGTTGCACTTAAATCTGATCGAATTTACAAGACTGATGTTTGCAGAGGGAAATCCTGCAGGGGCAAAAGCAGCATTAAAACATTTCGGTGTTTGTGAAGATCATTTGAGACTTCCTTTGGTGAAGGTTTCGCAATCGCTGCGTCAACAGATCATCACGGAAAGCGATAGAATTACGAATTATAACATACTATAAAAAAACCGGCCTAATGATTAGGCCGGTTTTTTTATGCTTACTCCATCGCAAACTGATTCTCTTTGTAGTACCCATTTTGGAGCTTCTCTGAAACTTCGCTGAAGGCATCCAAAGTTCTTTGGACATCTTCTAAGGTATGCATTGCTGTTGGTATCAATCGCAGCTCGATTAAGCCCTTAGGAATTACAGGATAGACAACGATTGAACAGAAGATACTGTAGTTCTCTCTCAAGTCCATAGTAAGCGCAGTAGCTTCCAATAATTCTCCTTTTAAGAAGACAGGAGTAACCATGGTATTCGTTATACCGATATCAAAGCCACGCTCCTTTAATCCTTTTTGAAGAGTAGTTGCTATGGTCCAAAGTTTCTCTCTCAATTCCGGACTATTTTTTAACAAATCCAGCCGCTTCAATAGCCCTATGACCATCGGCATAGGTAAAGCTTTTGCGAAGGTTTGAGAGCGCATATTATAACGGAAGAAATTAGTGATTTCTACACTTGATGCTACAAATGCACCGATCCCTGCCATAGATTTAGCGAATGTTCCAAAATAGACATCCACTCCCTCAATACAGTTTTGTTCTTCATGCGTACCAGCACCGGTAGGACCCATTGTTCCAAATCCATGTGCATCATCAATTAACAATCTGAATTTGAAATCGTTTTTAAGCGCAACCAATTCCTTCAGTTTACCTTGAGCACCAGACATACCGAAAACACCCTCAGTGATCACAAGAATACCGCCACCAGTTTGCTCAACTAGCTTTGTCGCTCTTTCCAACTGCTTACGGGCACTATCAATGTCATTGTGTTGGTAAACAAAACGCTTACCCATATGTAGACGCAGACCGTCGATGATACAGGCATGGGATTCACCGTCGTACACAATTACGTCATTCCTGTCAACAAGGCTATCGATGATCGAAACCATTCCCTGGTAACCAAAGTTCAATAGAAAGGCATCAGGTTTCCCTACAAATGCGGCAAGCTCTTGCTCCAGTTGCTCATGATAGTTAGAGTTTCCAGACATCATTCTGGCACCCATCGGGTAAGCCATTCCAAATTCCTCTGCACCCTGGGCATCAGCTGCTCTCACCTCAGGGTGGTTAGCCAATCCCAAATAATTATTTAAACTCCAAACCAAATGTTCTTTACCTCGAAAGTTCATGTGTGGAGCAATCTCACCCTCCAATTTCGGAAATGAGAAGTATCCATGTGACCACTTTTGATGCTGCCCGATTGGGCCCATCCGCTTCGCTAACTTTTCAAAAATATCCAATGTTATAGTATTAAGTTATTGTCCGACAAATTTAAGATTAATATGCTTGATAACCAATAATTACAAAAAAGCCTTAGCAGATCATGCTAAGGCTTTCATTTTGCAACAAATATTTTAATCGACGTTATCGTGAAGGAAAGAATTGTTAGGTCTGATCTCTGTTGAGCCATCTTCATCATTACTCAAAGTGAATCTTGAAACCTGCGATTCTGATGAATGCTGTACCTGCTGTAGGTTCATTTGTTTCCTTTTGTAGGCAGGTTCGTTTTCCAACTCTTGCAATCCATTACTGGTGCGTAATTTCATGCTAAGATCTTTTAAACGAAGAATACGTTCTTTAGATTTTTTAAGCTGATCTTCAATAGATTCATCGTTTTTATCATCATCTTCACCTACCTCAGTAAGATCCTTTTCCTGCGGCTGTGCGTCATTATTGAAGACTGCAACCGGAGTTTCAAACACAAAGTTTGTTTCCGCAACTTTTACCTCAAACTCAAAGCCTGATTCTGCAGGTAATTCTGCCTTAGCAGGTTCTTCTTCAATTAAGGCATGCTTTACAAAGGTGTTTCCCTGTTCTTCAATCGTCCTATTTTTATTGCCATTAAACAAATCACCAAAAAGATCAGACTGTTTGGTCTCATCCTTAAGCTTCATCACGGGCTCCATGCTATCTACAGAATCGGGCTTAGGAGCCATGAAAGAGTTTACAGGTTCAATAGGTCTAACCAATGGAGCTTCTTCAGGTGTGAGCAAAGAAATCTTTTTAACGTTTTTCTTGTCTTCATCACGCTGCTCAGTGGTTTGGAAACCAGTAGCGATGATAGTCACCGAAAGTTTATCTCCCAAGTTCTCATCAATACAGTTACCCCAAATTAAATCAGCAGATAATCCCGCTTTTTCCTGAATATAATCTGTAATTATAGTCACCTCATCCATTGTTACTTCGCGTAAACCTGAACTGATATTTAGAAGAATGTACCTAGCACCTTCAATCTCATTGTCTTTCAACAAAGGAGAAGCTAAGGCACCTTCAACGGCGTTCAGCGCACGATTTTCCCCATCACAGGCAAAACTACCCATGATAGATACACCACTGTCCTTCATCACCGTACGTACATCTTTAAAATCAACATTGATGTAACCGGGAACAGTAATGATCTCTGCAATACCTTTAGCAGCAGTTGTTAAGATATCATCCGCCTGTGCAAATGCTGAACCTAAAGTAAGGTTACCAAAGATCTCTCTCAACCTGTCGTTAGAAATAACAAGATAAGAGTCAACATATTTCTTTAGCTCATCCAAACCATCGTTAGCCTGCATCTTACGTCTCTTTCCTTCAAACGCAAAAGGCGTAGTAATGATAGCTACGGTAAGGATGTCTAGTTCCTTCGCAGCTTTGGCAATGATCGGACTGGCACCTGTTCCGGTACCACCGCCCATTCCTGCAGTAATGAATAACATTTTTGTAGTACTACCAAGCATCTGCTTGATGTCATCAATATTTTCAATAGCTGAATTTTTACCAACTTCAGGGATTGATCCAGCACCCATACCTTCAGTTAAACTGGCACCCAACTGAACTTTATTAGGAATCGGACTAAACTCTAACGCCTGAGCATCGGTATTACAAATGATAAAATCAACACCTGTAATTCCCTGACGGTACATATGGTTTACCGCATTACCTCCACCGCCACCAACACCAATTACTTTGATGATTGACGACTTATCTTTTAACATTTCGAACTGCATATCTTTATGAATCAGTTATTTAAAAATTAGTTTTACCTGTTCATCCACCTATGTAATATTAACACTTTTTAACACGCGTTTTCCATAAGTGTTATTAATGTGGAAAAGTCGCATTTTGTTGAAAAATATCATGGCTTAATGTAATCCTCATCACTCACGCTCATGTCGTCTTTGATGAAATCTTTCGTTTTAGCTAATAATTTATCGAATAAACCACCCCCAGGGCGCTTTACCTTTTCTATGTCCTTAGGTCTGTCAACAAAAACTCCCGGTTGCTTCATTTCTTCAACCAATTCTTCCGCTTTCTGAATTCCTTTGATCAGCAAACCAACACTCGTAGCATACATCGGACTTTTTAAATCGTCGTATATATTTTTAGGCATATCTTCATATTTAGACAAATGCTCATTCGGATAGCCTACTCTACAATCTAAACCAGTTACGTATTCTACCAATTGCGATAAGTGTTTCAACAAGGCACCGCCACCCGTGATCACCACACCACCAATCAGCTTTTTCTCATAACCCGAAGATTTGATCTCGTAATAAACATGCTCAATAATTTCTTCCATACGAGCCTGAATCACATAAGCCAGATTTTTCACAGAAATCTCTTTTGGCTCCCTACCTCTTAAGCCTGGAACACAAATGATCTCGTTTTCTTTATTTTCTTCTGCCAATGCAGATCCAAATCTGGTTTTAAGCAATTCTGCCTGATTTCTCATTACAGAGCAACCTTCTCTGATATCTTCCGTTACACTATTGCCACCAAATGGTATTACTGCCGTGTGGCGAATAATACCCTCATGAAAAATTGCAATATCCGTAGTACCACCACCTATATCTACAAGCGCAATACCTGCTTCTTTTTCCTCATCACTCAACACCGATTCTGAAGAAGCCAAGGGCTCTAATATTAATTCCTGAGTTTGCAAACCTGCATGGGTCACGCACCTCATAATGTTTTTGACTGCTGTCACCTGACCAGAAATGATATGGAAGTTCGCCTCTAAACGAACACCCGCCATCCCGATAGGATCTTTTATGCCCGGCTCGTTGTCGATTGTAAATTCCTGTGGCAACACATGGATGATTTCCTCTCCCGGTGGCATAACCAACTTGAACATATCATCAATGAGCTTATCTATATCTTTTTTGCCAATCTCGTTATTCAATTCTCTTCTCGTCAGAATACCTCTGTGCTGCAAACTCTTGATGTGCTGACCAGCGATTCCTACGTTTACAACGCGAATCTCAACGTTAGATTGCCCACTGGCAACCTCAACTGCCTGCGAAATGCCTTGCACAGTCTTTTGAATATTGGACACTACCCCACGGGTAACTCCCGCCGATTCAGCCTTGCCTATGCCTAATACTTCGATCTTACCATGCTGCGTTCTCCTTCCAACGATTACGCAAATTTTGGTTGTACCGATATCCAAGCCTACTACTATTGGAGATTGTACAGATGGTTTTTCTTTACCCATAACGGTGATAATTTGTTGAGTGTATATTACTTGTTTTTCTTGGTACTTGTCTTATTTTCTTCTTTATCGGCTGTAACCTGCTTCTTGATTTCCTCCCTAATTATAGAGTCGACTGGAATAGCTTTTACAGCCGCACTGTCGGCTGCATCTTTTTTTATCTGCGCCCTTAATGCTATTGTGTCTACAATATTTTTTTCACACACAATTTGATTGGTGTATTTAATATTTATGGTTTTGTAAGTGTCCCATCCCACTTTTGGCATCGCCTGCTTATAAAAGGCAAGTAGGTTCATCATCTTTATATCCAGAGAATCTGCAGTTCCCAAAATGATTTTCTGAATCCCTACCCGCGGGATCAGTTCAATATCATTCCTCTCATTCACATACAATTGTTCTATTTGTGCATCCCAGATCGTGTCCTTCTTAATGTACAGGGCAGTTTTATATAAATCTCCAGCCAGCTTAGTGATCAAGGTATCTACCTTACCACTAAAGTGCTCCATGATCCTGCCGTTGGCCACCAATACATTAGCAGTGAAATTTGCCGACACCGGCATTTTCAGCCCATTCCTGTCGATGTAATAATCCTGATCATTAGAATTAATTACCCTCAATATAGGCTGGCGTTGTTGGATCTCAATATGTATAACCCCATCCATGTCTGCATAAACGGTAGCAAAGGCGATGTATGGATTGGCCTTGATGCTCTTTTCAATTTCTTCCAGATTAATGTGCTCCAACTGGCGCCCAATCAATTTACCTTGACTCTGAACCAGAATGGCGTCAATTTCCTCACGTTCAATAAAATTATCGGCACCCGGTATCAGTATCTTTATGTTCTTGCAGGTAACAGTCTTTTGTTTGATCCTTACAAAGCTCATTAAAACCACAGTTCCACTTAGGCAAACCACCCAGGCGAAAACCTTACATACCAATGTCCAATTGATCCTCTTAAGCATAACCTAACATTTTTTTAAGAGGTTGAACTAAAGTGTCTATATCCCCTGCGCCTACCGTTACCAGCAATTCAGGTCTTTTATTTTTAATCGCTTCAAGGACATCCACTTTAGAGTAAATAGCTTTCTCGACAAGTGCTATCTTATCCAATAAATACCTGGCATCAATTCCTTCCAAAGGTCTCTCCCTTGCAGGATAAATCTCAAGCAACAGAAGATCATCTACACTGCTCAGTACCTCTGCAAACCTATCTACGAAATCACGAGTTCTGCTAAAGAGATGTGGCTGGAAAATCACGGTCAATTTCTTGGCGGGATATAGTTCTCTTACCGCGTCAAAGCATGCCCTTAATTCTTCTGGATGGTGTGCATAATCGTCCACGTAAATTACTTCAGGGCTATTAACGATATATTCGAATCGCCTTTTTACCCCTTTGAAACTTGCAACCGCCTTTTTAATCAAATCTGCATTGATGCCCAGTTGCAGCCCAACGGCTATTGCAGCTACCGCATTCTCAATATTGTGTCTTCCAGGAAGAACTATCTTTAAGTCAGTAATCGTGTGTTTACCATCCGAATAATCGAAAAGGAAATGCGCATTTTCTACCCGTATGTTTGAAGCGCTAATGCTCGCTTTTTTGTCAATTCCGTAACTAATTCCGGCGTCAATCTGCAAGCCCGATTTTACAAACAACGTGCCGCCATCCTTTAGTTGTCCTGCAAATAATCTAAACGAATCGTGCAGTTGTGATTCATCGCCGTAAATATCCAGGTGATCAGCATCCATAGAAGTGATCACAGCAATATCAGGGCTTAACGTTAAGAAAGATCGGTCATATTCATCCGCCTCCACCACCACTACATCATTATTTCCAAGAATGAAATTACTTTCAAAGTTTGTGGCGATACCACCCAGAAAAGCAGTACATCCAAAGCTGGTGTCTGTTAAAAGATGGGCAATGATCGAAGAGGTAGTCGTTTTCCCATGCGTACCAGCAACAGCAATACAAAACTGCCCCCTACTAATGATGCCCAGAACTTCCGAGCGTTTCTTCAATGAAAAATCATAAGCTTTGAAATAACTTAAGATCTTAGCCTCTTTCGGAATCGCAGGAGTATATACAACCAGAAGCTCTAAATCTCCTGCCTCCAATCCTTCGGGCAAAGTGCTCAGCTCATCTTCGTAAGAGATCGTCATGCCTTCCGCTTCAAGAATGGTGGTCAGATTAGTTTTTGTTTTATCATAACCAGACACTAAACATCCCTTGTTCAGAAAATAGCGGGCAATCGCACTCATACCAATTCCGCCTATGCCAATAAAATATACGCTTTTGATGGTGTCAAGCTTCATCATCTGCCACGCCCCCTTTCTGCAAGATCAAGTACTTCCAGCGCGATGAGATCATCCGCATCCGGCAGGCCCATTTTACCAATATTCTCTGCCAGTTTTCCCATCCTGTCTTCGTCGTCCAGCAACATCAAAGCTTCGCTTACCAAGGTGTCTTCAGCAGAGCGGTCGTTGATTAATATCGCAGCACTATTTTTTACTAACGCCATCGCATTTTTCGACTGGTGGTCTTCCGCAACATTTGGGGAAGGTACAAGGATCACCGGCTTTTTGATCAGGCAAAGTTCTGCAATCGTACCCGCACCTGCTCTCGAGATGATAAGATCTGCCGCGGCATAGGCCATGTCCATCTTATTTAAAAACTCAAGGATCCTCACATTGGGATGGAAATCTATACCCAAACGTTCAATTATTCCTTTATAATAAAACTTACCCGTTTGCCATATTATCTGTACATCGGCGGCAAGCAATTCCGGAAGGTGTTTTTCAATACTTTTATTCAGCGTACCCGCACCTAAGCTACCCCCCGTTACCAGAATAGTTTTCTTCAAAGGATCTAGCCTCAGCATCTCTGCTCCCTCATGGTGCTTATTTAAGATATTTACTACATCTTTTCTCACCGGATTTCCCGTTTTTAATACACTGTATGCAGGAAAGAACTGATCCATATCGTCAAAAGCAACGCATACTTTCGCCGCCTTCTTACCCAACCACTTGTTAGTTACACCAGCATGAGAGTTTTGCTCCTGTATCAGGTATGGAATGCCTTTTAATGAAGCGGCAAATAGAATAGGACCAGAAGCATAACCTCCAACGCCGACTACCACATCAGGCCTGAAATCACGGATCAATTGCAACGCCTTCTGTACGCTTCCAAGTACCTTAAACGGCAAACCTAAATTTTTCAAAATGGAGCCACGCTGAATCCCACTGATGTTTAAGCCTATGATTTTATATCCGGCAGCAGGAACTTTTTCCATCTCCATTCTGCCTGTAGCGCCAACAAATAAAATCTCACAGTTCGGCCTCATACGCCTCAACGCATTCGCTATGGATATCGCAGGAAATATATGTCCGCCTGTACCGCCTCCTGAAATGATTATTCGTGTTGCTCCCATATTTTTTTATGCCATTGCAGGTATCTCACCTACAATTATCCTTTTACTTCCGTACTCTTCAACATCTTTACTTACACTCAGGATGATCCCAAACGCGATACTCGTAAAGATCAGGGAGGTACCTCCCATACTTACCAGTGGCAAAGGAACTCCTGTAACCGGACCTAAGCCCACCGCAACCGCCATGTTCGCAAAAGCCTGAATCGTCAAACTAAAGCTCAATCCTGCGGCCAGCAGAGCCCCGAATGCCTTGGGCGCCTTCGTCACAATTCGCACACATCGGTAAAGTAACGTTACATATAACATTACCATCACCAGCGCTCCAAATGTTCCATACTCTTCCACTATGATCGCAAAAATAAAATCTGAATAAGGGTGTGGCAAAAAGTTTCTTTGTGTACTGTTTCCTGGCCCCTTACCGAAAACTCCTCCAGTAGCTAAAGCTATCTTCGACTGGTCGGCCTGATACGTCTTATCAGAGTTCTGCAGCTCTGGATGTAAGAAAGAGTTTACTCTTGATTTATATGTGGCGGAACGCGGTCCAAGGAATACTATAAACAACAACAAGACCCCCCCTCCTACGCAAACCATCATGATCTGCTTAATACTAATCCTGCCAATGATCAGCAACAAAATACTTACACCAAACAGCATTAGCGCGGTAGATAAGTTAGCCCAGGCGATCAATACGAAAACAACACATACGGAACCCATGATTGGAAGAAACGCTTGTTTTACATCCTTAATGTTCTCCTGCTTACGGGTCAGCATCCTTGCCAAAAACGTAATCAGTGCCAGCTTCGCTAAATCGGAAGTCTGAAACGTCAAACCGATTAAAGGAATCTTTACCCAGCGGGATGCATCATTGATGTGTTCTCCAAAAGCAGCGGTATACAGCAGCAAGGGGATAGTGATGAGCATCAAAATCTTAGATATCCCTGCGTAGTACTTATAATCCAGCAAATGCGCCACATAGATCATGGCGATACCGATGATCACAAAGATTACGTGTTTATACAACAAGTACTTTTCTACCGCCATTCCTTTGTTGTATGCAATCGTCCCGGTAGCACTATACACAGTGAGAATAGAGATCATAGACAACAAGATAATGATCAGCCAGATCCAGCGGTCACCTCTTGTCTTATCCAGAATAGTACTGATACCAATCATATTATAATTCTTTTACAGCCGCCTTAAATTGGTTACCCCTGTCTTCATAATTCTTAAACAGGTCAAAGCTTGCACAGGCTGGTGATAACAATACCGTATCTCCTTTTTTAGCAAGATGGTAAGCCACCTGAACTGCTTCGTGTGCAGAGAAAGTATTTACTATGATCTCTACATCATCATCGAAGGCTTCGTGAATTCGCTTATTGTCCTTCCCTAAACATACAATGGCCTTAACTTTCTGATGTACCATATCTTTCAGCATCTCATAGTCATTGCCTTTGTCAACTCCACCCATGATCAGGATTACATCGTTGCTCACGCTTTCCAGGGCATACCAGGTAGCGTTTACGTTGGTAGCCTTAGAATCGTTGATATAATTCACACCCGAGATCTTCGCCACGTGCTCCAGTCTATGCTCGATGTTCTTGAAATCCCCCATGCTCTCGCGAATGGTAGCATTGCGAATCTCCAGTACTTTGGCAACTATGCCCGAAGCCATAGAGTTGTAAATGTTGTGCTTGCCTTGAAGGGCTAACTCTGAAATAGACATGGTTAATGGATCGTTTAGGTTTATATTGATTTGTATGTTGTCGTTCTCTAAATAAGCGCCACTCTCTAACTTCTTACGGATAGAAAAAGGGTAAGCTTTTGCATTGATCCTATTCTTCTTTAGGATCTGTCTTGTTTCTTCATCGTCGGCACAGTAGATAAAAACATCATCGGCCGACTGGTTTCTGGTGATGCGCATTTTCGATGCAGCATAGTTTCCCATCTTATAATCGTACCTATCCAAATGATCAGGCGTAATGTTTAGCAGCACGGCGATGTCTGCCTTAAACTCATGCATATCGTCCAGCATGAAGCTGGAAAGCTCCAATACGTACCATTCAAAATTTTCGGTAGCCACCTGCGCAGCAAAGCTATTCCCGATGTTCCCGGCCAGGCCTACACTGAAACCTGCATTTTTCAGGATATGGTAGGTGAGCATAGTTGTAGTGGTTTTACCGTTTGATCCGGTAATGCAAACCGTTTTCGCATTGGTATATCTTTTGGCAAACTCAATTTCTGAGATCACGGGAATCTCCTTTTGCTTAATTTCCTTCATGATTGGAATAGTATCGGGAATACCCGGACTTTTGATCACTTCTACAGCTTCCAATATCAACGCGGAAGTATGTTGCTGCTCCTCAAAAGGAATGTTCAATTCTTCCAACTGCATTTTATATTGACTCGGGATAGCGCCGAAATCGGATACGAAGACGGCAAAACCTTGCTTCTGCGCCAACAGTGCAGCACCCACACCGCTTTCACCGGCACCCAACACAACAATCTTTCCCTTTTCCATTATCGTACTTTTAAGGTGATGATGGTAATGATAGCCAGCAGAATTCCGATGATCCAGAACCTTGTTACAATTTTAGCCTCGTGAAAGCCTTTCTTCTGGTAATGGTGGTGGAGAGGTGCCATCAAGAATACCCGTTTGCCTTCACCAGTGCGCTTCTTGGTGTATTTGAAATAACTGACCTGGATAATTACCGAGAGATTTTCAACTAGGAACACTCCACACAAAACAGGAATCAATAATTCCTTTCTAATCATGATTGCAAAAGCCGCGATGATCCCACCAATTGCCAAACTTCCTGTATCTCCCATAAATACCTGGGCTGGATAAGAGTTGTACCATAGGAAACCTACACAAGCCCCTACAAAAGCCCCCGAAAAAATCATCAACTCACCTGAATTAGGTATATACATGATGTTCAGGTAATCCGCAATCACCGTGTTACCACTTACATAGGCCAGCAGACCTAAAGTTATACCGATAATCGCCGAAGTCCCGGTCGCGAGACCGTCAATCCCATCCGTAATATTCGCACCGTTGGATACAGCGGTGATGATAACGATCACAAACAGCATGAACACGAACACCGCATATTTTTCATAGCCAGGTCCTAAAAACTTGAGGACTTTGGCGTAATCAAACTCATTGTTTTTATAGATAGGAACATTGGTCATGGTCGACTTTACATCCTGAGTATAATAGAAGTTCTCACCCTTTTGTCTTAACACCATTGGAGCGACTGCTTTTGTTGTAGTACTCCCTTCAACTACCGTTTGTCTTACTACGATATTCGGATTGAAATACATCGTCCAGCCGATGATGATGGCTAAACCAACTTGACCAACCACCTTAAACCTGCCTGCTAATCCTTCCTTATTTTTCTTGAATACCTTTATGTAATCATCTACAAAACCAATCACGCCCATCCAAACCGTAGTTATGATCATTAGGATCACGTAAATATTACTAAGATTTGCCAGCAACAACGTTGGGATTAATATTCCCAGCAAAATCATTATACCGCCCATGGTAGGGGTACCCTGCTTTTGCATTTGCCCTTCTAAGCCAAGGTTCCTTACCGGCTCACCTACCTGCATCAATTGCAAATAATTAATAACGCGTCTACCAAAAACTGTAGTGATCAGTAAAGAGATGATGATGGCAAGAGAGGTTCTAAAGGTGATGTACTGAAACAACCTTAATCCGGGAAAATCATAATTCTGATTTAAATACTCGAACAGATAATATAGCATTAGTTGATTAAGTTAAATTGTTCCAATAAAATCTCCTTATCATCGAAATGATGCCTAACCCCATTTACTTCCTGGTATTTCTCATGCCCTTTTCCTGCTACTATTATAATGTCGCCAGGTTTTGCCAAGTGACAAGCAGTTTTAATTGCTTCTTTTCTATCTGTGATACTCAGTGTTTTTCTTTTGTTTGTTGGTGATACCCCCTGCTCCATTTCTTCGATGATAGCTTGCGGATCTTCCGTTCTTGGATTGTCGGATGTTAGAATCACCTTATCGCTCCAATCGCAAGCTACCTGAGCCATTATCGGGCGTTTGGTTTTATCCCTGTCGCCGCCGCATCCAATTACGGTAATGACCTGCTCATTACCCTTACGGATATTCTGAACTGTGCTTAACACATTCTGAACGGCGTCAGGGGTATGGGCATAATCAACGATGCCGATCACTCCTGTCTTGGAGTTTACATATTCAAATCTCCCTTCGGCACCGTCAAGGCGACTCAAGGTCGTCAGTACCGTAAGCTGATCCTGATCCAGTAATAAGGCAGTAGCATAAGCCGCCAATAAATTATAGGCATTGAATGAACCGACCAGTTTAAAGAATACCTCTATCCCGTCTACATCCAGGTGCAAGCCATTGAAACTGTTCTCTATTACCGTAGCCTTATAATCTGCAAGCTGTTTAAGGGCGTATGTTTTTTTCGAAGCTTTTGAATTCTGCAGCATCACCATGCCGTTCTTATCATCAGCATTGGTCAAAGCAAAAGCACCTTTCGGGAGGCTGTCGAAGAAGCCCCTTTTAGCCTTGATGTAGTTATCGAATGTCCCGTGGAAATCCAGGTGATCATGCGTAATGTTAGAGAACACACCTCCAGCGAAAGTAATCCCTTCAATACGGTGTTGAACCACCGCGTGCGAGCTCACCTCCATGAAGCAATAACCGCAACCTTCAAACACCATTCTATCCAACAGCTCATTTAAAGCCAATGGATTTGGGGTGGTATGGGTAGCTATAATTACTTCTTCATTGATTTGGTTCTGAACCGTGGAGATCAAGCCAACTTTATAACCCAGCTCCCTGAATAATTTAAATAGTAAGGTAGCGATGGTGGTCTTCCCATTCGTCCCCGTTATACCAACCAACTGAATTTTTGCGGATGGATTGCCGTAAAAGTTCGAAGCCATAATACCAAGTGCAGCAGATGGATCCGCTACCTGAATATAGGTTACCTCATCAACAAAAGTCTTCGGAAAATGCTCACAAATAATTACTTCGGCACCTGCTTGGATAGTGGACGCAATGTAAGCATGGCCATCAAACAGCATTCCTTTGATGGCAAAGAAAACCGAATTGGCAACTACTTTACGGGAGTCGAATACAAGCGCAGCCATATCCCTATTGGTTGTCCCAACGAGTTCTTTAATTGCTACGCCATATAATATCTCCTGTAACTTCATGCTATTGTAATTCTATAATTAAAGCCAGGCCTCTACCTATTCTTGAACCGGCAGCAATGGACTGTGCCACTACCCTTCCGCTTCCTTTAACTTTAGTTTTCAATCCGGCGTTTCCGGTAAGGAAAAGGGCATCTTTCAAACCCATTCCTTTGATGTCTGGCATTAGTCCTTTAACCGTATTGAATTCCTCGTAAGCCACACCGTTATTGGTATCCAGCTTTGCAGTTTTCGCAGCATACAAAGCTTTAATCCCAAAAGCACCATATACCCTTTTCACTGGTTTACTCGGACCTAATTTCGCTTCTGGGTTTACCGTGTTACCCACCAGGTGACTCGACATCTTATTGTACATCTGTGCATCACTGGCATAGATCCTATCGGCAATCTCTCTAAAGGGGGGGCCAGCTACCAAGGCAGCATAATAAACACCTTTAGGATCATTTATTACGACTATTAAGGAATACTTAGGATTATCTGCCGGAAAGTATCCGCAGAACGAACTTTGATACTGTCTGTTCGCTTTATAACCTCTATTGCCGTCTGCCACCTGCGCCGTACCGGTTTTACCAGCAATCGGGTAGAATTTAGAAGCAAGACTTTTTCCGGTACCGTTGGTAAATACACCTTCCAGTAAGGCCTGCATTTTCTTGATCGTTTTTGGAGATGCTATCTGCTCATTGATCACCCGTGCCTGAAACTGCTTGATTGGATTACCTAGCTTTCTAATCTCTTTAACGAAGATTGGTGCCACATACCTTCCGTTATTGGCGATCGCGTTGTAGAAGGAAAGCATCTTTAACGGCGTAAGCTGCATTTCATAACCATAGGCCATTTGGGCTAGGGTCATATTCTTGTTCCAGCTTGTATTCTTTGGATTTTTAACAACAGGTTGAGCCTCCCCAGGGATCTGTAGTACTAATTTTTCATTTAAGTGCCAGTCGTACAAATGATCTGTAAACTTCGCTTGGTCGTTTCTATAATGTGTGTTCACCATCTGTGCGATTGCCGCGTTTGAGGATTCCTCAAACGCTCTTTTAACGGTTACTACGCCGATACTACCATGCGAATCCTTGATCAGTTTGCCTGGAATTTGGTAGCTACCTGTACCAATCATAGAGTTGGTATCCACCATATTATCTTCCAGCAGCGCCATGTAAGACGCCACTTTAAATGTCGATCCAGGGTCCTGATTCCCGGCGATCGCATAGTTGAATGTTTCTTTATATTTACCCGGAGCAACTTTGGTATAGTTGGCGATAGCCCTGATCTCGCCTGTCTTCACCTCCATCAAAACCACAGCACCGTGGTGCGCATCACTGGCAATCAATTGCTTCTCTAAGGCACTTTGCGCCAAATCCTGCATATTAATATCTATGGTAGAAATGATATCGGCACCCTCCGTAGGTGCCACTTCAGCTTCGTCATTAATTGGCATCCAAACACCGCCGGCTATTCTTTGCATCAGGCGTTTACCAGATTCCCCGTTGATGTATTCTCCGTATGCCCCTTCGAGCCCAACCCCATTCGCTACGTTTTCGTTTTTGTAGCCAATAGTCCGCGCAGCCAGAAACTTAAATGGCTTGATCCTTTTGTTCTGCTGGACGGCGATCAACCCACCGGTATACTTTCCTATATTATACAATGGAAAAGTGCGGATCACCTTAAGCTCCTGATAATCTACTTTACGTTTAATCAGCAGGTAACGTTGTCTATCCTGCCTGGCAGAACGCAGGTAGCGCGAATACGCTTTTGCACTTTTATCTTTGAAAAAGCCCGACAATGCCAGACTTAGTGAATCTACTTTAGCATTAAAAACCTTATCATCAGCGATACCACCCGCATAGGTATCCATACGCAGTTCATACTCTGGAATAGAAGTAGCAAGCAGACTTCCATCTACCGAATAAATATTCCCTCTGGCAGCTTCTACAGAAACGTACTTTGTAGAGAGACTATCGGCCATGGCTCGCCATTTTTGCCCCTCTACAAATTGTACATCACCAAGCCTGATTAATACTGCCACGGCAAACAGCACGATCAGCCCAAAGGAAAGGTAAACCCTCAATAATATGTTCTGTCTAATGTTCATTACGGCTGACTACAATTTTATTTGGCGGTTCAGTTAATTCTTTAATTCCCAGCGTATCTACTTTTTTAGCTACTTCCGTCAGTTTGCTTTTAAACATCAGATCGGCTTTTAACGACTTATACTCCCAGCTCAATTCTTTTACTTCTTTACCCAATTTATCGATGGTGCGAATATTCTTTACTGCCATATGGCTGTTTGCGATATACAGCATACACAGCAACGAAATGAAGATTAAGAAAGGCAATGCTTCCGTTGCCGCCTCCTTGCTCACTACTCCATCGGTCAAAAACTTCTTTAAGAAATTGTCCGTTTCAGGACCTTTCCTTTTCGGCTTTACCTCATCCTCTTCCGGTTGCTCATCATGTTCTAATTCTTCTCTGAACCGGTTATTCATAATCTCTCCCCAATTCTAAGTTTCGCACTTCTTGACCTGCCATTTCTTAGTAATTCCGTTTCATCGGCAATTACCGCTTTGCGGGTGATCACTTTGAAAGGCTTTTGCTCGTTGCCAAAGAAATCTTTTTCTGCCTCACCACGGAATTTCCCTTTAGCCAGGTAATTTTTAACTGGCCTGTCTTCCAAAGAATGGTAAGACATTATCACCAATCTGCCACCCTCTCTGAGCACATCCGCAGTTTGCGATAAGAAATTCTCCAACACCTCGATCTCTGCGTTAACTTCTATCCGTAGTGCCTGGAAAACCTGAGCCATATATTTATTCTCTTTTCCTTTAGGGATCTGATTTTCAATTACTTTTTTAAAATCTGAAAGCGTTACGATTGGCTTCTCGACACGACCTGTTATTACGGCTTTTGCCAGTGATTTAGCATTTTTCACTTCTCCATAGATTCCAAAGATCTTGTGCAGCTTGTCTTCTGTGTAAGTATTCAACACCTCGGCCGCAGTAAGCTTTCCCTGCTTATCCATACGCATATCAAGCACAGACTCAAACCTGGTAGAGAAACCACGTTCCGGCTCATTAAACTGGTGAGAGGAAACACCGAGATCGGCGAGAATACCATCTACCGTTTTAAAACCCAGTAAGCGTAGGTTATTTTTTAGGAAGGCGAAGTTCTGGTCCACAAATTGAAAGCGAGGGTCATCGATCTTATTGCGTTGCGCATCAGGATCCTGGTCAAAGGCGATCAAAACACCGTCTTTGCCCAGATGTTTCAGGATTTCGCGGGAGTGACCACCTCCACCGAACGTCACATCCACATAAACCCCATTGGGTTTGATATCCAATCCGTTGATGCATTCTTGTAATAACACAGGGACGTGGTAGCTACTCTCCATTTGGCCTCCTGTTCTTGTTGCCTAAAAGCTCTTCCGCCATAATAGAGAAATCAGCAGGCGCTTTATCAAATTGCGCTTCGTATACAGCTTTCGACCATACCTCGATCTTATCGAACTGGCAGGCGAGCACGACTTCAGAATTCACCTCAATGCCTACAGACTCCATTAAAGCGTTAGGCAGATTGACACGACCGGTAGCATCCATTGGAAGATCTGCAAGACCGCGGGTGAAATAACGAATAAATTCTCTTGTTTTTTGTTCGTATTGGTTGAGGGTAGATAGGTCTTCTACGATCTTTCCCCATACACTTGCGGGGTAAATGGTGAGGTGCTTCTCAAAACCACGTTTGATGATAAGTCCTTCTTTGTCAGCATTAGGCAATTGCTTAAGTAGCCTGGAAGGTACCATAAGGCGGCCCTTCGCATCTAATTTACAATCAAACTCTCCTAACAATTGAATCATATTCTAATACGCGCTTTTTATGTAGTGTAAAAATAGGTACTTCTACCACTTTTTACCACATCCTACCACAAAAAGTTTTCCACATATTATATTCTTACCACTAGCCCCCATTTTGACCCATCAAAGGCTTAAAACAGGGTGATAAAAAGACAGGCGTTTCGGAATACCGAAACGCCTGTCTTATAAATCCTACATCAATGCTAATCGTTAATTGCCTTAACTCCAGGCAATTCCTTGCCTTCCATGTATTCAAGCAATGCGCCACCACCGGTAGATACATAACTTACTTTATCTTCTAAATTAAATTTCGCTATTGCTGCTGCCGAGTCTCCACCACCAATTAAAGAGAACGCATTATTGTCTTGTGTAGCGGCCACAACTGCCTCTGCAATTGCACGCGTTCCTTGCTCGAAATTAGCCATTTCAAACACCCCCATCGGACCATTCCAAAGCAAGGTTTTTGACTCCTTGATCACCTTTGAAAACAATTCGATAGATTTCGGACCTATGTCAAGGCCCATCCAGTCTGCCGGAATCTTTCCAGTGTCGACCGTATCTTTTTGAGCATCATTGTCGAACTTATCGGCGATCACTGTATCCAGTGGAAGTAACAAGTTCACCCCCTTAGCTTTGGCTTTCTCCAGGAGCTCCAGGCAAAGTGCCATTCTATCTTCTTCCAATAATGAAGTACCTATTTCGCCGCCTTGCGCTTTTGCGAAAGTGTAAGCCATTCCGCCACCGATGATAATGTTATCCACTTTATCTAACAAACTTTCGATCAATAAAATCTTATCAGAAACCTTTGCACCACCCATGATGGCAGTAAAAGGCTTTTCAGCACCGTGGTTTACTTTTTCGGCATTCTTAAGCTCCTCAGCCATTAGGTAACCGAAGTATTTTTCATTAGGAAAGAATTCTGCCACGATAGCTGTAGAAGCATGCGGACGGTGAGCAGTACCAAAGGCATCGTTCACATAGACATCACCCAGTTTAGCCAATTTACTGGCGAAGTCTTTATCCCCTTTTTCTTCCTCTTTGTAGAAGCGAAGGTTTTCTAAAAGCAATACTTCACCTGTAGCAAGCGCTTTAGCAGCCGTTTCCGCTTCCTCACCAATACAATCTGCGACGAATTTCACTTCCAGATCCAACATTCTCGAAAGATCAGCTAAGATGTGTTTCAAAGAATACTTGTCTTCCGGACCGCCTTTTGGTCGGCCGAGGTGGGACATTAAAACAACTGATCCACCATCTTTAAGGATTTTATTGATGGTAGGCAATGCTGCGCGCATGCGTTTATCATCGGTAACGTTAAAGTCCTTATCCAGGGGTACATTAAAATCCACTCTGATGAGGGCTTTTTTATCTTTGAAATTACAATCGTCTACTGTCTTCATTATTTTAAAGTAAAAAGGTTATGTTAAGGGTTTGATCATGTTAAAGTGCGGCCCTATCCCGGGGATGTCGAACTCATCGGAAATGACTTCGAAGCCTAATTTTTTATAAAAGCCCACAGCAATTTTGCGGGCATTGCACCAAATATAAGAAGCATTCTGAGAACTGAGCTCGTTGACTGCAAATTTTATAATGGCTGCACCCTGGCCTTTTCCGGTATGATCCGAGTGAGTGGCCATGCCTCTAAGACGGACACCTCCTACTACATCATCGGGATAATCTTCCCAGAAAAAGGTAGCAATGGAAGTGATTTCATCGCCGTTACAGAAACCAAGATGAAAACCATCTTCGATGTCATCGGTTGGTAAAATACATTTTTCCAGTTTTAGACCATTTCTCAGCACCTTACTTCTAAGGGGCAGTGTTTGCATTGGGGTAATGTACTTAACCATTATGAATGTCAATCATTTGTACAAGATCGGCCAGTCTTGCGGAGTAGCCGGATTCATTATCATACCAGCCTACTACCTTGACCATATCACCTACGATAGAGGTTAGCTGTGCATCAAATATACAAGAATGTGGGTTATCTAAAATATCTACAGAGACGATTGGATCTTCTGTGTATTCGAGGATATTGCTCATCTCCCCATGGGCAGCCTTTTTAAAAGCAGCATTAATGGCTTCGATAGAAGTTTCAGCCTTAAGGAGACAGGTGAAATCCGTTAGGGAACCATTGAGAACCGGAACTCTGATGCCTGCTCCACCCAGTTTATTTTCCAGCTGAGGAAAGATGCGGGTAATGGCTTTGGCGGCACCTGTACTAGTAGGGATAATAGAAGCTGAAGCAGCTCTGGCCCTACGAAGGTCTTTATGAGGGGCATCATGCAGGTTCTGATCACCCGTCATGGAATGCACAGTTGTAATATATCCTTCAAGCACGCCCCAGTTATCGTTCAGGATCTTCACCATTGGCGCGACATTATTGGTGGTACAGGAAGCATTAGAAAGAATTGGCGACTTAAGATCGATCTCCGCATTATTAACTCCGAGTACTACTATTGGTACATCCTTATCAGGAGAAGGCGCAGAAATGATGACCTGCTTTGCACCCGCCTGGAGATGAAGTCCGGCGGCTTCTTTTGTGATGTACTTGCCGGTAGATTCAATGACTAGATCGATGTTCAATTCTTTCCATGGCAATGCTGCAGGACTGGGTTCACTAAGTAAGCGGATGGCCATACCGTTAATGAAGAGCTGATCATTTGCGAGGGAAACTGAGCCTTTAAAACCGCGATGAACCGTGTCATATTTAAACAGGTGAGCTAAAGTAGCGGGATCACCGAGGTCGTTTATGGCGACAACATTGATGTTTCGTTCCAGAGCGGTGCGTAAGAAGATGCGGCCGATCCTGCCAAAACCATTTATTGCGACGTTCATTATTTTTATATTCAAGTTTTGTTGCAGGCAAAAGTACCGATAAATGAGAGACTATCTTCTATTCAATGTATCGATAAATAAGACGTCAGAAAATTTGTAATTAGCGAATAATCGACGGCCTCGATAGTAACTTAAAGCCGTATTGCTAAAAATGCACAACAAAGTTAACACAATACTACTGGTGAAAACATCCGCATTTTGTACAAGGATTACCAAACTAACAGTAATAGTGGTAAATACAACCAAAATCTGGACTACCTGAAAATCGCTAATACCTAAATCTCTCAACCTATGATGAATATGATTTCTATCTCCAACAAGTAGCGGCTTTCCATGCAGACTTCTAATAAAAAGAATTCTTAATACATCAAAAATCGGGACTATTAACAAAGCAATTATGATCAATACTGGCGATGAAAAGGGAGACTCATTACTATTTATACTTAAGCTAATGAATCGTAAACAGATAGCACCTGTTGTTAACCCTATGAGCATAGCACCTGAATCACCCATAAAAACCTTGCCTGGAATTAAGTTATAAATCAAAAATCCAGTAGTGGAGCCTGCGATGACAAATGCAGATATCGCGAATTCATCGTCACCCAAGCTTACCAAGCAACTACCTAAGAACAAATTAACCAGAACTCCCAAAATTCCTGCTAGACCATTTATACCATCTATGAAATTGAATGCATTTACAATGACCAATAACGAGCAAGCTAATAAAACGAACCCCATAAGCTTACATAAACTGGGCACATCTATTAAGCACAAATAAATGTCAAGATCCAGATTGCTAAAAATTACTAAAACCAAAGCTGCTAAAAGCTGAATGATAAATTTCTCCGATGGGGCTGCACCTCCGAGCAAATCGTCTTTTAAACCGAGGAGAAACATGATTGAAGAGGAGGCAATCAATGCATGGAGATCAATATTATTAAAATCTGCATATACCTGCATGATTAAGAAATACCCAAAGAAAATTGATATCCCCCCCATTCTGGAAACAAGTTCTACATGTGTTTTCCTGTAGAGATCTTGAACATCGAATAATTTCAGTTTAAGTGAAAAACTTATAATCCAGGGGATAACCGAGGCACTAAGAACCCCACTAATAAGGTACGCAAATATTACGTTAACCATGAACTACAAGTTGCCGGATTTTTCTCAATCTTTTTATTAGTACTAAAGCCACACAAAACCTAAATTGGTTCGACTTTAATATTCGATAATCGTACTTTATTCCACGAAGGACCTTCAACAACGAACCATTACTCATACCCCCCATTCTCATGGAAATAAGAACCTCATTCTTGAAAACAGTTTTTACACGATTTGTATATAAAAATCTGATAATCAAATCATAGTCTGCACAAGGTCCAAATTTTAATGAATAATATCCATATGATGAGAATAAGTGACGACTTAGGAATAAAGCGGTATGAGCCGGCATCCACCCATTGCGAAAATCTACAATATTATAATTTGCATCCCTCCATCTACGGACAACCACATTCCTAGCTGACCGTTTTACGTAGTTTACATTTCCATAAGCTGCTTCGCAGAGGTTTGACTTAAAACAAGTAACGATATCCTCCAAAACATTTACACCAGAGTATTCATCATCTGCATTTAAAATTCCAATTATACTCCCAGTGGACAATTTAATCCCCTTATTTAAGGCATCATAATAACCAAGATCAGTCTCTGAAACCAATATAGTGCGATCGTTACGCATTTCTTCAATAACTTGTAAAGTACCATCAGATGATCCACCATCGACTATAATATGCTCGATATTGGGATAAGTCTGAGAGCGAATTGAGCCCAAACAATGCCCTATAAATTCCTTACAATTAAAAACCACAGTAATCACGCTAATAATCATATAAATTAATATATTTGCCTTTCAATGATATCAAAAATATTTAATAATAACTAATATTAATTAATAATAGAATATTGAAAGATATGAGAAATGTATATAAAAGTTGACAATTCTCTCTTGAGCTTACCAGCATTTTGACATCCGAAGTACTACAGTTATACAATACAATGCATGAATTACAACTTACGCTCCTCACCAATCAATTATTTCAAACTTCTGAAAGTTGTTATAAGTAGGTGGTACTGGTTACTTATAGCGCTTTCATTTGGATTAGTTTCTTGCTATCTATACCTCATTTTCACACCTAAAGAATATAAATCATCTGCATCACTTAAGTACGAGGACAAAAAATCTGAAATCAGTGAATTGCTTAGTGTAAGAAATCTCTACGACAGGACCAATAAAGTAGAGTCAGAGAAGAGTATAATACTTTCAAGAAAGGTTTTGTCTGCCGCTATCTTGGCTCTGGATTACCAAGTGATCTTTTTTGAGAAGGTGAATTTCAGTCTAATAGCAGTTTATCCAAGAAAACCAATAAACGTCGTGTTTCTTAATAAAAACACCTCAGCCACGGTTAAACATAGATTTAAATATAGTCAGGTCGATAAAAAGCAATTTGAACTTTGTTTGAAAACTGAAAACATTGATTTTTGCAAAATCTATAATTACAACCAACCTATCAGCGTTTTAGAATTTGTTATAACTATAAACGATCACCTCTGGAATGAGGCTAGTTCACCGGTTTTTTTTAAGATTGCAGACCCCAATGAACTCATCGAAACTATTCAAAGAGGAGTTAAAATCGATGACTCTCAAAATACCAACATATTAAAAATTAAGTATATAGGCACCAATTCAGCATTTTGTGCCGACATTCTTAACGCCATACTCGATGAGTATCTCAAATTCGATGTCAAACAAAAAGAGAACACATTAGCTCAGACTTCTAAATTTTTGAATCTACTTCTCGCGGAAATCTCAAGTAAAGTAGAGATCTCCGGTTCAGCACTACAGTCTTTTAAAGAAACAAATAACCTATCCAACACTAATTCTTTAGCCGCCGAAAATCATTTGATCCTGGAAAAAATCGGAACGGAAAAACACCTTCTTGACGTAGATTCAAAAGTACTAAGATTTGTATCGAGCCGAATAACCGAAAACCCTTTAAAAGGTATTTCAACATATAACTTACAAGGGTTAACCGATCCACAGTTGCAAGGACTCGTTGAGAAGTATCAGCAACTTAATTTAACGCTACGGGAAAAGCTGAAGGTATATACATCAGATTCAGATCCTGTACAATTTCTAGACAGTCAGATCAAAGATCTTCAAAGTTCAATTGTGAAAAGCCTCTCTGAACATCTAAATCTCAACTTACAACGAACAATCTTCCTTGTCAGATTAGCAGATAGTATAAAAACTGTACTCAAAACAATACCGAAAATTGAGAACGCAGCCAACTCACTTGCATCCAGCTTCGGACTAGACCAAAAGGTGCAAGAATTTTTAGCTCACAAAAAACTCGAAACTCAAATCGTAAACGCCGCGATTACTCCTATCGCCACTATCCTCGACAGAGCCAGCTATCCTATAGAGCCCATCGGGCCAATCACTTTATCATGTTACCTCGTAGCTACAATGTTCAGCATTTTAGGGGGAACCTTTGCAATCATTACCATACATCTTTACAACCCATTTATTTATACTAAGGAACACATTGAAGAACTGACAGCCATACCAATATTAGGTGTGGTAAACAAATCGTATAATCAACCCCAGTCTAGGGACAACCAAATCGTCCTGCAAGATTTCCCAAGATCGTCATTTGGCGAATCAATTCGATTTATCAGAAGCAATCTTAATTTTATTGCGCCCGATAAAGGAAAAGTAATATGCATCACTTCAGCGGTATCTGGAGAAGGGAAATCATTTTTATCAATAAACCTTGCCTATTCATTGACCCTAATTCAAAAAAACGTAATTTTAATTGCGGGTGATTTGCGGAAGTCAACCCTCCACGCTTCTTTTAATCTTCCAAATTCAAACGGATTAAGCAAATATCTAAGTGGCCAAACTGACCTAAAATCTATATGCGCCAAAACATATATATCAAATCTTGATATAATCACTGCTGGGCCCACACCTCCAAACCCATCGGAGTTACTCCAAAGTCACATGATGAACTGCCTGATAAAAGAATTGAGATTATTTTACGATGTGATATTGATTGACTCTGCACCGATTGGATTGGTGTCTGACATCAAGCCAGTTATGAAACTTGCAGATGTCAACCTATTTATAGTAAGATGCGGTGTATCTAAACCTAGCTACACGCAAACTGCTGAGCGATTGAAAGAGGAGCTTAACCTTGCAAGTATTGCCATCGTACTTAATGATTTCAAATCTGACAATTTTCACAATCATTATTATAAGGACAGCCGATAGCACCCAAAAATTGATCATTAACTCATAGAATTTAAAGGACAGAACAATGCAGCCCAAGACAAGAATATTATTTTTAACACTTGACGGATTCAGTAATGTAGGTGGAATCCAGAGCGTATGTAAAAACATGGCCTTTACTTTAAACTCGTTACATATTGGATCAGAAATAACAGAGTTTTCAAATCTTTCACTTTATGATGACATATCAAATGATGCCTATATAAGACCTAATAGTTTTTATGGTTATAAAGGAAATAAATACTCCTTTGTTACAAATGCATTAAAAAAAGGAATCTTTTGCGATATCATAATAATTAGCCATATAAACTTGCTTTTGATAGCCCTTATAATAAAGTTATTAAACAGGAAATCTAGAATTGTGATGCTGGCCCATGGTACAGAAATTTGGAGAACTATCCCAGCTTGGAAAACAGGTTTCATGAAACTTGCTGTAAGTATTTGGGCGGTAAGTACACATACTAAAAGCATTTTAGTTACAAAACATAAGATTAAACCAGAAAGTATTGTTGTTTTAAACAACTGTCTTGACCCCTTCCACAAGATTGCAAAAAGCATGATTAAACCTGAAGAGTTGCTTACACGTCACGGTTTATCTTGTTCGCAGCCAATCCTGATCAGTGTTTGCCGAATATCTCGATATGATAGGGATAAAGGCTACGATCTTATTCTAAAGGCATTACCAGAAATACTGAATGAGTTTCCAAACATTCACTACTTTATGATCGGTCGCATCGAACCTTCCGAGTCAAAACGGATTAGTTACTTAATAGATAAACTAGCGATCAAGAACTGTGTCACTATTTTGGGACATGTGCCAGATTTAGATTTAGCCAAGTATTACCTATTAGCTGATATTTTCGTGCTGCCAAGTACAAAAGAAGGTTTTGGAATGGTGTTCATCGAAGCCGCCAGCTTTGGTTGCATCGTTATATCGGGAAATCAGGATGGGAGTAACGAGGCCCTGATGAAAGGAGCGCTGGGGATTTCAGTTGATCCAACTTCTGCTTGTTTGGCCCTGCAAATAGCAAAATCTCTGAGGATTAATCGAAATCCAAGATCGAGAAGAAGAATAGAGCGCAAATGCGTAAAACATTTTAGCCAGTCCAAATACGAAATCAAGATTCAGGAACTGTTAAAATGAGAAAACAGGAATGGTTGATAAGGCCGCAGGAGCCTATATTTAATTTAAAACTCAAAGAACTGCTACAGTTTCGCTATCTACTCTCCCAATTAGTCTACAGGGACTTAATAGCATCTTACAAGCAAACCATCTTGGGGCCCGCCTGGCTCATAGTACACCCACTAGTTACCACATTCGTTTTTACTTTAGTTTTCGGAAGAATAGTAAAAATACCTACGGAAGGCTTACCACAACCTCTATTTTATTTGAGTGGAATTATTTGCTGGAATTACTTCTCAGAATGCCTAATCAGGACCTCAACAGTTTTTAAAGATAATGCGAACATCTTTGGAAAAGTATACTTCCCAAGGATAATTGTTCCAATTAGTTTGTCCTTATCAATGTTTTTTCGGCTTCTTATTCACATATCCCTTTTGTTTATAGTAATGCTGACCTATCAGGATCAACAATATAGCTTCAGCTTCTTCAGAATGATAACAATTCTTCCTGTGATAATAATATTGATGGCTTTAATGGGTGTTGGTTTGGGGCTGATAGTCGCCTGCCTTACGATTAAGTACAAAGATTTAAACTTTGTAGTCGTGTTTAGTCTGCAATTAACTATGTACACGACAACTGTAATTTTCCCCCTCAGTTCTGCCCCTAAAAACATCGTGCCCTTGATACAGGCAAACCCCATGACGACAAGTATAGAAGCTTTTCGATATGCAGTATTTAATACTGGAAACTTCGGATTCGTCTCTTCGACATACAGCATAATCTGTGGCATTCTATTATTTAGCATTGGCTTCATAGCCTTCAACAGGATGGAAAAAACATTTGTAGATTCTATATAATGGCTGAAATAGTTTTAAAAGTAAATGATGTTTCGAAATACTACAATATTTCCAATTCCGGAAGCATTAGCAGAGACCTAAGTAACTGGATGTCTTCAAAAAAGCAAGCAAGGCCTAACGGCAAACTATGGGCTCTTCAAAATATCGACTTTGAGTTAAGAAAAGGAGATCGGCTAGCGGTCACTGGCGACAATGGTGCCGGCAAGAGCACATTACTAAAAATTCTCAGCAGAATTACTACGCCCAGTTCGGGAACTATCCATGGTAAAGGGAAAATTACGAGTATGCTAGAAGTAGGGATAGGATTCCATCCAGAGTTGAGCGGCATCGAAAACATTTATCTAAATGGAGCAATGCTGGGAATGACTAAACGGGATATAAAATCAAAAGTTGAGGAAATAGTCGATTTCGCTCAAGTCACAAACCAAATTAATAATCCAGTTAAGCGATACTCATCTGGGATGTACATGCGGCTTGCTTTCGCTACTGCCGCGCACCTCCAATCTGACACGATGATTATGGACGAAGTGCTGGCTGTTGGAGATCAAAATTTTAAGAAAAAATGCATCAGAAAACTAAATGATTTGAGCAAGGACTTCGGCAAAACAATAATACTAGTAAGCCATGACAAGGAAAATCTAAGTTCACTTTGCAATAAGGAAATTAAGTTAATTAAAGGCATGATGGAATGAACTATAAAACCAAAATCATCTCATTAGTTTACATGCCTTGCCTACTGTCCCTGATATTTACATTCGACCCAACAATATCTTTTTTTATAGCCTGGTTCGGATCGTTCTATATTTTTTACATTACTATTTTTTCATCGCTAGCACCTTTACGCACTTCTAAGAATGGCACTGTTCCAGTGATGAAACCAATTATCTTAATTCAAATCATTTTTGCAGGCTTTATGTGCTGCACATCTATTTTTTACTTTTTAGAACATTCCGATGGAGAGGTAAATTTAATTAGCTACTGCCAGCGGCTATCACTACTCGCACATTCGTCTATGGTTTCTGGAATGATCTTGACAATTCGGTCAGAAAAAAAAGTGAATAAAGTCACTTTTAACCCAAGCCTAAACTTAATTCTCAGCATTTGTCTGATAAGCTACTTAAGCGCTAAAAGTCTCAACTATTTAGCTCCCCTTATTCAATTCAAATATCCTTTACAAGTGCTATCCATCACCTCTGCTGTCTATCTATTTGTAAAAGCAGCAGCAGCCAAACACTTCATACACATCCTAGTTGGGTTAAGCATTTTTGGCATTCACTTTATCGAATCAACATTGACGGGTTTTAAAGAAGGGGTAATTGTACAAATACTAACCCTTGCCTTTGTTGCCTTTCACTATTACCGGAAAGTTGTACTAATAACTACATTTCCAATTCTCCTATTCTCCTTATATGTACTACCCACGTATACAACCATTATGAGAGCAGAATCCTGGAAAAATGGGAAGTCAATGTCTTCAGCTCGATTGCAAGCCTACGAAACATTTTTTAACGATGAAAGTGAATACTTAATAATAGAAAATAATTGGATGTTTTTAACCAACAGATTCAGCGAGATTGGAATGTTCGTCAAGTACATTAAACATACACCAGATCACCGGGATTTTATTGGCCTCGAGATTTTAGGTAACGTATTAGACTCACTAATTCCAAGATTTCTTTGGGTAAATAAACCAATAACAGAAGATGTTGCCATGCGACGCGTTTACGATGCAGGAGTAGCTAATAGATCTTCGGAAGTTTCTGCCAAAACAAGGCCAGTTGTTGATGGCTATTTAATAGCTGGTGCCACGGGTGTTTTCCTTGTTATGCTGGGCTATGGGATGATCACGCAAATAATATCAAACACCGCGGAAAAACTTTTTGGTGGATACGAACTGGGAGGGATTTTGATATTCAATAGCTTATTCCAACAGCTTTGGAGGGGAAACACATTCGAATTTTTAATCAACAATGTCATCTACGGATTTTTGTTAATGTTGATTATTTACGCAATGATGAACGTAATGAATGTTTTTTCAGTAATCACCCAGAATGAAAATAATACAAATTAGTCCTGCTTACAAACCTGCATACGTGTATGGTGGCCCAACTGTTTCAGTAGCATTGCTTTGCGAATCATTAGTAAAGTTAAATCTAGACCTACGCGTCTTCACCACTACGGCAAATGGAGAACTCGACTTTGAATCTGACGAAACACCTAACCTGGTAGACAAAGTAAGCGTGAAATACTTCAAAAGACTATGGGGAGGGAAGATGCATTTATCTGTAAGCTTACTCAAGGAGCTTCTATATTCAACTTCTTCAAAGGATGTTTACCATATTCATTCATGGTGGAATGCAACTGCTGTCTTATCAGCTTTAGTCGGTGTGATCCGAGGTAATAGAATAATATTATCACCTAGAGGTATGCTTACCCCATATTCCGTAACCAATGGACGATCGTGGTTTAAGAAAATGTTTCAAGCAATAATTGGCAGATGGATATTAAACCAATGCTACTTACACGTTACCACAGAAAAAGAGAAAACAGACGTATTGAATTTCGTTAGCCATAAAAGAATAACTATCATACCTAATCTGGCTAGAGAGCCCAGTTCGATGAGTCTAAGAAACATGACGCAAAATGAAAAGTCATCTGTCTTAAGGCTGCTCTTTTTATCAAGGATAGAAAAGAAAAAAGGCATCGAGTTACTTCTTGAAGCGCTAAGCCGGACTAACTTTCTCTGGCACCTGACAATTGCGGGTACTGGTGATAAGCAATATGTCAAATATCTGCAATTAGAAGTAAAACGACTCAAACTACAAGAAAGCATTAGTTGGATAGGATTCGTAGATGCTGACGATAAAATAGGGGTATTTTTAAAGCACGATCTCTTGGTGCTATTCTCTCACAACGAAAACTTTGCGAACGTAGTTGTTGAAAGTCTATCATCTGGATTACCAGTGGTCATTTCAAGTGGTGTAGGCCTAGCGAGTTTTGTCCTTGAGCACAATCTGGGATGGGTTTCAGAAAATGAACCAACTTCTCTTGTTACCATACTTGAGCTTGCTGCTTCAGACTCAAGAAAAAGAGAACTGATCAACAAAAATGCCCCAGAACTGATCAAAAAGTACTTTAATGAACAGGAGCTCTCTGAAAAATATTTAAAACTGTACATGAGTTATGAACGTTAATTTCTCTTTCATTATCCTAACCCTCAACGAGGAAATACATCTGGACAGACTACTGGATTCGATTGCCGGACTAAATGCCAAAACATTTGTTTTAGATTCAGGAAGTACAGATAAAACTCTACAAATCTGTGAGGTCAGAAAAATTGAAGTACAGCACAATGATTTTCTCAATCATCCAACACAATGGGATGTTGCCCTTCGTAATTTTAAAGTTACAACGCCATGGACGATTGGTTTAGATGCAGATCAAGTTTTAAGCGCGGAACTCTATAAGTTACTTTATGAATTTACACCGTCCGACTACACCAACATAGATGGAATCTATTTTAACAGAAAGAATTATTTTCAAAATCAATGGATTAAGCATGGTGGCTATTACCCCATGTATTTATTGAAAATGTTTAAAACTGATCTGGGCTTTTCAGATCTATCTGAAAATATGGATCATAGATTTCAAGTTCCAGGAAAGACCATGAAATGGAAGGATGGTCATATTATTGAAGAAAACCTGAAAGAAAACAACATTAACTTCTGGATCAGAAAACACAATATCTACAGCGATTTGATCGCCGACGAGGAACATTCACAAATCCGACAAACTTTAAAAATAACCGGTTATAATGGCATCTTTGGAATGCCTAATCAACGTAAAATCTGGAAAAAGCAGCTTTGGCAAAGGTTGCCACTTTATCTTAGATCATGCCTATATTTCTTCTATAGATTAATTATTCAAAGGGGAATTCTCGACGGAAAAAAAGGTATTTTATTCCACTTTTTACAGGGCTTTTGGTTCAGGGTAATCGTAGATATGAAAATTGAAGAACGAAGGGGTGCGGATCGTCCTACCCGCTCATTGTATAGATTGATAGCAACTAAATTCGTCCTGAAATTTGTATTTTTGTTTTTATTTTTCTACTACATCAATATTACGTTCATCTCCCTCTCGAGCCCTGGAGGATTTCACATAACTTTCGTTGAAAGACACTTAAATTATATTCAAACTTTAAGAACCGGCTATATTTCAGTTACTGCATTTATTCTTGAAAACATGGGATTCAGCGTCAGAAGTTCCTCAATGAGATTGACTGTAATAAACCATTCGGGCTTCAGACTTGTTTATTCCTGTCTTGGATATGGTTTGATGAGTTGCTTTAGCGCATTTGCACTTACTATTCCAAAACCTTTCAAATCTAGATACCTATTTTTAGTACTTGGGATTATTTTGATACTAATGCTTAATATTTGCAGACTCCTGCTAGTAGCAATATATAATAAACCGAGCCTAAATATAATGAATCTTGACCATCACGACATTTTTAACTTCTTGACATATGCCACGATTCTAATATTTTCCTATATATACCTAAGCTTTTTAAAACATGACAAATAACAACTTAACTACTAAGTTGTCGAAGGAATTTGATACAGGTAATTTTAAAGTAGGAGCGTCATATACCAAAGTTCTTTGTTGGTACATAGTCAATTTAGTCTTTTTCAGATCAGGGATCATGCCATTAAGCAATGTCCTCGTATGGTTGCTTAGGATTTTTGGATCAAACATAGGCCACGATGTTAGGATAAAACCACATATACAAATTAAGTATCCCTGGAAACTAACAGTGGGCAATTATTCTTGGCTAGGTAGTTGTATTATTGAAAATCTCGATCAGGTGACTATAGGCAATCACGTATGCATCTCTCAAGGAGCAATGCTATTAACAGGTAATCATAATTACAATCTGCAAACTTTCGATCTAATCACTGGTCAGATAATTCTGGAAGACGGAGTTTGGATTTGCGCGAACAGCATAATATGTCCTGGTGTTACTGCTGAATCTCAGTCAGTTCTTTGTGTCGGTTCAGTGGCAAACAAAAGCCTTGAGGCAAATTGCATCTATCAGGGAAACCCATCACAGCTAGTTAAAAAGAGAAAGATAATCATCTTACCTGTGAGTACCGGAACCGCGTGCTAAAACTGTCTGTAAACAAGAATACCCTGCAGATTA